>NZ_CP050699.1:0-335000 GCF_005116675.2 Desulfosediminicola ganghwensis
TCAGAGATTCTTCACCTTACCGTTCAACAATTCCAGCTGGGCGTTGACAGAAGCATCACGGGCGGTCATCGTGGTGACCTTTTTGATGGAATGCAGTACCGTTGAGTGATCCCTGTTAAACGCTCTGCCGATTTCCGCAAGGGAGTCATCTGTATACTTCCGGCAAAGGAACATAGCGACCTGCCGTGGAAACGTCAGACTTTTTTTACGGGATTTGGATTTCATATCCCCAAGGCTCACCTTGAACTGGCTGGCAATCAGGTCACTGATCATGGCAATGGTCAACACTTTGTCGCCACCAACCACCTCCGCTACAACCTGGCGTATCATGTCCATGTCAACCTGGCCACCCATCAACCGTGACTTGGCCCGAATGGCAACAATCGCCGATTCGACCTTACGAACATCACCACGGATATGCTGGGCAAGGTAGTCAACACCATCTTCATCGATGCCGAGCTGATGCAAAGTCGCCTTTTTTTCAACAATACGAAAACGGGTAGCCGCATCCGGTTCCTTGATACTGGTCACCAGACCTGAAGACATCCGCGAACGAAAATCGTTATCGATCCCGACCAATTCCCGAGGAGTCTGGTTAGAGGTCATCACAACCCGTTTGCCAGACTTGATCAGGCAGTCAAGTACCTCATTCAGCTCTTCCTGGGTTTTCTTTTTGCCTGTCAGGGAGTGGACATCCTCAACCAGCAACATGTCGCACTGATCATGATATTTCTGTTTAAAGGAATCCATGGTTTTGGTCTGGATATTCCTGACCATCTCAGCGGCAAACTGCTGAGCAGTGACATAATGCAACCTGGTCATCGGTGACTCTTTAAAAACGCGGTGAGCAATGGCATGGGTCAGGTGACTCTTACCAAGCCCGGTTGTACTATTAATGTACAGGCAGGAACCAAAAGAATCATCATGCATGGAAATCGCCTTACACGCTGACTCTGCCAGGATGTTAGACTCCCCCACCATGAATTCATTAAAAGTGTACCTCGGGTGCAGGGCCCGGATTGAGGAATTGTTTTGTGGTACCGTCGGTAGTCTCAACTGCGCCTTCGGTGCAGCGGACTCACTCTTGGCCGCACGATCATCCTCACAGAGCACAACTCGTCTCTGAACAGAACCGGACTCCTTTACAGTGGCCTCAATGACTGAAAGAAATTTCTGGGCAACATAGGCGCTGAAGTACCTGTCAGGGCTTAACAGGTAAATAGAATCATCGCGCACCTCAAGACATTTCAACGGTTCAATCCAGAGATTATAGACTGAGCTGGAAAGAGTGTCTTTAAGTATATCCTGTGTTTTATCCCAAAGCATAAACTACCCTACAATTCCCCAAAAAGAGCGATTTAGAATCGTTTCAATTAAATTCCAAAATTGACAATCACTATTATAAGACCTCCAATGCCATTAAAACCGGCCTGGAGCACCTACAGCTAAAACAAATTTGAGTACTTCAAAGATTTACCCGGGAAGACCCTCCCGGAAAACTGTTCGTGGGAAATGAATACCCAAAAACATCACATCCAGTCAAAGACTATTTTTCGATATTTTCCTGATAGCCTATACGGTTATTATCCGTAGTCGCAAAGACTGTCTTCGCGTGGGTTTCATCGAAATCACGCCCCTTTCCACCGACAAAACCGTCATTTTTGTCGGTTCCTTCTTAACAACGATATATAAAGGCTTTAGAGCGACCCGTGCAAAGTTATCAACAATTTAATCATAATGTTTAACTTCATTTTTCTGCACATATCTCATTTTTATTAAAAATTTCTCAATTTACTATCTATTCTCAACGGAGATTTCAGTAAAACAACCGCTTATACAACTATTAGCCATGCTATTTTTTTTTTAACTTTTATTTTTTTTTCTCATACTCATCCCTAACCATAACTACACCCTTTCAATAAACTTTTTAGCGATTGACAATAACCCGCGCAAGAGTAACCACATAAATTTCAGTTGCTCCACCTTTTGACAAGGCATGACAACACGCCATTACAGTGGTACCGGTGGTGAACACGTCATCCACCAGGCAGATAGTTTTTCCCCTGAGCGATGCTTTATCATGTACCACAAACGCCCCTCGCAAATTTCGCCGCCGTTCAATACCGGTCAACCCCGTCTGAGGAATAGTCACCTTACCTCGCTTTAATGAAGAGCAATCCACCAATCCCGGCTTGAAAATTGCCTTCGCTATATAGGCAGACTGATTCAAACCTCGCTCTTTCAACCTACAGGGATGTAGCGGTACCGGCAGCACCAGATCCACATTTTTCAACTCCTGATGCATTGTTGTTGAAAGAGCTTCACTGACAATACTTTGTAGAGCCGGCATCACGGAGGTGTCAGCTCGATACTTGAGATTATGCAATAAATCAGATACAGGAGAATCATACTGGACAAGGGAAAAACATCTTTTCCATGGAGGGGGTACTTTTAAACAACTGCCACAGATTTGCTCCTCCAATAACGCTCCGGCAATGGGCCTTCCGCAACAATGACATGTCTGCCTGTCCAGTATTTGCATTTTATTCAAACAAATTCGACAGATACCTGGCCGATCAGCCTGACTGATAAACTCACCACACACCCGACAGCGGTCCGGCACAATGAGTTGCAGTACTGTTCTGACAAAATTAATAAATATTAACGATTTCATTATCTCCAGCTTGATCAGGTAATTATCACCCCACTCATTATCAACCATTCAGCAATAAAGCCGCTACTCTCATATGATGGTTAAATCATCTTTTTCTTCCTTATCCTTTTGTGACCTTTGCATTTTTCAACAAACATGGCATAATGGTCGCAATTTTCAGCGGCTCGACTTCACCGCTCGATTAACTGTTTTTACACGTGATATCAATAGTTAACACGGCACAATAAACACCGCAATACGGCTTTTGGCCCGGGGTGTATCCCCGCGACATTTTCAAGGAAAGGGATTTTTATGAATTTTTACAGAACACTACCGGTTTCAAACAGAGAAACCCGTACCTCTGTATACTTGGCTGTATATATGTTCGCAATCTTGGCCATGATGTTCAGTAGCACCGCTTCTGCAGCTGATAACAACACCGCCTTTTTGCCGCTGAAAATCAATACAGGCAAAAACCCTGGAGCTTTGACCAGCCAGGCCGATACAGCTTTGAGCCGTGCTCTTGCCGAGCACAACCTCACGCCGCTTTCCAGGTCCCAGGCCCAGAGTGTTGCCAACTACCAGGGGAGTTGGCCACCGCCTGCTGAAACCCTGCAGACTATTGCCGCCAAGAGCGACACCGATAACGTGGCTGCAGGCAGTCTCACCCAGATCGGCCAGCAGATCAGTATCGACATAAAAGTTTTTGACGCTCTTTCCCCATCGACCCCAAAATATTTCTTCCAGACCGTCAACAGCCCTGCAGAAATCCAACGGGCTCTGAATACTGTTATTCTTGATATCCTGGCCTACACCGGCAGGGAATACCGAATTGCCTCCATCGCCCCTGAAGGCAACACCCGGGTCGATTCCGGCGCGATACTCCGTAAAATCAAAAGCCGGGCAGGTGGAGCATATAATCAAACGATCCTCCGTGAAGACCTGCGAGCCATATATTCAATGGGCTATTTCAACGACGTCCAGATCCGCGTCTCTGACAGTGACAACGGCAAAGATGTTGTCTTCAGGGTTGTTGAAAAACCTGTCATTGCCTCCGTCACCTTTTCAGGCTTGAAAGACCTCTCAGAAGAAGATGTTCGCGGTGCCGCGAATGTTCGCGAACATTTCATCCTAAACCCCACTGCGGTCAATGAGGGTGTTGAGGCAATCAAAGAGCTCTACAAGTCGAAAGGGTACTATAATACTCAGGTCAGTGTTGAGACCACGTTCCCCAGCGATGCCGGAGCAGTAGTTCGCTATACCGTAGATGAAGGAAAGAAAATCTACATCAAAGAGATCTCTATCGAAGGCAACACCGCGTTCACTGACAAAGTGCTGCTCAAGCAGATAGAGGCTAAGGAAAAGGGATTTTTCAGCTGGCTGACAGCGTCCGGCCTGCTCGACATGGAGGTTATTCGCCAGGACTCAGGCCGTATAGCTGCTTTTTATCATGATAACGGCTACCTTGAGGCTAAAATTGGCGACCCGCAGATCAGACAGGAAAAAGAGTGGATCTACGTCACATTCAAAGTTGAAGAAGGCGACCGCTTCAAGGTAGGCAGTATTGACGTGAGCGGAGATCTCATCACCGATAAAGAGACCCTGCTGAAATTCATCACCCTGGGTAAGCAGACGTACATCAGCCGCAGCGTTATCCGTGAGGATGTAATGGCCATCACCGATTATTACTCCGAACAGGGATACGCTTTCGCCAACGTCCGGCCGGATATCCAGGAAGGTGCTATGCTGGAGCATCTCGACGTAAATTTTGTGATCGATAAGGCCGATCTGGTCTATATCAATCGTATCACCATAAGTGGCAATGACCGTACCCGGGACAATGTTATCCGCCGCGAACTGCGTATCGCCGAGGGAGGTGTCTTTAATTCCAAGGCGTTGCGCCAGTCAAGCCAGTCCCTGCAGCGGCTCCAGTATTTTGATGAGGTCAATATTACGCCCGAGCCCACCATTGACCCGACCCGAATGAACATTAACATTGAAGTGAAAGAACGCAGCACCGGCTCCTTCAGCATCGGTGCCGGTTACAGTTCGGTTGATAGTATCATCGTTATGGGCTCTATCTCTGAAAACAACTTTCTGGGACGCGGTGACACCCTGCAATTTTCTGCCAACCTCGGTGGATCAAGTACAGCCTATAATCTCAGTTATACTGATCCACGCCTGAATGACTCCCAGCTCTCCTGGGGTATTGATCTGTTTGACACCGAGCGCGAGTATGATGACTATACCAGGGAGTCTACCGGTGGTGGTATTCGTGTCGGTTATCCGATCTGGGAAAGATGGCGGGTGTACGGCAATTACAGTTATACAGATACCCAACTGAGTGATTATGAAACCGAAGAGTTTATTGACGATCCGGATAATCCTGGTGTGGAGATAGAAAATCCTGATTATAACTTCAGGATTGCCGAGTCTGCCAAAGTGCCTGTTACCAGTGCTCTGAAGGTAACCTTCTCCCGTGACACCAGAAACAAACTGTTCGGTGCCACCAAAGGCTCCAGACATTCGCTCAGTGCCAAGTATGCAGGTGGACCTTTAAGTGGTGATTCTCAGTTTACCAAGTTAGAAGCATCGACTGAGTGGTACTTTCCGTTTATCATGAGCACCACCTTTCATGTTAAAGGTGCTGCCGGCCAGGCTTTTGAACATGAAGATGATAAATTTCCAATCTTCGAGCGCTTTTTTCTTGGCGGCATCAGGACCATGCGCGGTTTCGAATATGCCAAAATCAGCCCCACGGATGACAATGGCAACCGGCTGGGTGGCGATAAGATGTGGTACACTAATCTCGAGTTTATCTTCCCCATCATTGAAGAACAGGGTATCCAGGGCCTGACCTTCTTCGATGCCGGTAATGTTCTTGATGACTCTGAAGACTGGAATGTCGATAATGTCCGTACTTCAGTGGGTCTTGGTCTGCGCTGGCTGTCACCGCTTGGCCCGATCAGTTTTGTTTACGGTGTGAATCTTGATCCTGAAGAAGATGAGGACAGCTCAGTCTTCGATTTCAGTATCGGAGGCACCTTCTAATAATAATCGTATTTGCGCCAATGTGTGGCATACAGGACATACAATGCCGGTTGCAGATACTGCAACCGGCACTTTTTTTTCTATCATGGACAAGCAACTCCTCAAACAGTTCGACACCGATAAAATTGTCCGCGTTTCCGGACTCCGAGGCAGCAGTTCCGCCTGGTTATGCAGTCAGCTCGTCACCCAGGCAAACTGTTGTTGCATTCTTCCCGACGAACATCAGGTCTCAGTTTTTGAACAGGATCTCAGGCTTTTCACCACTGCCCAGGTGCTGGTCTACCCAGGGTACGAGATTCCTCCCTATACCCAGCTGAGTCCGGACCAGCACACCACCGCTGCCAGACTGGCGACCCTGTACCAACTGCATGAGCGAAAAGACCAGCAGATAGTCGTCACTTCGATAGAGGCCCTGATGCGAAGGGTACTGCCGGTTTCCGCCCTTACCGATTCTGCTGAACTTGTCATGTCCGGTGAAGACTGTGACCAGGATGAATTACGCACTACCCTGATTCGCCTGGGCTACGAACAGGTAGCACTGGTTCAGAACGTCGGTGATTTTGCTGTTCGGGGCGGCATTATCGACCTCTATCCACCACCGTTTATCAGCGAGGGCGGAGAGCTCCACGATGGTCCCCTGCGGTTGGATTTCTTTGGTGACACCATAGAATCCCTTAGATTTTTCGACCCGACCAGCCAGCGCTCCAGTGGAGAACTTCAGGAAGCGGTGCTGCTGCCTGTGCATGATGTGATTGCCAACCGCCCCGAAATCTCCAACAGACAGCTGGGGCGGGCCTTCAAACAGTACGCCGAAAAGAATGGCTGGGAGGAAGACGAGGCATATAGAATGGCTGACAGGGTTTCCACCGGCAGGCGTTTTGCCGGTATGGAATTTTTTCTGCCCCTCTACTACCAGGATCCTCCGCCGGCCTCGGTTTTTGATTTCCTGCCCAAAGATATGCTGATGGTTCTGGTCGACCCGGAAGCCGTCAACCAGAATCTTGAACTGGTCTCTGAGCGGATCCAAAACAACTTTTTAGAGGCAAAAGAGACAGCCAAACCCGCTCTGCCCCCCGACTCAATCTTTTTATCTCCCGAGGCTGTAACCGACCAACTGGCCAATCATCGCCAACTCCTGATGAGTGATTTCTCCAGGGACGGTGTACCGGAAATTTCACTTGCCACCGCCAGCCACCAGCTCTTAAAGCAGCAGGTTTCTCTGGAACGTACCCAACGCGGACTTGTCGCTCCACTGAGCGAGCAGATCACTCACTGGCAACAGGAGAATGAGCGTGTACTATTGTGTTGTCGCTCACCCCGCCATACCAAAAATCTTGCCGAGCTCCTGTCTAAACACCAGCACAATGTCTCCATCGTTGAACCTCCATTAACCATCGAAAACCTGTTCAGCGGAAAAGCGGAAGACGAATTGCTGCTCTGCAATCATGAACTTTCCCAGGGTTTTTCACTTCGTCAGGAGAAAATCCACGTTCTCTCGGAGAGTGAACTGTTTGGCCAGATGCGCCTCGGCAAAAAGAAAAAGGGTCGCCATAAACAGGGTGAACCTATCCGTTTTGCCGAACTCAGAGATGGCGACATCGTGGTGCACAGAGACCACGGACTTGGGCACTACCAGGGACTGCAGACTATCGATATCAACGGTGTCACCAACGATTTCATGCTGATTGAATATCGTGATGGCGACAAGCTGTACCTGCCGGTTGACAGACTCAACCTGATCAGCCGGTACGAAGGGCTATCCGACAAGCAACCGAAAATCGACAAACTTGGCAGTCAGAACTGGAAAATCACCACTTCCAAAGTCAAGGAAGAGGTGTGGAAGGTGGCCCATGAACTGCTTGATATCTATGCCAAGCGTGAGATGCAGGAAGGCCGCCGTTTCTCAGCGCCCGGCGGGTTATTCTCGGAACTTGAGGAATCCTTTCCTTTTGATGAGACTCCCGGCCAGGATCAGGCCATTACCGATGTAATCAATGACCTCACCTCTGATCAACCCATGGATCGCCTTGTTTGCGGCGATGTTGGCTACGGTAAGACTGAGGTTGCTATCCGGGCCGCATTCAAGGTCATGGAAGACTCGATGCAGGTTGCGGTACTGGTGCCCACCACGGTACTGGCCGAGCAGCATGCCAAGACCTTCAGGGAACGGCTCTCCGGTTTTCCGGTTACCGTGGAGTGTATCAACCGGTTCCGCACCCCCGCCCAGCAGCGTACCACGCTGAAACGTCTCAAGGCCGGGGAGATCGATGTGCTGATCGGCACCCATCGCCTGCTCTCAAAAGATATCCAGTTCAATAATCTCGGTTTGCTCATCGTTGATGAAGAGCACCGCTTCGGGGTCAGCCATAAAGAAAAAATCAAAAAGTTGCGAGCCGAGGTTGATATCCTCACCCTCACCGCTACCCCGATTCCACGCACTCTGCAGATGTCACTGCTCGGTATCCGTGATCTCTCTGTTATCTCCAGCCCTCCCGAACACCGCCGACCGGTCAAAACCTTCATAGCCCGCCACGACACTCTGGTTATCAAGGAAGCCGTAAGCCGGGAACTGCGCAGAAACGGTCAGGTGTTTTTTATCCACAACAGGGTCAAATCCATCCACAAGACCGCCGCCGAGATCCAGAAACTGGTGCCGGAAGCACGGGTAGCCGTGGCCCATGGCCAGATGGCCGGCAAGGAACTTGAAGATATCATGGTGGCCTTCGTCAACCGCGACATAGATGTGCTGGTCTGTACCACCATCGTCGAGTCCGGCCTCGATATTCCCACCGCCAACACGATTATCATCAACCGGGCGGACATGCTTGGCCTGGCAGAAATATATCAGCTGCGGGGCCGGGTTGGCCGTTCGTCAACCCAGAGCTTCGCCTACCTGCTGGTCCCATCCATCGACAGCCTGAGTAAAGACAGCCGGGATCGGCTGCGGGCACTCATGGACTGTAACGAGCTGGGTGGTGGCTTCAAGCTGGCCATGAGCGATCTGCAGATCAGGGGTGGGGGAAACATCCTTGGCGTGTCTCAATCCGGCCATATCGCAGCCATCGGGTACGATCTTTACCTCGACCTGCTGCAAAAGACGGTGGCTGATCTCAAGGCCCGCGCCCTGGCCGGTGAAGAAGACATCTTCAAAGAAGAGCTCGACCCTGAAATCAACTTGCAGATCTCGGCCTATATTCCAGAAAAATATATGCTCGACATCAGTCAGCGCTACGTTACCTATCGTCGAATAGCCGCCCTCGCCAATACCACTGAAGAACAGTACCTCGACCTTCGGGACGAACTCGAGGACCGCTACGGACCACTGCCCGAAGAAACCCGCAACCTGTTTAAATTAGTGGCACTCAAAAGATCATTGATCAAGCTGCAGATCAATAAGCTTGAAAAAGGTCGGGACACCCTGGTGTTCTCATTTCTTGACACCACCCCGATCAAGCCCGAACAGCTGCTGGCCTATATCGATCAGCACAGTAAAAACCGTAAGGGTCCCCAGGTTAAGCTCACCCCGGATGGGCGGCTTGTCGTCTCTTGTGCCATGCCTACCCCCGAAACCGTTTTCAGCGTGGCTGAAAAAATTCTTTCCGACCTGGAGACTATGATTGATGTCCAGCAGTAATTATGCCCCTATCAAACCGTCTTTCACCTGGCCCGAGATCGATACCATCCTGCTCGATATGGACGGTACGCTTCTCGACAGCTATTTCGATGACTATTTCTGGGAAGAATACGTGCCGGTTGCATTCGCCGCCCATCACAACCTGAACCCAGAACAAGCCAGGCAAGCCCTTCTTGAGAGGTACCGGAGTGTGGAAAAAACCCTGCAATGGTCAAATGTTGATTACTGGTCTGAACAACTTGAGCTTGATATCCCCGGCCTGAAATGTACAATAGATCACTTGATCCAGGTTCATCCCCATGTAATTAATTTTCTCGACTTTCTTCAAGGGGAACAAAAAGATATCTGTTTAGTCACCGCTGCCCACGAAAAGACCATTGAGATTAAACTGGGCAAAGCGGCAATCGGCACATACTTCGACCGTATCATTCCTATCGAGGAAATCGGCGAAGCTAAAGAGCAGCCACCGTTCTGGGCAGAACTGGAGCGGGTGTTGGGGTTTGATAAAGACCGCACCCTCATGGTGGACGACAACAGCAATGTGCTGCGCGCCGCTAAAAGCCACGGTGTAAAACATCTCGTTCATATTGCCAAACCAAGCTCGAAGAAGCCGGTTCGGTATTCAGAGGAATTTCCATCCATTGAATTTTTTAAAGAACTCTTGTCAGGCCACTATGAAAACCGTAATCCCGCAGCTCATCCCTAGCCGCCCACGTTCAACTGTAAGTATTGGACTTTTTCTCATTGCCACCCTGATCTGTTGTGCAACAGCCACATCTTTTGCCCAGGGAAAAATCACCATCGCTGCCAATGGCGGAGGTAACGGCCCGCTCGCTGATACCCTGCCGGCCATTACCATCTCAGGCCTGGCAGATATTGATTTTATCGAGCTTAACCTTGCTGTTACCAGTGATGACGAGTTAATCATCTTCCCCCGGAACGACCTCGGCAATCTCACCAATGTTGATCAACTCTTCCCTGACCGTGCAAATGATGATGGCTCGTACCAGACCACGGATTTCACCCTTCAGGAAATACGCCAGCTCCGCAGATCCATTGATACCGGTTCTGATTCCGTCAACCCCGCCGCACCGGTACCACCGTCACTAGGCATTGCCAGCCTGGAAGAGACCCTCGCTCTTTTACGAACCATTGAACACCAGCAACAGCGTAGAATCGGGATCGCCCCCAAACTGAATGCAGTCAGTCAGTATACGAAGGACGGCAAGGATGTGAGTCGCCTGCTTGTCGCTATGCTGGTGACTTTTGGCTACGACCAGGATCAACCTGTCATGCTGCAGAGCAATAACGGCGATGAACTCCAGAGAATCAAGGAAGAATTATTGCCTATGTATGGGTTGGCAGTACCCCTCATACAACGAATCGATACAGCAGACGATGACACTCAGTCGGCGATATCTTCAGTGAAGAAACCGGACAACAGCTGGATTTTCACTCGACTTGGCCTACGCATGGTCAGCTCATACGCTGACGGTCTCCTCCTGCCAGGCAGTTATATTCACAAAGGGCTTCCCTCACCACTCCCTCCGGGATTCATAGATGACGCCAAAACTCTGGGCCTCGACCTGTTTGTAACAGATACCGTCTCCGGCTCCGATCAGCTCCCTGATTTTGCAGCCAGCTACGATGAACTGCTTGACTATTACTATCGGGAGTTGGGGGTCAACGGGGTTCTCACCACTGTTCCCGAAAAAGCGGTGGCCTACTTTCAGCACCAGGCCCAAAAAGAAGCTGAGAAACTGCAGCAGCAAGCTGAAAACCAGGTACTTCCTCTGTCAGTCTATCTGCAACGCCAGGCTGCTGCGCAGGAAAAGAGCGCACAGCCCGAATCTGCGAACCTTTAGCCTGGATCTGGGAGTGAGAACATTGGGTCCTGAATGAAAACGAAACAACAGTTTTTTTGACACAATGTTCCCGCCCCCAAGTAGCCTTACAGAAAATACTCCGGACCACAGCCTAAGTGCTGCAACTCAGGTCACTATTTTCTTATTGCAGCAAGAGTCCATTTTCATTTATCGCCAGCGATATTGAATGATGCTTCCCCCGCCTGAACTGGTAACACATTCACTTAAACTCCTACAGACCGAAAATTTCCGGGTGAGCAATTGCTCCATTCGCCCGTATCTCCCGCCCCTGCACCTGCGCCATGCCGCCATCACCAAACCTCGACATTTTCACCCCTTTAGTTGACCACTACTGATCTTCGTAGTATAAAGACGAGCTTTACCAAAGAGAGTAGTCGGAGATATTTCTCCACCCAAACCGACTGTAGCAAAGCCACTTGTATCATTACATTTATGAGCAGTTTTTCCTTGCAGTCCATCTAACCCGAATTTCTCATGAGTATTGTGCTCAATATTACAATCATACCAACCAGATGATGAATACAGGAAACAGGATAAGATTTGTCACTTCCAGCAAATCCCAGCCCAGCTCCTTGAAGATAATCCCATGAGAAACCAAGGCTAATCGCCTGCGTCATTTTTCCGGCGCCACTTCACAGGTACAACCCGATCTGTACAGCTGTATTCAGGAGAACCCATGACCACGAGAGACCACCTCGATAAACTCCATGCCCTGCGAGCTGAAGCCCGTATGGGAGGAGGACAGGCACGTATTGATAAACAACACGCCCTCGGTCGCATGACCGCACGTGAGCGTATTGACCTGCTTCTTGACCAGGGCTCTTTTGAAGAGTTCGACATGTTTAAGACCCACCGTTGCCACGATTTCGGCATGGAGAAAAAGACTTTCCCCGGCGACGGTGTAGTGACCGGGTACGGTACGGTCAACGGACGCCTGGTGTATGTCTACGCCCAGGATTTCACTGTCCTCGGCGGTTCTTTGTCTGAGACCATGGCTGAAAAAATATGTAAAGTCATGGAATTGGCCATGAAAAACGGGGCTCCGGTCATCGGTCTTAACGACTCTGGCGGTGCACGCATACAAGAAGGTATCGAGAGCCTTGCCGGGTATTCCGATATCTTCCTGAAAAACGTTATGGCCTCTGGCGTAATTCCCCAGATATCAGCCATTTTCGGCCCCTGCGCCGGCGGTGCGGTCTACTCGCCCGCGCTCACAGACTTTATCGTCATGGTGCAGAAGAACTCCTACATGTTCCTCACCGGGCCTACTGTGGTAAAGGCTGTTACCCATGAGGATGTCACCGTCGAACAGCTTGGCGGTGCGGAAATGCACTCCAGTCAGTCCGGTGTTGCCGACTATGCAGCAGAAAGCGGCATGGACGCCATCGACTATGTCAAGACCCTGCTCAGCTATCTGCCCCAGAATAACATGGAGGCCCCTGCCACCATCGAGTGTACCGACCCTGTCGAGCGTCGCTCGGAGCTGCTCAATGAGATTGTCCCAACCAGGCCGAGCGCTGCTTATGACATGAAGAACGTCATCAATGAGATCGTCGACAATGGCGATTTTTTTGAGATCAAAGAGAATTTTGCCCCCAACCTGATCACCGGCTTTGCCCGCTTAGACGGCATGAGCGTCGGCATCGTCGCCAACCAGCCCTACAGCCTCTCAGGCGTGCTGGACATCAACGCCTCCGTAAAAGGCGCCCGCTTCGTACGCTTCTGCGACTGTTTCAACATCCCGGTTATCACCCTGGTTGATGTACCCGGCTTCCTGCCCGGAACTGTGCAGGAGTATGGTGGCATCATCCGCAACGGCGCCAAGATGCTTTACGCCTATGCCGAAGCCACCGTGCCGAAAATCACTGTCGTTACCAGAAAAGCTTACGGCGGTGCCTACTGCGTTATGTCTTCCAAACACCTGCGGGGTGATATCAACTACGCCTGGCCTACCTCCGAGATCGCTGTAATGGGTGCTAAAGGCGCTGCTGGCGTGCTTTACGCCAGACAGGCAAAGGGTACCGAAGACCCAGCCGCCTTTCTCGCTACCAAGGAGCAGGAGTATCAGGATGCCGTAGCCAACCCGTATGTCGCTGCTCGTCGGGGTTATGTGGACGATATTATTGAACCTGCCAACACCAGATTCCGTATCATCCGTGCCCTGCACATGAGCAAAAACAAGCAGGATGTAAACCCGATGAAAAAGCATGGCAATATGCCCCTGTAAAGGAGAGTTGTCTTTTCCCTGTACCACCGTATAAAAACCAATTGCTGCCCTAAGGTGACCGACCAAAATGCGACAGCAATGGGTTTTTATCCAGCTCTGGTCAATTCCCGTGAACTGACCAAAGCTGAGGGGAAAATGTACTTTCTTGAAATTTTTAGATATTGAGATCAACACCCAGGGCAGGAACAGATATGAACGACTCTGAAAAGCAGCAACTCATGGCGGAAGGAGAGATCCTGCTGGCCATAGCCACAGCTGTCCACCTCGAAACCAATTTCCCGGAAGGCAGGCAAAACCTCACCATCAAGGATGACCAACAGTCACCATGGGGCTTCACCGGTAAGCTGCAGCGAATAACCAGCAGAAAAAATATTCAGATCCGGAGCAGAAAGTGAAACAGTATAAACTCGCCATTAATGGCAATCCGTATACCGTAAAGATTCTCGAACTTGCCAAAGATGTTGTTACCGCAGAGGTCAATGGCATCCGGCACACCGTCGCTATAGATGAGATAGAAAACCTGGCACTGTTTGGTACCGGACAACAGCCACCGCAATCTCAACCTGTGCCGGCAGCACCAAGCCGCAAAGCCGGGGAACAGAAATCCACAGCAGCGCACACCGCACCATCACTGTTTGGCTCAGACAATGTGATTGCCCCCATTCCCGGCCAGATTATCGCCATCAACGTGGCCAGGGGACAAGAGATCTGCAAAGGCGAGCCGGTTCTCGTTCTGGAGGCCATGAAGATGGAAAATATCATCACTGCCAAGCGTGACGGCGTCATCGCGGAAATTTGTGTTAGCGCAGGTGAAGCAGTGACCCAGGACCAGGTGCTGATAACCATGGCATAACCTTGCCAGGCCAGGCCTCCACTACCCGCTCCAATGCATAACCTGCTGCAGCCTGTTGAAGTCATCACACCCTTCCACAGGCTGCACCTCTCAACGGTGCACCTCTTTTTTTCCTTGCCTCTTATCTCCTAACTCATAAGATATAAGAGAATCAGCAGCAAACCACCAATCCCAGGTTTTGACCACAGTCGTGGAGACAACATGGCAACACCACCAGTCAGGCTCTTTGCACTCAGCACCTGTATCCACTGCAAGGCTCTCAAGAAACTGTTAACCAGAAACAACATTACCTTTGAGTGGACTGATGTCGACCTGCTCCCCAAAGAGGAGCGCGATCATTTTTTTGCCCAGATTGCCGAGCACAATCCGAAAAAAAGTTTCCCCATCGTCATGATAGGCAACAAAGCAATTATCGGAGATCAAAGAAAGCTTATACTCAAGGAGCTTGGACTCGTCGATGAACAGTGAAACGCTTTACCGAATACTCAAAAAAACGAATGAGCCCAAAGGGTACTTTTTCAACCGGGACCGTAAGATAACCATGGAACTGCTCGAAGGGCTGCTCACTAATAAAGCACGATATGGCTACATGTGCTGCCCATGCCGTATGGCCCAAGAGGATGTTGAAAAGGACCGTGATATTATCTGCCCCTGTGATTACCGGGAAGACGATGTACAAGAATTCGGCAGTTGTTATTGTGGACTCTATGTTTCCCGCAACTGGAATGATGGTGTAATTGAACACACAACAGTTCCCGAGCGGCGTCCTGCGGAGAAATGCTGACCTGAAGATTTCACCTTCCCGCTCGCTCCAACCTGACAAGCTTCTGTCATCCCTCTCTTTTTCTATTGCAGCCCGATCATGATCTGTGCTAGTACTCAGCCCTTCCCCAACAATTTCTATTGTCGCATCAGCAATTTCTAATTTCCGGAGCGCAGGCCATGCCCCATAGCCGTTCATTTTCCATCCCTACTCTGGCCCTGCTGCTCGCCATGGTTCTCTGGGCAAGCTCATTTATCGCCCTGAAAATAGCCTTCCGGGAATATGACCCGATGATCGTTATTTTCGGCCGTATGCTGATTGCCAGTCTCTGCTTTTTATGTATCGGCAAAAGACTGGCCAAGTCCCTCGATTACCAGAAAGGTGATTACAAACCGATACTCTTCATGGCCTTCTGTGAACCATGCCTCTACTTCATATTTGAAGCCAAGGCCATTGAAAATACAACTGCCTCCCAGGCTGGCCTGATCACAGCCATGCTGCCGGTACTGGTTATGGCCTCGGCTTCCGTACTGCTCAAGGAGTTGGTCAGTAAAAAAGCATGGACCGGGGCCTTGCTGGCTGTGGCGGGGGTCTGCTGGCTAACCGCTGAATCGTCGCCCAGCGCCGATGCCCCTAATCCCGTACTCGGCAACTTCTATGAGTTTCTGGCAATGGTCTGTGCCGCCGGCTACACCATCTCTTTAAAAAAACTGACCAGCCGGTACTCTCCCTTTTTCCTTACTGCCATGCAGGCAATGGTCGGCTGCGTCTTTTACCTGCCACTCATCTTTTTACCGAGTACGGAGTTGCCAGAACGGTTTGTCTTCCTGCCCGCCATGGCAATCGTCTACCTGGGCGCAATTATCACCCTTGGTGCTTACGGGCTCTACAATTTCTCACTGAAACATGTACCGGCCAGCAGAGCTGCAGTCTTCGTCAATCTGATCCCGGTTTTTTCAGTACTCCTTGGCTGGATGGTACTAGGTGAAACCCTTTCGCCAAGACAACTTGTCGCCGCAGTGCTGGTGATGGTCGGGGTTTTTCTCAGTCAGCATGAGAGCAGGGAATAGCTGAGAGTTACCCTGACGGGCAGGGCAGCAGCAAGTGTAGAAACCATGCAGGATCGGCAAGCTGTATCTACTTCATATTTGCTCTCTCCAGGGAAGGGGAATCGGCAAACACAAGGTCAGTTCGCTTGTTTTTTACTGCCCCGATACCCCTTGTTTGAGTCCTGAAGTTCGTTGAAGCGCTCTTCAGACATAAATGACTTGAATGCAGGCATAATTATCTGGTCATGCCTACCCTCCCGGGCCAGCTCCTCGGCCTGATCCATGGCCTCACGTATCTCGCGATTGGCCTTTTTAGCCTGATATTTATCGTCATACCTGACATATGGCCGCTCTATAGAGTCTGGATTGGCCCCGTTCATCAACTGCCCGATATATGTTCTGGCATTCATCTGGTTCCTGGTGACCTTCTCCTGCCAGCCAGCAATTGCCGGAGAACTGCTGAAAATCAGCGCAGTAACCAGGACAAAAACTGTCAGGGCTATGTTTCTCATTTCCATCACCTTGCTACTTCTTTTCTATAAATATCAACAGCTTGTCGAAGTCCTGCTCAGAGAGCATCGACTTGAAGCGAACATGCAGCATAAAATCATTGTAGTGCAGATCACTGACCCGAACAACCAGGCCAGGCAGATGCAGAATTCCCGCTCTAGTACCAGTGCTGCCCTGAAAGGCCAGATCCAGCTCGCACCCCAGGAGCATACGGGCATGGTCAGGTTGGGAACTGTGGATATCAAAGCTGACTCCGCCCAATGATATATCGACCAGAGAGCCAACGCCGTAACCATCGCCTTTCTGCAATTCATCAGTAATCAACGTGATCTTGACCCTGCCCTCCACTTTCTGTCTCTCATGGGAGCGTTTCTCAAATGAATTCTTCTTTAGTAACTCCAAAGCTCTTGAGTTTTTCTGACAGTACTCTGCAATCTTCGCATAGAGACCCGGGTACTGATCTTCCCACCCCTCGGTATCACTTTTATTCAATACGTAGAGTTGTACGTCGCTCTGCGAGCCTACTGAAAAGGTTGGCGTGCTTAAAGAGAAGAAGGTCTCATCTCCAAGAATATCTCCACGTGAGAGTTGACCAAGCAAAATACGCTGACTTCCTCTGGTGTGAAAGAGCGTTACCCGACCGCTGTCGATAAAAAGTAATCTCGTCTCCGGCTTTTCCTGCCGTATTAAAAACTTACCCTTCGGAACTGTTATCTTCCTCATGGAATGGAACAGGCAGTTTTTCTCTTCGAGGGTGAGTTGGTTGTAGAGCGTAGCCCAGATAGTCAGATGATCCTGGTCCAGCTTCCGGCTCATCTGCTCTTCGATAATTTCTGCCGAACGAACAATGGAACCCAGTTCCATCGGAAAGCGTAGCATCAGCTCTTCCCTGACGCTTCGGGCTCTGGCAAATTGTCCTTCCTGTGCCAGCGTTCTTACGCTTTCCACAAGTGACTCAGGCGTCTGTAAACCAATACTGCCTTTTTTCCTTAGCTCGGTCATCGTCTCACCCGTTTTGTTTATAACTTCAGTATTAATTGTTTCTACTACAAGTTAAAACCGGACTCCCGCTTAAAATCAAAGTACCAGGAAATTGACAATGAGACTCGTATTAAAATTTAATTACCTATTAATTACAGTTTCTTCAACCCACCAGGCAGACACCGGAAGATGACAGTTGTGACTGTATCAGATACCCAGGCAGTTCTCATTTTTATAAAAAAATGATGTGCACCATCCCCGGGTACTCAGGGCCCCCAGCCCCCAAAAGTCCAAGCGCTTAAACCCTGTCTCAGCCATTATCTGATAACCGGACTGATAGTGCTCTCTATCGCTGTTATCGACAATGACCACCCCTCTATCACGCAGGGCACCAAGCCCGTTTTCCATACAGGCAACCCGTCTTCTGCCATCTAACACCAGGATATCAAAGCTGTCCCTGTAGCATAAAATTTCCTCCTGGTAATCACTGTCACCCCCTTTATAACGCCTCAGCAGATAGGTAACATTGTCTGGTATCAGTCGCCGATACCTGGCATACCACTCTTTGTCATGCTCACAACTCACCACCCTTTTCACCCGTTTACTCCACCAGAGCGTCGAATTACCGCTTCCATATTCAAAGATCTCCATCTCCGACTCTAACCTGGGTGCAAGAAACTCAATTGCAGGATAGGTGAGCCACGGTATCGGCTCGCCCCTGCAGTCGACCACCTCTCCACCTTCCATTGAACGGAGCCAGCCAGTGGATTCCAGGTAGCCCGGCTCCCTGGCAAAATGCAACACCGTTTCGGCCACAGCGCTCTCCTCACTATTCTTGGCACTCAAATCTTCCGCTCCTCTACTGGTTTTTTTCCACCCTCGCTTTTCACCTGCCGCAGAGATCTGTACTCACCCGAAAGATCGGGTTCCCCAAGCCGGGTCAGAATTTTATGGCGGGTCATGTTCTTCAGTTCTATCGCCCCCTGCCAACCCTTTTGCTCCGTTGTACAACTGCTGCAAATAGTGATCCGGATAATGCCACGCCTTGGAAACCAGGAACCTCCCCGCAATATATTTCGGGTACCACTAATGACTATGGGAATAATCGGCAGCCGTTCTTCACTGGCCAGCACGAAAGCACCAAGCTGAAAAGGCAACAAACCCGGCATTCGCTGCAAGGTTCCCTCGGCAAAAAACAGCGGCCTGCTCCCTTTATGAATTGCCTCACCAATCGCCCGGGCATCCGCCACCCCCTTTTCCGCATCAAAACGCTCGACCAGATGCACCTCCAACTTCTTTAAAGCCGGACTCAGAAACCAATTCCTGCCAAGTTCCGCCTTGCCTACAAAATTGCACGGCTGAGGCAGTATACCGGTCAAGACAATTGAATCGATATAGCTGGTGTGGTTACTGACCAGAATGAATCTCCCACCGTCAGGCCAATTTTCACCACCGACCAGGTTAGCCTTTATTCCTGTAATTTTAAGCATAAACCGCACCGCAGAGGACGCCACCTTCCAGGCGGGTCTGCCCGCCGGCACGACCATAATCGCACACCACACCGCCGCTCCAACCAGACACAGACTCAACCAGCAGTAACAGGCAAAGGCTGTGGCGACCATTCTTCTGCTGAGGCGCCGCATTGTCGGCACTACTCCAGCCAGGGCCATACGCAATAATTGTAACCAGACCGCAGCCTTTTTCTGCCCGACATGACCACTCTCATAGAGCATGCGACACGCTGCCCTGCGTATCTTGCCACTTGAGGTTTTTAATACCGTCCCCGGACCTGCTATAACAATTTCATCCGGCGGCAATCCAAGCAGATCCATGGTGGCGGAAACGATATCTTTTTTCATTCTCAGCAATTCACCATCTTCTTTAAGGCGCGATTCAGTCAACACCACCAGCCGATCCGGACTGTCGCTGCTGTCCCGGGTGGCAAACACCGCAGTGCAGCCTTTACGGATCCCGTCAATTTCACCGATAACTTCCTCGAGTTCGTGGGGATAAATATTTCTACCAGCGCGAATAATGATATCTTTCTGCCTGCTGGTGAGATAAATCTCCCCTCGCACCATATAAGCTAGGTCCCCTGTTTCCAGCCATTCCCCGCAAAAGAGTTTTCTATTCTGCTCCGCATTTCGATAATAGCCACCGGTTGAAGACGGCCCCTTGAACTGCAGGCGTCCCTCCTGCCGCTCCGGCAATTCCCTGTCGTCACTATCCACAACCCGCAACTGATGGCCAGGCAATGGTCTGCCGCAGCAGACGAACTCCAGAGCATCACCGGTCTCATCTGCAACCGTTTCCGCCATCCCGATTGAAGTGAAACAGTTCCGGTCCACCCTGTCGATCCGCATCCCCGTTCCGGGTTCAGGAAAGGCAAGACCGACAGTGGATTCAGCCAGGCCATACACCGGCGCCATAGCATTGGCCGAAAATCCGTATGGTGCAAATCTATTGACAAACTTTCTCAGCGTCGCCGGCAGCACAGGCTCAGCCCCATTAAAAGCCAGCCGCCAGCTTGAGAGATCAAGCCCCGCCAGATCTTCGTTGGCAATGCGGGTGGCGCAGATCTCAAAACCAAAGTTGGGGGAAGCCGAGAGCGTTCCTCCATATTTTTCTATTGTACGTAACCACCGAACAGGCCGGGCCAGAAAAGCCAGAGGTGACATAACCACCAGCCGGCAACCATGGCACATCGAGCCGAACCAGGCGCCGATCAACCCCATATCATGGTACAGAGGCAGCCAACTGACGAACCTGTCGCTGGTGGTGACCCTGCAGACCTTGCCCATGGCAGCTATATTGGCCAGCAGATTGCCATGCGTCAGCACAACCCCCTTCGGGTCACCTGTAGAGCCGGACGTATACTGGATAAAGGCGATATCTTCTCTCTGCGGCTCCCAGAATATCCCGGAAGAACCACTCGCCAGTTCACCGGCAACAACGATTTTTGCCAGTTCAGGAACCTGGCTTTTCAACAGTCTGCCCACCGCCCTCACTTCCGGCACGGTGATGAGTATCCTGGCTCCTGCATTGGCAAGAATCCGACGGTGACGACGTACATGCTCCTCTATCTGGGTAGGCCGGGCCGGCGGATAAAGCGGCACCGGTATACCACCAGCAAGCATCACGCCCATAAAACAATAAAAATACTCGGCACTGGTTGGCAGCATTATAGCCACAGTGTCACCCCGCTCCAGCCCCGACCCATGCAATCCGGCGGCAACGCGCATGGCCTCTTGCCACAAGCGGAGGTAACTGATGTGAAACTCCCGGTCATCTTCAAGCAGGGTGATATGTTCAATTTCAGGCTGCGTCCGGGCATAGCTGTAAAGCACCTCCGGCAGGCTTGCGGCTGCTGAAAAGTTGAGCATATGCCGTTTATCCGAAGCTCTACTTTCCACCCCGGCTGAGACTTGGGCAATTTCACTTGCCATGGCCGAGACTGCAGAATCAGGGCGACTGTCTGCCATGCTTCGCAGAGAGCGTAAGAGGTCCCTGGGCGTTTGTGCCGAGGCCAGTACTTTTTCCGGGAAATGAATCGAAAATTCTCTTTCAAGCCGTGTCAGCAGTTCCATTCTGGCCAGACTGTCCAGCCCGAGTTCACGGTCCAGTTCGGAATCGAGAGTAATTTTCAACTCTGAGGTCCCGGCCGGATGAATTTCCCCTACCAAGGCGGTAACTATTCCGAGCAATGTGGACTGTATGGAATCGGTATCATTCATGATGAATTTTAGCACATCCCATAATCTGCAGGCAAACAGATGCTCCGCAACTTCGCGCACCTTTCCCTGAGAAAATTCTTGGTAAAACAGTCTATTATACGATTACTTCGCGGGCACTTTTTTCAACAACCAGCCACCGATAAGAAAGAGCAGCAGAATACTCAGCACGCCCCATCTGGTTTCACCTGTCAGACGCCCCACCACGCCCATGAGCAACGGACCGGTGATAGCCGCAAATTTGCCGAATACATTATAAAAGCCAAAATATTCAGCACTTTTTTCGGCAGGGATAAGTTTTGCATAATAACTGCGGCTCAGCGCCTGAATCCCTCCCATGGATGAGGCGACCAGAAAGGCGATCAACCAGAACAAGGTACTCTTCACCGTGATATTTTCCACAGATGGCAGGGAAAAGCCAATGAGGGTGGCCAGGCTGAAAAGACCGATACCCGCCAGCAACATCGTTTTTGTGGTGAAGCGATTCGCCAGTTTACCGAAAATAAGGGCACAGGGAAATGCAACTATCTGGATGAAGAGCAGAACTGCAATCAGCATCACCACCCCGAAACCCAGGTCCCTGCCATAGGCCGTGGACATGGAGATAATGGTACCCACCCCATCGATGTAAAAGAAATAGGCCGCCAGAAAGAGAAACACCTGCCGGTGCTGCCGAACATGATGCAACGTCTGCCAGAGCCTGGTGAATGCGTCACGTACAGGTTTTGCGGATGGTTCTATGCCATGTGTCTGCTGCACATTTTTCAACATCGGCAAAGAAAATAGGAGCCACCAAAGCGCCACCACCACAAAACCGGTCTTCACGTGCAGCGTCGGCAACCCATCTGCCATACCACCGTAAAGAATCAGACCGGTCACCACCAAAAATGGAACCACGCTGCCGATATATCCCCAACCATACCCTTTGGCCGAGACGACATCCATTCGCTCCCGGGTCGTAACATCTGTTATAAATGCATCGTAAAAGATGTTGGCCCCGGCCCAGCCTACTCTGGCGACCACAAAAATCGCCAGGCAAAGTAACCATTGTCCGGCCTGGGGAATGGTCAAGGCCAGGGTGGAGCATATACCGACCAGCAGGAATCCTGTAAAATAGAGCTTTTTACGGCGGTGGTAATCGGCCAGTGCCCCAAGCATCGGCGCCAGGATTGCCAGAATCAGCGATGCCGTCGAATTGGCGAACCCCCAGTTCGCGGTGGAGATGGCTGCAGGTAGATCCTGTGCGGCATAGTCCTTAAAAAAAATAGGCATAATCGCCGTCACCATAACCAGCACAAAGGCAGAGTTGCCGACATCGTACTGAACCCAGCTTCGCTCTGTTCTGGTCATTGTCGTTGTGCTCTTCACCTGCGTCAGGCTCCTTTTTTTTGAGAAACGCTCACACATCCTGCCGTCGTGGTGCTGCATGCCCGATATATCGTCTATATCCAACCAGTAACTATTCAATATTGCCAGGAACTTTATCACAGCTAAATGATTCAGGCAATTTTCCTTGATGCGTGTGGTGGAAACCTCTACCTGACAAACGTCCACCTCCTGGAATAATAGTGTGCAACACTGACCCAATATAATCAAACACGCCAAGCTGCTCCGAAGCGTTAATTCTTGCATCGCGAGGTCGACAATTTCCTTTATGCTCCATATACTCTGCAACGAGTGGGGGCATCATCGGGTGGATTGCATGATGTTCCGCGTTGTTCCTCCAGCTCTTCGGAGTAGATCATGAATGCACAACTGGATAGATATATCCATGAGGTTCACCTCAACCTCAACGTCCGCGGTCTCGGTATTTCCCCCACCCTGGCCATCAATGAACTGAGCAGGAGCCTGGTAGAAAATGGCAGGAGTGTCTTTAAACTTGGCCTCGGCCAATCACCGTTTCCTGTGCCGGAGCCGGTGGTCCAGGCCCTGCGTGATAACGCTCACCAGAAAGATTATCTGTCAGTACATGGGCTTGAACAACTTCGCAAGGCCATCGCCACCTACTTCAACAATCGTCATGGGCTGCACGCAGACTGGCGGAGTATCCTGATTGCTCCAGGTTCCAAAGAGCTGATGTTCCTGCTGCAACTTGCCTATTATGGCGATCTGATTATTCCGATCCCGAGCTGGGTGAGCTATGCGCCCCAGGCGCACATCGTTGGCCGGCCCGTTCGTTGGATTAAGACCAGCAGGGAAAATGGCTGGCTTATCACCCCTGAAGATCTTGAAAGGATCTGCTGCAGCGATCCGACCAAACCTCGCGTCGTGGTACTCAACTATCCAAACAACCCCACCGGCAGGACATACTCAGAACAGATGTTGCAAGAGCTGGCGGCGATCGCCAGAAAATACCACGTAATCCTGCTGTCAGATGAGATCTATGGCGAGCTGAATTTTTCCGGAAACTACTCTTCCGTTGCCAGATATTATCCGGAAGGGACCATCATCAGCAGCGGCCTCTCCAAGTGGTGCGGCGCCGGCGGCTGGCGACTTGGCCTGTTTACGTTCCCCGATGAACTGGACTGGCTCAGGCAGGGAATGGCTGCTGTCGCCAGCGAGACCTACACCTCCACCAGCGCCCCCATCCAATACGCAGCTGTGCATGCTTTTGACGGGGGAAAATGGCTGGAATCGTATCTTAAAAACAGTCGCAGAATTCTTGCCGCTCTGGCAGAATATAGCCGGCAAAGACTCGAAAAGGCAGGAGTCCTGGTGGAGAAAGCACAAGGCGGCTTTTATCTCTTCCCGGATTTCTCCCAGACTAATCTGCTTGACAGGAGATCGTTCAATTCCTCCGAGGAATTCTGCAACAGTCTGCTGCAGGAAACCGGTGTTGCCATTCTGCCAGGCTCCGCCTTTGGCCTGAACGGCGATAATATCCTGGCCAGACTTGCCTTTGTTGATTTTGACGGTGCCCGGACACTCCAGGCACTCGCCGACCTCACCGACGAAGCAGAACTGGATGAAGCCTTTCTTCTTACCCATTGCGAACGGGTCACCACCGGAGTAGAGAGAATATGCGATTGGCTGCACTCCTGAACCAAAGTACTACCCTGCCACGCTGTTGCGCTGATCTTTCAACCAAAATTTGTTACAATTCCCACAGATAAAAACACGCCTTCTCTATTCACCACCGCTGTCTCAGGAATTTACAGCATGAACTTCTGTTCCCATTGCGGCCACAAGGTTATCCAGAGCGTCCCGAACGGCGATGACCGCTCTCGTTTCGTCTGCCCCAACTGCGGGACGATCCATTACCAGAACCCAAAACTGGTGGTGGGCTGCATTCCCGAGTGGCAGGGGAATATCCTGCTCTGTAAAAGAAATATTGAACCCCGGCTGGGGTTCTGGACACTACCGGCCGGGTACCTGGAAAATGGGGAAAGCGCCAGAGAAGGTGCTATCCGTGAAACCTACGAGGAAACCTGCGCCAGGGTCAATGACCTGAAGGCCTACTTTCTTGCTGACCTGATCCCGATCAATCAGCTCTACCTGATGTTTCGCTGCAGCCTGGTGCGCCCTGCTTTCAGAGCAACAGCCGAAAGCATAGAAGTGCGGTTATTCAGCGAGGAGGAAATCCCCTGGAACCAGATTGCCTTTCCTGTCATCCACACAGTACTCAAAAGCTATCTGGATGATCGCGCGCAGAGTTCATTTCCCTTTCGCAATCAACGCCTGACCCAGATAATGCATTCAGATTGATCATTTTGGTTTGACAACAACAGAATGACTCACTTCACCAACGTTGCTCCAGCCATCGGCTGAATGTTCAAAGCTCTTTTCGGTGAAAAAGATGTCATCGTTATAATCAATCAAGAGTACAGAGGAAGAGCGGGTGCCATAATTGCCACTATGGATAAAAAGTGAGCCAAGCAGTCGCTCCCAATCAAGTCCCACTCCGGTATCCGGCAACTGCTCATCCGGGGGGTGCACGTTGTTTGTCAGAGCAACAAAGAATTGCTCCCTGTCGGGCAGCGCAGTTGCGGCCAGGAGATTCTTCAACAAACGTTTGCCGAGAGTCACTTTAGGCCATGCCGTATCAAGCAGATGGTTGGAAAGCCCGTAGAGACCCGGACCAAGTCGCCTGCTTTTCATGGTTACATTGGAAAAGTAGCAAAGTTCCTTGCTATCTCCCAAAAGCAGGTTGAACGGATTATAGAGTGAAGACGTTTCAGCAAACCCGGCCAGAAATAATGAAGGACTTTGCCCGGAGCGAAGGTAATCGAGCACTATCTCTCCGCGGGACGGCGCCGCCGCCAGTTGACATGTGGGATCACGGTAATTGGTAATGGCCCCGACGCGGCCATCGCCGCCTGTCACCAGCCAGCTTCCACCTGCTTTCAGGTCCCGGCCACCAAGAATGTTCTCACCTGGGAAGTTATAGCCAAGAGGGGCCGTTGGACGATCGAGGAACTCATCCCGGTTGGCGGCAAAAATCAACTTGAATCCCGGATGATATTTATAGGCGAAGAGAATAAGGCACATGATTTACTCATCCTTCCGGATGCCGGAAACGGCCATTCAGCCCGGTTTCAGCTTCCCGACCGGCAGCTGACACATGGATACCGAAGCCCCTGTGATATGTTGCATTTTTCAGCACAGCGGTTACTGTACAATTGGTACCGTAAGCATCCAGGGCGCATTTTTCATGAACATTGTGCCAAAGTAAAGAAGGTATCGGCTTAGATGAGCGGTTCAGGCAATTATTGGTGATTGTTTAATTTTCACAACACTCGCAATGTTCTCTGAAACTGCCGTGAAAAGAATCCTCCGGGCTATGTTTTCATGATAACCATCAGGACAGGCTTGACACTATGTCATCAACACCAGCTGCAGCAGTCGCGATAATACGGGTTAGCGAGCCCATAGACAGCTTTCTCCTGCTGCGCCGCACCACGAATCCGCACGACCCATGGTCTGGCCATTTCTCATTCCCCGGGGGGCGCTGCGAGCCCGAAGACCGGCACCTGCTCGCAACCTGTATACGTGAGACCCATGAAGAGACCGGGATTTGCCTCTCTAAGGAGCTTGTCCAGGCAGAACTGACAGCAGCGTATGCCGGCAGCCGCACCGACTCAAGAATCCTGGTGCAACCATACCTTTTTCAGCTGCAGACCCGCCCGAAGCTCAAGCTTGATCCCCGGGAAATCCAGAGTTACCGCTGGCTCGATGCCACCATGTTTCAAAACAGGGCACTCCATGTAAAAGCCGAGGTACTCCCTGATCATTATTTTCCCGCCTTACCACTGGATGACTACTATCTCTGGGGCTTTACCTACAGGCTGATCAGCGAGGTGTTGGCCGCGGAAGAGATTTACAATTAGTCAGGTGGTGACAGTACAAATCACAAAAACACCCGACCACAGTCTATTTCGCAAACCATCCTGTTTCAAAAAACACGCTGAGCTATTCGCTGCCAACAGTCTCTTTTAAGAAACTTCGCAGAAAAGTAATGTGCTGGAGCATATACCGGCTGGCACTGCCGCCGTCATTGCATTTGATGGCATCTAAAATCTTAAAATGCTGCTGGTCGATAATTTCGAGATTATTGTTCTTTTCATAGAGCATCACGTGCAACTTGTTAATGCCATGGAACATATAGTCATAAAAGCGGCGGGTCAGATCGACGTGAACAGAGTTGTGCGTGGCATAGGCGATCCCCATATGAAATTTCATATCCGCCTCTTTTGCCATCTCCCGATCCTGATGCATCTCGTTCATCTCGCAAAAAGCAGCTTCCAGAAGAGCGATGTCCATCTCGTTGGCCCGCTCCGCAGCCAACGCCACCCCCTGGCACTCCAGGCCAATGCGCACCTCCATGAGTTCATCCAGCGAAGACTGGTTAGGTGACATGGTATAGGCCAGCGGATTATTCAGGTCCCTCGCTCTGGGAAGTTTGACGAAGGTCCCGTGCCCGGCCCTATGTGCCACATACCCCATATCCACAAGTCTGCCGATTGCCTTTCGCACCGAAGACCGGCTCACCAGCATAACCTCGGCAAGTTCTCTCTCCGAGGGCAATTTATCCCCAATCTTCAATTCTCCCCGGTAAATCGATTCCCGAAGTTGTTCAAAAACCAGGTCTGATATCTGCTGTTTTTTTACTGGTGAAAAGCCCATGAAATTCTATATAAAACCGGCACCCGTAACCTGTCTCGAACGTGCTGCGGATTCCGCAAGACAAACCAGGCCAAAGATGACATAAGTAATAAATTTGAGTTGTTACCTTCCGAAATGGGTCAAGGGGAAATTGTTGCAGTTCTGCCCATGCCTGCGGTTTTGCCAACGTATCAACAATACCTGAATCTCTGAGAATTACAAGCTCACCGCCAGCGGCAATCACTCTTAGTCACAGCTATTTGCTACAATCAGCTAATCTGCTTACAATCATATAAGTATGCATTTTTCCACGGCGCTCAGCTGAATGCAGTCAACCATCGATAGGAGCGAAGTCAGTAATGGCCAATTCCCCCGCGAGACATAACATACTCATCACCGGCGCCACCGGCTATATCGGTCGCCGTTTGATGCGAAGATTGATTCGTCTACCCAACCTCAACGTTCGTGTCCTGGTGAGAAACAGATATAAGCTCCAGGCGCTGGTGCTGGATAAAATTGAAATCGCAGAAGGGGACACCTTAAAACCAGAGAGTCTGGTACGTGCACTTGAAAATATAGACACTGCCTTTTACCTCATCCATTCCATGGGTTCCGACTCTGACTACCAGCAATTGGATCGCGAGAGTGCCGAGAATTTCAGATCAGCCTGTGTCGCGGCCGGTGTCCGCCGAATCGTCTACCTCGGCGGTCTGGGAGTCAGTGAAACTGCCAGCAAACACCTTCTCAGCCGCATCGAAACAGGCGAAATTCTTTCAAAGGAGCCTGAAAAAATACAGACTATCTGGTTCAGGGCCGGAGTTATCATCGGCTCCGGGAGTGCCAGCTTTGAAATAATCCGTAACCTTGTTCAGAAACTTCCGGCAATGATCACCCCCAAATGGGTGAAAACCTATACCCAACCGGTTGGTATAGATGATGTCATCGAGTATCTGACCGCTTCCATCAATCTTCAAGTCCACGAAAACCTTGTCATTGACATTGGTACCGAGACCTTGAGTTTTAAAGAGATGATGCACCAGGCCGCAGAAGTGATGGGATTGAAGCGTGCTATGATCCCGGTGCCCGTGCTCAGCCCAAGACTCTCCTCCTACTGGCTTATTCTTTTTACTCCCGTACCCCTGAAGATCGCCGCAGAATTGGTTGAAGGGCTCAAAAGCGAGACGGTAGTGCAAAACGATAACGCCGGCAGGTACTTCCCAGAGATAACTCCGGCCAGCTATAAGCAGACTGTTCGCCAGGCAATAGACGAACTTGAGAAGAACCAGGTGGTGAGTCGCTGGTGCGACAGCAGCGGCAATGAAGCCTGTGACATCAAGGACTTTGATATCGCACCCGGCGCCATCCTCCGCGATATCCGCGAAGTACCTCTGGAAGGTACGCCCGCCGATCTGGTCTTCGAAAGCGCCTGCTCACTTGGCGGGGAACATGGCTGGTACCGTTACACCATACTCTGGAAAATGCGCGGCCTGATGGATAAACTCTCAGGCGGCTACGGGTTGAACCGCGGCAGAAGGATCAGCGGTGAGGTACGTATTGGTGACGCCATTGATTTCTGGCAGGTCGCAGACGTAAAGCACAACAAGCGGCTGTTGCTTTACGCCCAGATGAAAGTACCGGGAAAAGCCTGGCTTGAGTTTGACATTCAGCCCAACATGCTGATCCAGACGGCTCACTTTCTGCCACGAGGTGTTTGGGGTCGGTTGTATTGGTACGCGGTCCTGCCCCTGCACTATTTCGTTTTCAGCGACCTCTCCAGAAAACTGGTACTCCGTGCCCGCCAGGAGCATAAGCAACGAACCGCCCAACCCTCGTCATAACAGCTCATCAGCTCTTTTGCCGTGCAAACCAGATAGCCAGTCCCTGCGCATTCAGTACCAGATCGTCCCGTAAAAATGTGGCCAGGTCGATATCTCTTTCCACCCCGTCGAGATAGGTGGCATAGGCGGACTGCAGCAGCTCAGTGAGGCCTTCGATTATCAGGCTCGAATCGCCCCCCTTATCCCGGGCCAGCGCGGCATGATCCACGACCAGTTTTTTCAAGCACTCCACCGATTGAGCATCTGCGGCAACAGGGCCAAAGTGGGTCAGATAAAGGGTTTCCGGCTTCATTTCCATAACCCGCTCGATGGAGGCAACCATCGCCTCCGCCTCAAAAGCCGACGGACTGGTGGTACAGATCAGAAATGGCCTTTTCCCTTCAAGCTGGAGTTGCGGATAGGCCAGACCGAAAGCATCGCCGGTGAATACTCCGCCACTCTTCTCATCCCAGACGCAGAAATGATGACGCGCATGGCCGGGAGTATCAATGAAGAGCAGCTGGCGACCATTGAAATCAAGCTGAAACCCATCACCTGCCTCAATGATTCGCTCTTTGGCAATAGGTCTGACCTCGCCATACAGGCTATCAAACTTTTTCTGCCCGTAAACTTCAACAGCTGCCTCCATGAGTTTTTCCGGATTCACCATGTGACGGGCTCCTTTCGGATGTACCACCAGTCGTGCCCGGGGAAACATCTCCATGAGCTTTCCCGCGCCACCTGCGTGATCCAGATGAATATGGGTAACAATCACATACAGAACATCCGTTGCCGTGAGACCTCTATCAGCTAAAGCTGCCAACAGACGATCAGCTGAGCGGGTCGTCCCCACATCGATGAAGGCCGCCTTGCCATTTTCCACTACCATGTGGCTGGCGGCAAAGCCTTCTCGCAAATAACCTGTGTCGACGGTGTAAACACCTGTACTCTCTTTCATAAGCTCAATATTCCCTGCACTGATACATGAAGGATGTCAGATTTTTTCTGGTCAATTGCATATATTTTTATCATCTTCACCAGACTTGTTGAAAGCGATGTTACGGCAATTGGTCTCCTGCACCCAAAAGGACGAAAGTAAACCAATCACAAGAAAAGCCAGCATCATCAGCAAGCCGCTGCGATAATCAATGTTACTGTACATCCGAACACCATTGTCGATAGTGCCGTCCCAGGTCCGATCAGCAAGCCAGCCGAACAACGGCTGGATCACCGTTGCCCCCACAAAACAGCCCGCATTGGAAATGCTTACCGCTATTCCTGAAAACTCGGGGTGTATAACCTCCTTTGCACTTGCAAAGGTAATTACGAAAGAAGCCCCGGCAAACCCCAGGCAGCCAAAGAGCATCATGCCCGCCAAACCCGGCGTCCAATTCGCATATATCAGCACTATCCAGCAGAAGATGTAGGCTATGAGCCCGCCGATCAGCACCGATTTTCTCTTGCCGATCCGGTCTGAAAACCAACCGAAAAATAATGCTCCCAAAGCAAATGCGACCAGCATGGTAGTCATGTAGTTTGCGGCCTCCGGGCGACTGAGACCATGCACATCCCGAAGATACGGCACTCCCCAAAGCCCCATAAAGGCGTAGATGGAACCCGTTACGCCAAGCTGCACCCAGAAACATGGCCAGATTCTGCCAACACTCAGCACCTGTATCAGGTTCTGCCACCAACTCCGGGTATCGACCTGCCCTGTTGCGGAGGGAACTACAGGATTGGGTGAGACAAAGCCCATATCCTCCGGCTTATTGCGCACAATAAGAAAACCGATCACAGACAGTATCAGGGAGAAAATACCGATACCAATAAAAATGGTTCGCCATTCCAGAAATGTAAGCGCCATGGAAAGCGGGCCTGCTGCCGTTACTGAACCGAGATTACCTATAAGCAGAGTCACTCCGCTCATCAGCCCGAAAACCCTGGCAGGAAACCAGACAGCGTTATTTTTCATAATACTTACAAATACAACCGATACCCCTAATCCAACCAGAAACCGGCCGACACAGGCCATCTCGAACGAACCGGCCAGGGCAAACACAATGGATCCTAACCCGGCGGCAAGGTTGCCACCAACAATAGACGTTCTCGTTCCCAGCGTATCGGCAAGCACCCCGGAAGGGAGTTGCATAACGGCATAGACCATGAAATATATGGCGGACAGGCTACCAAGCCGGGCACCCGTCGCCTGAAAATCAGCCATCAGGTACTCAGAGACCACGGCCGGTGCCATGCGATGAAAATAGACCAGAATATAGGTAAGTATCAGAACCAGGAAAATAGACCAGCGGGCAGTCTCAAACTTCATGTCACGAGCCATGACGCTCTACTCCTTGCAAGGCGACTATAGAAAGGAAACAGGCAGAATGGTGGATATTGCCTGGGCGCACGCGACCGGTGCACCTCTGATCGGGACATATGCGAACCTGTCCGGACAGTCGGAAAAACAGCGAACAAAATTTTATAAACTATTCCAAAACTTGACGCAAACCTATTCCCCATGGAGCATGGAAATTGTTTATCTCAGCCACCGTCCATGCCAAACGGCTTAAAACTACACCTGTTAGCGGAACCTTCAACCGGTCATAAGTCTACTCCCACTTCACTTCGCCGGCCCTTTTCAGCTATCCTGTAAAGAGAGATCTATTGTGTGCATCCCCTTCATTTTTTGCTGAGAGGTACTATATGAAAGTAGAATTCCCCTGTGATAACGACCAAATCGCCCTCGAACTCCCTGAAACTGTAGAGATTATTCAAACAAGCGAATTCCTGACTGAAAATTATCCTGAACATGCTGTTGCCAGTGCCCTCGAAAGCCCCATTGGCACACCGGCTTTAAGTGAGTTAGCCAGAACCCGCTCCAGCGCCTGTATTGTTATCTCCGATATTACCCGGCCGGTCCCTAACAAGATCATATTGCCGCCCATCCTGAAAACCCTTGAAGAGAGCGGTATTGAACGGCAGAACACCACCATTCTCATCGCCACCGGCATGCATAGACCGAATCTTGGCGATGAACTGGAATCGATGATAGGGGCGGACATTATGAACAGCTACCATGTCGTCAACCACTATTGTCAGAAGCAGGATGAACTCAAGGAGATAACCAGGATCGACGATGCACCGATTGAAATCAACACCCACTACCTGGACGCCGACCTGAAAATCCTCACCGGACTGATCGAACCCCATTTCTATGCCGGATTCTCCGGGAGCCGCAAGTCAATCCTGCCTGGTATTGCCAGCTTCGACACCATGAAATTTATGCATTCCTATAAAGTCATCAGCCAGCTCGAAGGGGCCAACTGCAGGCTCGACAACAACCTGTTCCACCAGTACGCCATGGAAGTAACACAAAAAGCCGGTGTGGATTTCATAGTCAATGTGGTGATCAACAAGATGCGGGAGCTGTGCGGGGTTTTTGCAGGGCATTTTGAACAGGCACACCTTGCCGGCTGCGAGATGGTCAAGGATCACGCAGTGGTGGAGCTGGACCAGAAAGTTGACCTCGTTATCACCTCGGCCGGGGGCTATCCACTCGACTCCACCTACTACCAGGTGAGCAAATGTTTGATCAGCGCCATGGATATCCTCAACAAAGGCGGTACAATCGTGGTCTTCTGCGGCTGCAGGGAAGGACTCGGCAGTGAGGAGTTCTGCACTATCATGCGCAGCAATCCAACCCCTGAGGATTTCAGAAAGCATCACAGTCAACCTGATAATTTTGTTATAGACCAGTGGTGCGCTCAGAATATCTACCAGGCTCTTGACCATGCCGGTCAGGTCTATATCTACTCGCCTGGCTTAAGCGATGAAGATGTAGCCAGATTCAGCGGGAAAAAGCTGGCAGATGCCGCAGAATGTCAAGCCGTGGTGAAAGAGCTGTTGACAACCCACAAGCGGGTTGTCGCCATTCCTGAAGGGCCTTACGTGGTCGGCAAAGTGGTTGGGAGTTAGATGACAGGTGTGAGGAGTTGGACGGCGGACGGTGAGTGTAGCTTTGATAATGGCTATATGTCATTATCCTCTAAGAATTTAGCCGCCCGTGCCTCAGACCAGTAGACTTCGCCCGGTTGCATAAAGCCGACATGACCGCCATATGAAGGAATCTCCAGATGGAGACAGGTCGAAGCTTCAGCTTCTTTAACCGGGTAACAGGAATCGGCCAGAAAAGGATCGTCTTTTGCCTGCACCAGGAGCGTTGGCACCTTGATCGAAAGCAAGAACTGCAGGGAGGCACACTTGGTATAATAGTCCCTGGCATCTTTAAACCCGTGGATCGGTGCCGTGTACTTATCATCAAAGGGCAAAAAGGTTCGCATCCCGGCAAGTCCTTGGGTATCCAGGATATCGGGAAACATCTGCGCCTTTATCCTCACCTTCTCCCGCAAGCCCTTCATAAAATACTCCATATACAGACGGTTCTCTAATCGATCCAGCCGCCTGGAGGCATTGGCCAGGTCACACGGCACGGAAAAAGTAACTGCCGCCACGACCTCTGTCGGCACCTTAGCCGGATCTTCGCCAAGATATTTCAAGGTCTGGTTACCGCCCATACTGAAGCCGATCAGTGCAGCTTTTTTATAGCCGCCGGTTTGCAATGTATGGCAGAGCACGGTATGCAGGTCATCCGTAACCCCGGAATGGTAGAACCTGGGCAAGAGATTAGGTTCCCCTGAGCAGCCCCGGAAATTGAGGCAGACCACATCCCAGCCCTGCGAGTTGAGATGCCTGGCCATCCCCAGCGGATATTTTTTTCTGGAGTTACCCTCAAGGCCATGACTGACGACAACAACCCGCTCTGCGTATCCCTGGCCAGCCAGATGCCAGTCTATATCCAGAAAATCACCATCAGGAGTGTCGATGCGCTGCCTGCGGCAACCATCTGCCTGCATCTTTCTTAACAGGGTCGGATACAGAGTCTGCACGTGGCCATAGATAAAGGGAAACGGCGGCTGATATGAAGGTACAGTTCCAATCGGCATAATAGTTATTCCCCTGGGCTGACTTTAAAGGTCGTCATGGCAATTCCGGTAAAAATCAGGGCAATTCCCTGAATATGATAGATGTATATTTTCTCACCTAAAAACAGCACCGCCAGGATGGCACTGAACACCGGCATCAGGTGAATAAACGGCCCCGCCTTGTTGGCACCGACATCACGTACCGCCCGGTTCCAGAAAATATAGGCCAGGATCGAGGCAAAGAGTGCCACATAGACAATAGTGGCTACAGAACCGGGAGTCACGCTCATCACCTTGCCGCTGGCCATCTCATAGAGATAGAGCGGCAGCAGCACAACCAGGCCTACCATTACGATTCCCGACTGGTAGGCAAGCGGGTGCAGCCCTTGGGGATACCGTTTCAGGTTTGCCGAATAGAGTGCCCAGATCACTGCTGCCACCAGCATATACAAATCGCCCCGGTTAAAACTCACCTGCAGCAGATGGGCCAGCTCGCCATGGGCTATGATCAACACCACGCCGGTAAGCGATACAAGCACACCGAAGCACTGGCGCACACTCATTACCTCCTTATATAGTACCCAGGAGCAGACCGCGATCAAGACCGGAATGGAGGAATTAACCAGAACCGCGTTGATCGCGGTGGTGGTCTGCATGGCCAGATAGACCATGGTATTGAACCCCCCCACACCCAAAATCCCCTGCAGGATAATAAAACGCGAATGCGTGCGGGCAAGTTCCCGTTGCCGCCAGAGATGGACTACAGCAAATGAGAGCAGAATCAAAAGAGCGGTCATCCAGCGCCAGAATGCGAGGGTAAACGGCGGAATTTCCGTGTGCATTCCCCGGCTGATGACGAAATTACCAGACCAGAACAGCGTCGTTAACACCAACAACACGTATGACATAACAACCTGCTAATATAATGAGAAGAAATGGCTTCTGCCAGCGAAAGGGAGAATTGATCAGAGGTATCTCGGAAATTGCTATTTTGTTCAGGCCAAAGACTTGAGAGAAAATTAAGCGGAGCGATATGAACAGATATTGCAAGCAGTAATTTTCTCTCTATAGCGCCGAGCTGGGCCCAAAGAGCATTTCCAACCGGTTTTAGACCACAGTGATATCAAACTCCGGCGGATTCAGTATATGCTGCTTGACCACACACTGGTCCATGGCCCGTAAAATCGCAGAATGGTATTTCTCGGGAAAACCCTCCGGCAGGGTCAACTCCAGATTCATTTTAGGGTACCGTTTTTGTTCCTTATCCCATTCATACTTCATATTCACCTTCATGCCGGTGGTATCTATCTCGCGGGCACGACAGAACTTTAAGGCAAAATATCCAGCGCAGGTGGCAATCGAGCTGGCAAACAGCACAAAAGGAGAAGGCGCACTCCCGTCACCACCCGATTTTTCTGGCTGATCGGTTTCGATGACAAAATCACCGATTTTAGCTTCAACTTTCAGATTACCGGGAAAACATACCTCGATCTCACTCATTATCGCGACTCCTTGATTCTTCTTTACAGTCGGCTGCAGCGGCATAGGACACGATGCCACCTCAGCGATTAGATACGTAGCACAAAATGGTTGAGCAAACTATTGAAACTACCACTTTCATCCACGTATTTCACGAATAGAGATAGTCTGTTTATGGAATTTTGGAGGTTAACCGGGTTTTTCATCGGCTTTGGTCTACAGCGACTGCAACAAATGCTTTCCGGGTTTCGGCTCAACGCGCAGCAGAAGACTGGTTAACGCACCGCATATCTCCTGGCAATTTCGCATAACATCCTGATAGCGGTGGGGATGGCTTCATCGTTGAAATCGAATTGAGGGTGATGCAGGGAAGGAAGGGGATCTCCCTTTGGTTGCAGACCGAGCCAGAAAAAAGCTCCCGCCACTTCGCCCAGATAAAACGAGAAATCCTCTGCCCCCATGGAGGGAGGATAATTACGGATTATTTTTCTGCCCGGCAAAAAGGATGAAGCAATCTCAGCCACATAAACTGCCTCTCCGGGGTCGTTTTCCAAGAGCGGATATCCTCCATAAAACTCGATATCAGCCGAAGCTCCATGGGCGGCGGCGGTCTGCTCCACCAGCTCCTTCAACCTTCTCTCCAGTAGCTTGCGGTTCTTGTTGGAAAGCGCCCGCAGGGTTCCCTCGAGTACCACCTTTTCCGGTATCACATTCGGTGCGGTTGATCCGGTAAACTTGGGGATGGTTATCAGCGCAGGTTCCAGAGGACTTACATTCCTGGTTATAATCGACTGTACCGCGCAGATGATCTGGCTGCCGATCACCACCGGATCAATACCACGGTGCGGGGAAGCTGCATGACAGCCACGCCCATTGATAGTGATGGTGAAATATTTACTAGCTGCCATCATGGCCCCGGGGTTTAGGCCAACACTCCCCAACGGGAGAGCGGTTGTGCCATGCAGACCGTAAACCACGTCAACTTTTGGATCTTCCAGGCAGCCCTCGTCAATCATAACCCTGGCACCACCCTTATTCTCCTCTGCCGGCTGGAAGATGAATTTAACAGGGCCGGCCAAGTCGTCTACACACTCGGCCAGAACCATCGCGGCCCCAAGCAGGCAGGCTGTATGACCATCATGTCCGCAGGCATGCATCAAACCGTCTTTTACCGAGGCATGGTCGATGCTGCTCTCCTCCTGCATCCTGAGGCAGTCCATATCGGCCCGAAGCCCGACACAGGGCCCGCTTTTGTCGCGCCCCAGAGTTGCCACGATCCCGGTACCGGCCACATCGGTGCGTACTTCCATGCCACCTATAGCACCAAGCCTGGTGGCAATGCGGGCTGCGGTTTCATGTTCTTCGAATGCGGGCTCAGGGTGCTTATGCAGCTCTCTTCTGAACTCCCGGATTGCTGGAGTAATATCTTCTATCAAACGTCTGACATCTGTCATTGATCTTCTCATAAGTAGTCTGATTTTTTTGGCAAATTGTCTACGGTTGCATCAACTCTTTCACGCCCTGCTCCAGCCCTTCCAGCGAAAGCTCATACATGGGGAAAATATTTTTAATCACCTTGATTGTGTGCGTATACGGCCAGTGACTTTCAGGGATCGGGTTGAACCAGATCGCGTGGTTGAAGAGCTCGGTCATATATTTCAGCCCTTCCACACTGGGTTTACCGCTGCGCTCAAAGGCATAGATAGAACCATCCTGGGACATAAGCTCATAAGGCGCCATGGAGGCGTCGCCAACTACAATCAGGCGGGTATCAGGGTCCAGCGAAACCATACTGTCGATGGAAACCGGCTCTTTTCTCCGAGCGGGGTCCTTCCAGAGGCAGTCGTAGATAGTGTTATGAAAATAATACGTCTTCAGTTCCTTGAACTGAGCCCGCGCGTAGGAGAAAAGCGTCTGTACAATCTCAACATGGGGCTCCATGGACCAGCCACCATTATCAATGGCCAGAATAATTTTTAACCGATCAACCACTCTTCGGTCAAAGATCATCTCGATCTCTCCGCCATTTTTTACCGTTCTATAGATGGTTTCCTCTACGTTGAGCCGGTCCTTCGCTCCCTGGGGAACCAGATGCCGCAAACGCTTCAGCGCTTCACCGATCGTGTGCCTGGTGAGTGGACCATCAGTTGCGTAATCACGGTACCTGCGTTCGCCGGCCACCTTGACAGCCGACTTATTGCCCGATGTGCCACCCACCCGTAAACCTCCAGGGTGATAGCCCGAGTGACCGACCGGCGAGGTGCCGCCGGTGCCGATCCATTTCGAGCCACCATCGTGCCGCCCTTCCTGATCACGCAGTCGCTCCTTGAAATATTCAAGCAGTTCATCCTGGCTCATACTACTCAGCTTTTTCTCATCGAGCCCGAGTGATTGAGCCAATTCCTTCGGATTTTGCAGCCACTCCTGCAACAAACCCGAAGCCAGCAACTCAAACTCATCCTCTTCCGGCGTTTTCAGTTCAACCCCTGAAAAGGTGTAGGCAAAAACCCGGTCATAGAGATCAAAATACTTTTCGCTTTTCACCAAAATGGTGCGGGCGGCTGTATAAAAGTCTTCCACCGAATTCACCAGGCCACTGTGCATGGCGCGATGAAACAGCAGAAAGGCGGTGGGGCTGACTGGGATGCCAACCTCCCGCAAGGTATAGAAGAATTGGATAAACACCGTGTTCTCCCTTACTGTTCTTGACCGTACAAACTTAACGGAAAAATCGCTTCTTCATCACCATGTTGGCCGAGCGCTCATAGTCACCGCTCTTTTTAAAAAGCACTCCCAGATAGGGAATCTCCTTGGTCAACCTATCGCCCTGGGCAAAATCAGGGTCAGCCTGCAAGGCTCGAATCCAGTTGATCAACTCCCTGGTGGCAGGCTTTTTCTCTACCCCGTCGATTTCACGCAGATCATAAAAGGTCTGAATGGCATTATCGGCCAGCTTCCTGTTCAAATCCGGGAAATGGGCGCGAAGAATTTTCCTCATCATTTTCGGTTCCGGGAAAGCGATATGATGAAAATTACAACGCCCGAGAAAAGGGTCGGAAAGATCCTTTTTGGCATTTGAAGTGATGATGACCACAGGCCGGTGTCGTGCCTGGACCACCTCATCCGTCTCCATGATATCAAACTGCATCTGGTCGAGCACATCGAGCATATCATCCTGAAACTCCGTCTCAGCCTTGTCGACTTCATCAATCAGCAGTACACAGCGAGAGTCAACCGTGAAAGCCTGCCCGATCTTGCCCATCTTTATATAGTCTGAGATGTTACTGACATTACGGCTGGAGTCACCGAAGCGGCTGTCATTGAGTCGAGTCAGGGTATCATATTGATACAGCGCCTCGATCAGTTTCATGCTCGATTTGACATTCAAAATAATCAATTCCATCTCAAGGGATGCCGCAATTGCATGAGCCAACATGGTCTTGCCGGTACCCGGTTCGCCTTTCAACAATAACGGCATCTCCAGGGCCATTGAAATATTAACAATCTTTGCAAGCTCTTCATCCAGGACATAATTGGCGGCACCACTGAAACGATTCACATTCATTGTTTGCCTCTTAAAATAATTCCGGGGATTTTCTTCTATTGCTGTCTCCGCTTTCCTCACCTGCCCAACTCATCAACATTGCACCAATTTGTCAACTACTATTTTACGTAAACGGAAGCCGCCTACCCCGAAAAACGTTCTCTTTTCAATTTCCTCCAGAATAGTGGCTTAATCTCCGTACAACGCTGCGTATTGCAACCTCAGCATGAGAAAACTTCAACTCAGCAATACAAACATTCACCCAGGGGAGCCCGAAACAAATGTCTGACATGTTACAACCCTATTTATTTCTCCCTGTGTTATACAATTTTAAGATACGAGCACTGGGTAACCGGGTCAGATTCAGTGAATTGCTGGCGAGCTTTTTATGACGGTTTTTTCCCTCTATCAACGTAATGCTCCACACGCCCATGGACAAGGTTATGGATATGAGACCTCTCTCAGATGAAAGCAAGGAGGCATTCACTACGCGCTCCGGAGATTACTCAATTTTTCTGGATATCATGGAAAACTAGAAAAGAGGCCAGGATCAGTTTCTCACCTCCCTGTTTCAGGCAATCGGAATCGATCAGGAGATCGTGCCGGACCTCTACACCAATGCCGTGCACTACGCAGATGAGCTAACCAACCGCTCAACTATACATTTCTCATTCCATATCAGGAAATCACAGGCTCTACCCTCACGACAACTCACGAAGTACAACTGCATTTCAGATACTTAAAAAGCCGAACACCTTTACATAACCCTCCTTCGATGACCACGACTTTTGTGCCAAAAGATTTACCTGGAAAAAACAGCACCCCTTTACCCCTGACTCTTGATTTATCCATTACAGCATGCTATTGTCGTTTGTCTCTGTGACCGGGGCTTATCGGTTGCAGAGACCCGGTCGGGACGTGGCTCAGTCTGGTAGAGCACAGCGTTCGGGACGCTGGGGTCGGAGGTTCGAATCCTCTCGTCCCGACCATGTTATCGCACATTTCAGCCCGTTGAGTTTTTCTCAACGGGCTTTTTTTTATTTGCTTATACTCTCTCTGAAACTCAGCAGGAACTGATCGGGCGTGAGGTGCCAGGCGCAACAGTTAAAATACCTGATGTCCACACGAACAGATTTGCAAACAATTGGCAGAGACCTCCATCGCCGAAAGCGGTACTTATTCATAATAAGTGAGTAGACAAGCCTGAATACACTTGCATCCAGATATCGATTTGCCTAGGATGATAACAATCAATAGCATTCCAAAATCATAGACCCTGGCCAGTCCCCGACCGGATCGCCGAACTCCACATCAGCTATGGAAAAAACATGAAAATATACCCACTCATAGGATTTGATGATATTCAATTTGGTTATACCAGGACTCAAGTACAAGACATTTTGGGCGATCCATCATTTTCTGAAATTATAGAATTTCCTGATGGAGGTTCTACCGATAGCTGGATTTACGAGGATTCAGGAATAGAGCTTAACTTTGATTCTGAAGAAAAGTTCAGATTAACAAGAATAACCTTTTCGTCAGAAAATGCTCAATTCGAGGGTGTCTGCGTCATAGGCAAAAGCGAAAAAGAATTATTGCAGAAGTTCCCTCAATTATTCTTGGACGAGTCTGCTGATGAATTCGGAAAGAGCTATGAGTATCCCGAGAAAGAGGCATCATTCTGGTTTGTGGATGGGAAAGTGGCAAATTTCACCTTATTTGTTCCATTTGATGATTCCGGTAAAAATATAATTTGGCCCAAATGAAATCAAGGCCCAGCTTATCTTCCGGTCAACACTGACCGGAAGATTTCCCGAACTGAGCTTCAATCAAGCTTTTATTGATTCCTTCTGGTGAAGAACCCGTATCTATCCTGCCCGGGACGATAGCCTCCCCACGTACTTACTCCCTAAAATTTAGCGCGAGGATGTGAGTACAAACCCTATTCCATTGTTCAGTATCCACCGACCGCCTTTCTATCAGACTGAGGCAGTAACGTTCCGTGAAAATTTCAAGCAATTACTGGTTCTCCTCTATTAACCATTGCCTACTGCATGCTGAAAAGCTAAGTTAAGCGCCGAAAGCATAAGCAACTGCAAATCGTTGCTGTAAATAAGATTGCATTCCGCTGCTTTTTTTCAGCAAGCAAATCAGGTATGAATCAGAGGATTGAATGAACTTTCCGTCAATTTCGCTCAAACATGTGCTGGTATCCTTCGGCTGTCTCTTTGTTGCTGCCGTTATCTTTGTCTCTATTCTTGGCGAAAACAATAATGGCGTCAACGCCACCAGAATATTTCTTACCGCAGTAAAGGATCGAGATCATAACGAGATGCAACGCTCCTACTCCAAAACTGCGAAGAGTTTTACCAGTCAAGAGGAATCCACCCGCTATCATTTTATGGTCGAACTTGCCATGCTGGACCACTTCGAATTGCTCGACGCTGATGATTACCGGATGGATATTGATGCCGAATCACTGTGGTTCCCTTTTATCAGCGACCGCCATCTGCAGATGAATGTGCGATTTACTCCGATGGATGGAGGAAGTCTCTTGCACAGCAGCAATCAACTCCCGTATATCGAACGGGCAGTTACTGCAATCCGTGAGGATGGCCGCTGGAAGATCGAAGGCTTTAACCTGAAGGATTCTGATCTGAAGCGCTACTACCAGGAAACTGTTGCCAAGGTTGAATACCACAAGTTTATCGCCATGGCCAATGATGTAATTACTCTCAATACCCAGGCAATCGACATGAAACAGATGAGCGGACTTGATCGCAAAGTCTTTATACACAGTCTGGAAAATGCAATTGCAAGTACCAGGGCAAGCGCTGGAACTGCAGCCACTATGGCTGCGGAACAGTAACTGCTACCTTTATTGGTAATTCCAGCCACAGTATGACAGAAAAGGTTTTTCAGCCATACTGTGGTCGGTCCCGGTCGGGAAGAACAGCAGGCCCAACCAAGGCCTATGTCAAGTAACTTCACTAAATCTGAAACATATGGACGTAACCATTGTCGATATCTCCAGGCTGGCAGGAGTGAGCCTGGCCACGGTGTCACGGGTGATTAACACCCCTGAAAAAGTCTCCCCTGGCACACGGCAAAAAGTGTTGAAGATAATGGAGGAGCATAATTACATCTATAATTCTCTGGCGGGAGGGCTGGCAAACAAGAATACCCGTACTTTGGGGATCATAATTCCGACCATTACCAATCCGGTCTTTGCTTTGGCAACAAACGGCTTCCAAAAAGCCGCTGTGAGCAAAGGATACTCGGTATTACTCGGCAGCACTGAATATTCAGCAGCCCAGGAATACCATTTAATACAACTTTTCATTGGAAAACAAGTTGATGGCATAGTTTTCACTGGAAGACCAATGCATAGTCAATCCATCGAGTACCTGAGACAGAGAAACATCCCCCTCATCATTACCTGGGAAAAAATTACAGACGAAGAGATATCTTATGTGACTTTCGATAATGCCCTTGCTGCCAGAAAAGCTGTTGACCACCTTATCGCTTTGGGACATCGGCGTATTGCATTTATTTCCGGAAAATTTGAGGCAAGTGGCAGGTCAGAAAGACGCTGGAAGGGTTATAAGGAAAGTCTGCAGCAGGCCCATATTGCCTATGATGATGATCTGGTTGTACTGACAGAATTTACCGTAATGGCCGGAAAAACTGCCGCGACCCAGCTCCTTCAGCTCGATATGCCACCAACTGCCATTTTCTGCACCACCGACCTGCTGGCCTATGGTGCCATGGCCTCGGTCCAGGATAAGGGCAAAAAAGTCGGTCCGGAGGTCAGCATAATCGGATTTGACGACCTCGAAATGTCAGGTGTGATGAACCCACCGTTGAGCTCCATCAGGATACCGGCCTTACAGATGGGGGAGATTGCCGCCAAGACACTGATCGACAATATCTCCGATAAAACCAAAAGTGCTGTAAAACACATCCTGGATTCAAAGCTGATTGTCAGAAAATCAGTCGCACCTCCATGCGGATAATCTGCAAAAAAGAAGGCCCGATCCCTCAAAAGGAACAGCCTTAAGATGCAGAACGGTCAATCAACTACCGCATACCTGTAATATTCAGGATTTATCCCTAGTTTCTTGAGGCGGTATACCAGCGTCGACCGAGGCATATCGAGCAGGTTCGCAGCACCTTTTTTGCCACCGACCATGCCCTTCGTAACTTTCAGCACTCTGATTATATTTTCCTTTTCCGCCTGATCTCTGGTTACCAGTTGCGTCGACCGGGCAGGTGCACTGGTACTCATCAGAAACATTCGCTCGATATCGTGGGCACTGACACGCTTGCCGGGCTGGAGGATGATGAGGCGCTTGACCATATTCTTCAGCTCCCTGATATTGCCCGGCCAGGAGTACCCGCTGAGCAGGGCGAAAACCTCGTCAGTAAAAACCGGTGGAGCCTTATGCATTCGCTCAGCTTCACTGGCGGTAATACTTTTCAACAGAATCGGTATGTCTTCAGCTCTTTCGCGTAACGCAGGCACTTTAATGGTCAAGGTATCAAGGCGGTAAAACAGATCTTGTCGGAACTCGCCATCCTGCACACACTGAAAGAGATCCTTATTGGTTGCCGCTACGATCCTGGCATCCACCGGTGTTGAAGAACTCTCCCCTACCCTTTCGAATCTTTTTTCCTGTAGAACCTGCAGTAACTTTGCCTGCAAGCCCAGAGGCAACTCCCCAATCTCATCCAGAAATATTGTGCCCTTGTCTGCAAGTTCAAAGCGACCCAACCTCTGTTTGTCCGCTCCGGTGAACGAGCCTTTGACATGACCAAACAACTCGCTTTCAAATAGTGAAGTAGTCAGTCCGGGACAATTGGTTTTAACGAGAAGATGATTTTTTCGATGACTTTTTTCATGGATGAGACGTGCCAGGAAATCCTTACCGGTACCAGTCTCACCTGTAAGTAAGATCGTTTCATCAGTATTTGCAACTTGTTCTATTGTCTCAACAACCTCTTTCATTCGCTGGGAACCGTAGTAAAAGCCGTCGACCTGATAATCGTGGCTGTGAGTCAACAGATATTCCTTTTCTTTCTGCAGATGCTGATTGGTCTGCCTAAGCGCCGTATAAGCCAGCATATTGTCCACCGCAATGGCAATCTGCCTGGACAAGGCATCAAGTAACTCGGTCAATTCCGTAAACGCAGGTGGCTTCTCCATATAGCTGAAATGGAGTGTGCCGAGAATTTTTTCCCTGACAATTAACGGATAAGCAAGAGTAGTCCTGAGGCCCGCCTCTACCAGGTAACGGATTGAGCTGATATCTGAATATTGGGTCAAGTCGTCAAAAATTGCCGGTTGACCGGACGAGATAACAATTCGTGCTATCGCGCTCTGGTCGAGCGATCGCGCTCGATCATTAACATGACCACCGGGTTGAACTCCCACCGCACTGGCAAAATATTCAATGGCCTTTTTGTCATGATCGTAGACATTAATGGACAGACGGTCGTAGCTGAAATGTTTATGCAACTCTTTGGAGAGGGATTTAAATAGCCCTTCCCGACTCTTGCGGGCAGCAATGGAGTTGTTGATTTCAAGGATCAGCTTATAGCGGGTCTCTGCATTCCATTTCATACTGGCTTCCTTTGTAGTTAGGCTGCTCGAGTTTGATGGTTCCGGCGCTATTGTTTTGTGAAAAGCCGACAGATAATCCGCCCTTGGTGAGATACCTATCTCAAGGACCAACCTCCTCCACCGACAAGCATTGCGCATTTGCAGCCAGATTTCCGGCTGCACAGCTTCAACGGCCACTATGCAGCTCCCCCTCACCGGATTGAGTCATTGAGGAGATCAAGAACATTAGCAAACACTTTAACAGCTGTGCTGATATACCCCAAATCGCCCTCTGCTCAATCACGCCTGACGCAGCTAGGACCGAAGATGTTTCCGGTTGTATGTTTCACCTGAATTTTCAAAGCATGAAGCCAAATCATGCACCTTAATGTTTAAGATCTTTACTCGATTGTGACCAATTTTCAAGTCCAATATTCACCTCGAAGACCAATATTAAACTCGGTTTCATACTCTTCAACCTACCGCGATATTCTTTTTACCGTGTAATAACAGGTCACTCACGGCATTCTCCAATGTGGCATAGGATTTGTAATGTATATTTGAATATTTACCCAAGGATACGAATGGACATTGAACTCAAATACGGCACCGGGAAAATTGAATTACACGTACCAGAGATGGTAGAAGTGACGATTCTGGAACCACAGGCAAGAACTCCTGTAGCCTCAGTTCAGGAGGCGTTGCAGAATGCTCTGGCCGCAATTCAACCGTGCCATCCCTCTTTTATGCAACACCGCAATAAAGAGTTCAGTGCCGCAATTGCAATCCCTGACGAGACCCGGGCATTACCAACGTCGGAAATACTTGCCGGCCTGTATGACTGGCTTCTCAGCTCTATTCCTTATTTACAGCCTGGGCGGATTACCATCGTTATAGGCGGTGGCCTGCAGTCGCAAGACGCGCAGACCGATATAAGCAAACTCGTTCCGGCTCATATCATCAGCAATTGTAAAATCATTCGCCATAATGCAAGCAAGAGCCAGGTCGCCGACTATGGGCGCACCTCAAACGGCACTCCTGTCTATCTCAACCAGGCGTTTGCATCCGGAGATTATAAAATCGTTGTGGGTCAAATAGAACCACATCAGATTGCCGGCTTTACCGATAGTATGTCAGGCATGGTCATCGGATGCAGCAATGCGGCCACCATTGAGCATAATCACAGCCTGATGTTCGACGATAACGCCCGGGTTGGTCTCCTACACGGCAATCCTGTGCGTGAAGATCTGGATGAAGCGGGACGCTTGATCGATGTTGATTTCGCAGTCGATGTTGTTCTGGCCCCCAACAAAGAAGTCGTTGAAATATTGGCGGGACCACCAGCAGACAATCTGGCCAAAGGGGCGAAAATCGCGGCGGATCTATATGGCGTCACTCTTGATGAGAAATTCGATATTGTTGTTGCAGGTTGCGGCGGGTACCCGAATGACATCAGTCTTTACACTGCACAAAAGGGCTTGCATCTCGCCTCCCAGGCAGTCAAGCCCGGTGGACATATCTTTCTGGTAACAGCGTTACCCCAAGGAGACGGCAAGGATATCTATTTTGATTACGTCTCTCAGTTCACAACTCCCGAAGAGGTATTGGCCGATTTCCGCAAGCAGGAATTCAATATGGAAGCGCCCAAGGCCTATCTCTTTGGAAGGACCTTTTGCGAATTTGATGTGGCAGTTTACTCAAATCTCGACAAGGGAATCCTGAAAAAATGCCACCTGCGGGCCGCCAATCCATCGCAGGTTATCGCAGAGTGGCTTGAAAGCTATACGGACACCAAAAAAATTGGCGTAATCACCGACGCCGGGACAACCTATTTTCGCACCTAAAAGCTAGGTCCCGATGGGTTATTGGTAGATGATTGGCGTTGAAATGTAAACGTTTACATTGAGGTCGACCGAGGTCGTGTAACCGGCATTAAGAGCGTGACGTTGTACCCCTTGCGCTCATACTCGGCTCGTAAGTTATAAATTTCTGGGGCGTATTTCTAAAATGAATATGTGGAAAAATGACAAGCGAAAAAGACAAAGCTGAACAATCCAACGTTGGGAAAGTAGGTGTCATTCTATTTGCTATCTCTTTCGGCTTGTACGTACTGAACGTGCTGGTCGGAAAAGCATCAGTTGTTTACGGATGGGAGATTTTCCACCTGGGCAATGTGGGTGAATTCCTGCTGCTGTTCACGGCATCCATAGCATTTATCGTTGCCGCGTTACATTCTGAAGCGGTTTTGAAAAACCGAAAACTAAAAGGGTAGGAGGATATTATGAGTGAGAAAAAGCTAACCGATGGTCCAAAGTCAGTAGAACGCCGCCGTTTCATGGAAATTACTGCTAAAGCTGGTTTTACCGCCGCAGTTGTTGCCATGGGAGCAGGTGTACTCGGTTCCAAAGAGGCCTCTGCTCAGGTTGTCAATGAGGAGAAAGAGCGCCAGAAGACGGCAAAGTACACCATGAATGTGGCCACAGCCTATAGACTCGGCGCGTCACGGACATACCCGATTATGCAGCTCGACTTCAAGGAAAACATCCAGAATGCCACCAACGGTCAGGTCTACGTGAAACTGGCTCCGGGCGGGCAGCTGGGTGCAGGCAGCGCGCTGGTCCAGAAGGTTCAGGCGGGCACCATCCAGGCCGCGCAACACTCCATTGCCAACTTCGCTCCTTTTGCCCCGGCAGCGGACGTTATCAACATCCCTTACTGGTGTGGCGAGAACCAGAAGTTTATAAATCTCGTTACCTCTGATGCCTGGAAACAGGAATTGGATCCTAAAATTGAAGCAAAGGGGTTCAAGGCACTCTGGTATGTATGTATCGATCCACGCACCGTTGCCGTTCGCCAGGGCATCGACGGCCCGATCAGAACCCCGGACCAGCTGCGCGGTATCAAATTTCGGGTACCAGGTTCCAAAATCCTGCAGCAGTTCTATCAACTTATTGGCGCCAACCCCACCCCGGTCGCCTGGGGAGAAACCTCGTCTGCCATCAAGCAGGGTGTAGCAGATGCCCTCGACCCATCTGTTGAGGCATTGCTGGTATTCGGTTTTAAGGAAATCCTTTCAAGCGTTACCTTCAACGCTGCAGTACCTGATTCCCAGGTCTTTTCCTGTAACCTGAAATGGCTGAGGAGCCTGCCAATCGATGTTCAGGAAGGTATCGAATTCGCCTCAGAGATTACCAGCAGGCAGAACCTGGCCAAGGTGCCCGCGGCACGTAACTATGCCATGGCCGAGATGGCCAAAGCCGGTGTCGACTTCTATGTACCCACCGAGGATGAGATTGAGCAATGGGTTGCCAAGGCTGGTGCCCAGTTGCCTGCCTGGGATGCAATCAAGAAGGAACTGGTCGGCTCACTGGCCAATTTCGATAAATTGCAGGAAGCAGCGAATTCCTATAACAACTTCTACGTTCACGACATTTAAAAACACGTAACATCTCGGAGTGACAGGTAGAAGCATTCTACCTGTCACTTCACCGATTAGCGAATTGAGGCTGGTGTATGCAATTTAATAAAATTATTAGAGAAATTGACAAGAATGGTGAGCGTTACCTACTTTTGCCTTTCTACACTTTAATTGTGCTCACGATTTCCATAGAAGTGCTCAGGCGTTCTCTACTCTCCTATTCATCAATATGGGCGGAAGAAGTTGCCAGATACGCCTTTATCTATGTGGCCTGGATTGGTGCCTCGTCTGCGATTAAGGAACGGGCTCACATCCGCATTGATGTGCTCCTTCCCCTGTTCTCCCAGCGGATTCGCGGTTTCATCTTTCTCTTTGGCGATATTATCACCCTGATTTTGGCGATCCTCGCTATTTACTGGTCTATGGAACCTGTGCTTACCTCCATTCATTTTGACTCCGTCACCCACGGCTTACGGATCAGTCAAGCCTGGTTTCTGGCATCGGTTCCTCTTGGATTTTCCATGATGGTTGTCCGCCTTCTGCAATCGATGAAGCGGGATATTAGTGATTTGAAGGCTGGAAGACCAGTATTCGAAGGAAACAAACTTTTTGATTAGGGGTAGAGGAAATGTATTATGAACACTTGATGCAGGCACCTGTAATATCACTGGGATGGGAATTCTACCTACCCGTCATCGGAATGCTGATCATGATCCTGATGGCGGTTCGGATCTGGGTCGTAATCGGGCTCGGTTCACTGGTGATGCTGCTGACCACCGGAGTTCTGCCCCCCACCTTGATGGGAGAGGCATTATTTGAGGGCATAGACTCATTCGCCCTCATTGCCGTGCCATTATTTATCCTGACAGGAGATGTCCTGGTTCGAACAGGGTTGTCAAACAAACTCCTGAATGTCGCTGAAGCGACCATGGGCTGGCAGAAGGCAGGCCTGGGCACATCCACCGTTTTAGGCTGTGGTTTCTTTGCCTGTATCTCCGGCTCTGATGCCGCCGATGCCGCAGCAATCAGCCGGATCACCATCCACAGGCTGGTAGAGAAAGGATACCCGAGGGGTTACGCCTGTGCACTGGTGGCAGCCGGCGCCTGTACCGGAATTTTGATTCCACCTTCCATCGCCTATATCATTATCGGTCTGGTACTTGGAATATCCGCCTCGACCCTGTTTCTTGCCGCAGCCGTACCGGGAGTGATGATACTGACCTCAGTGATGATTACCAACACGATCGTCAACAAATTTAAGCTCTACGAAAATTCGAATATCGGCTTCAGCTTCAAACACTGGCTGGCGGCAATTTATGATGGTCGTTATGCGCTTCTTATTCCGTTTATAATCCTGGGTGGAATCTATTCCGGCATTTTCACCCCCACCGAATCGGCTGCCATAGCAGTAATGACAACCATCTCTATCGGTTTCTTGCAGGGTACTCTGAAGATCGCTGATTTTCCTGAAATGCTTGAGACATCGGCCAAGGTGAATGGTGTTATCATCCCGATCATCGCCATGTCCCATCCTCTGGCTCAGGTGCTGGCTTCTCTACAGGTACCACAGGCATTCGTCTTCTTCATGACCTCACTCACAACCAGTAAAGTACTGATCATCCTTATCATGCTCTTTATTCTTATGGTTGCCGGCTGTGTTATGGAGACAACACCCAATATTGTTATCCTCTCGCCGCTGCTGCTCCCACTCGCATTGGAGATCGGTATGCACGAGATCCATTTCTGCATTTTTATGATTACTGCGTTGGGTATCGGTTTTATCACTCCCCCACTTGGGCTTAACCTCTTTGTGGTGTCGGGTGTTACCGGGACCTCGGTGCTGGAGATATCGCGATATGCCCTTGCTTTTGTGGCGATGATGTTGGTTGTGGTTTTGATCATTGCCTTTGTACCACCTATTACCATGTGGTTAATCTGACCGGGAGTTATATAAGTGATAATCTGTAACCTTCTTCAGGCAGGGGCCGGATGACGGCAGGAAGAAGTATATAGAACGCTATACTTTTAAAATCAGAGAATTTTCCTTCCATTGACCAGAAATTTGTGGAAGGGGACAGGGTTCGGAATCTATTCGCCCCCTGAACAGTTTTCGAATACCTGAGCCCGTTGGACCCTCCTCAACGGGCTTTTTTATTACAGTAGCATTGCAATCCAACCAGGAACTGGCAGGCACTTTATGGCTGGCCGTGTCCGTTACTACTTACCTGGTATTTCCCTCGGATCTGTCATGTTCTCCGGTCTTAGCAAGTCATCCAGCTCTTGCTGCGAAAGCAGTTCTTTCTCCAGCAATAATTCATAAACGCTGGCACCAGTCTTTAACGCCTCTTTGGCAATTGCCGCAGACTGTTCATAACCGATAACAGGCACCATTGCCGTGATCAGGCCAATACTGTTTTCCACATATCCGCGACAGACATCCCGATTAGCTTCAATCCCGGAAATACAACGGGCGGCCAGAGTCACGCAGCCGTTTTTCAACACCATCATGCCGTGGAGCAGGTCGTAGGCAATTACCGGCTCCGCCATGCAGAGTTCAAGCTCACTCGCCTCCGCCGCCATGGAAACCACCATATCGTAGCCCATAACCTGATAACAGATCTGGTTCACCAACTCCGGGATAACCGGGTTGACCTTGCCTGGCATAATGGATGAACCTGGCTGCATGGCCGGCAGATTGATCTCATTCAAGCCGCAACGCGGACCGGATGACATCCAGCGAAGGTCATTGCATATCTTGGAGATCTGCACCGCAGCCAGCTTGAGATTGGCAGACATCTGCACAAAAATAGAGGCATTTTGTGTGCCTTCCACCAGGTTTTTCGCCCTTCTGAGCTCAAAACCACTCACTTCTGCCAGCTTCTCAGTCACCAGGTTCGCGTAACCTGGAGGCGAGTTGATCCCTGTGCCGATTGCGGTTGCCCCCATATTGATATCAAGCAGAGCATAGGCCGCGCGCTCAATGGACTTGATCGCCCCCTCGATCATCACCGCATAGGCACTGAACTCCTGTCCCAGCGTCATCGGCACCGCATCCTGATTTTCGGTACGCCCCATCTTCAATACATCGCTGAACTCCTTCCCCTTTTCATCCAGAGCATTTTTCAGATCTTCCATGGCTCTGATCAGACTTCGATTCGAGAGCAATACCGCAAGCTTGATAGCCGTCGGGTAGGCATCGTTGGTGGACTGGGAACAGTTGACATGATCATTGGGGTGCAGGTAACGATATTCACCTTTCCGCTTGCCCAGCAACTCCAGGCCACGGTTGGCAATCACCTCGTTGGCATTCATATTGGTCGAAGTACCGGCACCGCCCTGGAACATATCCACCGTAAAAAATTCGTGCAGCTTACCGGCTATAATCTCCTCGCATGCATCGCAGATCGCCCCCGCCTTTTTCTCATCAAGCATACCCAGTTCATGGTTGGCCATTGCTGCCGCTTTTTTAACCATGGCCAACCCTTCAATCAAATGATCGAAATTTTTAACCAACACGCCGGAAATAGCAAAATTCTCCATTGCCCGCTGGGTCTGCACTCCATAATAGGCGTGATCACTAATCTCACGCTGCCCCAGGGAGTCACTCTCAAGCCTGAAACCGCTCATCTCGGCAATCTCGTGCTGGTTCTCATACAGGCGGGTTGAAAGTACCTTGAGCCTCCTGTTGATTCCCACTGCCACGCGCTCAACAATGCGAAAATAGATCTCTGGTTTCGACTTTTTATACTCATCCAGCTGTTTGCGGTTGATACGCCACACCACCGCACCTTCTCTGGTATACGCGCCGTTGCTGTGGGCATCATCTTCTAAAAATGCGCCTTCACTTATCAGGGATCCGGGTACCATCGTCGCTATATGCCGTGAAGCACCATGTAGCCCGCGAACCAGTTCAACCCTGCCCTCGAGCAGGATTCCAGCCCACTGCCTTGGTGTCGATTCCTGAAAGAGCCACTCATTGGCCACATACTCCCTCCGCTCTCCCTTTTCAAAAAAGAACCGGATTTCTTCCTTGTTCAAGCCTGTAGCCTTCTTCACCTGTTGAAAAATCGCCTGCTCAATCTGCATGTACATCTCCTATTAATAAGAGTTCCATTTCATAATAATTACAGAACAACACCACCGATCAGAAAGCCCAGAGCGACTGCGACTGTAATGGTCACTACACCTGGAATTAGAAAAGGGTGATCAAATACATATTTTCCGATTCTGGTTGACCCTGTATCGTCAAACTCAACTGCCGCCAGGAGAGTCGGATAGGTCGGCAACACAAAAAGCGCGCTCACTGCGGCAAAGGCCGCTATAGCTGCGACAGGGCTGACTCCCAGAGCCAGTGCCGCCGGCATCAGGGCTCTGGTTGTAGCTGCCTGCGAATAGAGCAGCATGGCGGCAAAAAAGAGCACAACGGCCAGCAGCCAGGGTTTTGCTTCTAATAGATTTCCGGCAAAGATATTTATCTCATCGAGATGGGCTGCCACGAAAGTTGTGCCCAGCCAGGCCACACCAAGTACACAGATACAGGCGCTCATTCCCGACTTAAAGGTGGCGGCATTGAGGATGTTTTTTGCCTCGATCTTACAAAGTAACGTGATCAGCGTCGCCGCTGAGAGCATAAAGGTGATAATGGCGTGATCACGAGCCAGGATAGGCTCCTTGATCAACCCCACCATGGGACTGATTGCCGTGGCATAGAAGACTACACCGATAATCGCCACACAAAAGATCAACACCGACCTTTTTGCTTCTTTGGTTATTTCGCGCCCCTTGTCACTGGCCGATTCGTCAGACACCAGCCCCTTGGCAAGTCTATCCTGATATACCGGGTCATCTGCCAGTTCTTTACCAAGAAAATTTGTTACCAATGCCCCGACCATTACCGCAATAAAGCTGCTGGGAATAGCGATGCTCAACAATTGCAGATAATCTACCCCGACCCCTTCAAGCTCAGCTGCAAAAAATACCACGGCGGCGGAAATAGGTGAGGCCGTTATAGCAATCTGTGAGGCCACAGTCGCGATGGCCAGCGGCCTGGAAGGTCTGATTCCCTCCCTCTTGGCTACCTCAGCTATAACAGGAAGGGTTGAAAAAGCGGTATGCCCGGTTCCTGCAAACATGGTCATTACGTACGTTACAACTGGTGCCAGAAAGGTGATGTATTTGGGGTTTGCCTTCAATACTTTTTCAGCCAGCCAAACCAGATAATCGAGTCCGCCTGCTTCCTGCATTGCTGCGATTGCTGCGATCACTCCCATGATTATCAGAATAACATCCATGGGAATGGCACCAGGTTCAATACCGAAAACCACCGCCAGAGTCAGCACACCAAAACCACCGGCAAAGCCAATACCGATACTGCCAATCCGTGCCCCCAACCAGATAAAAAACAGCACAACAAGCAATTCAATAATCCACATAATATCCCCACAAAATCTCTTGAGTATTTGGTAAATTAACTTGGATAACTTTTGTTACTCACACCCGTTTACTGCTCTTGCGCCGGCAGCACATAACTGCCGCTCATCTCCCGGGCATACCCGCCGATAGTGGTAATGTTGTCCATAGACTGGAAAATAAGTGACGACCAGACAAACTCGATAGTACCGGTTATTCCTTTCGCTTTTTCGCTACCGCCTATAATCTCTCCTGTGACCCTGTTGCCCTCTTCTAATGGCTCGGTATCCAGCAGAAGATAAATTTCAAAACCATCCAGGCTCCGCCAGACACAGCGAACATCACCACCTGTTTCACTATCGGCCAGACCTATACACTTTCCCCAGAAATCAGTTGAGCCGATCACTGGCTCCTTTAAATTGACATGACCTGCCAGCTGCACCAAAGAGGCCGTTCTCTCCTCTCCGAGAACCATATTGGTTGCTCTACCGTTCGCTACCCAGGTACCGGTTATAATGCCTGATTCCTCTCCATGGACCTGACTCGGTCCGCCGCATAATACTGCCATATGAAGGCCGACAAGTAGTACGACCACTGCTATTCGACGCATATCTCCCATAAGCTTCGCTCCTGAATCTGTTCCCGTTGCTGGGATGAATTTGGTTACTGTAATAGACAAAAACATCTCTCTGCTGGAATCGTTCGAAAGCGCACAACTTTCCAAGCGAACAGCTGCTGGTGGTGTAATCACCACCAGCAGCTGTTATCCGACGAGATGTGAAGTTACTGTTTCTTAAAACCTGAACTCACACTACACAGACACAACATGGTAAAAGGCAATACAATTTATTATGTATTACGCTCCAGCTTTTAGTCAATTTTTTTAGAAAAATTATGAGGATAAAGCCACAATGCAGGACTTGAAGAGAGGCGACAGGGAAGTCGCATATGGGAAGGGGATACCTGACTCACACGGCAAAGTGAATCAGGCAGTCTGGCAATACAGGATATTTTTAGCAGGCTTTGAACCTGCGCCGCACTTTGCGGTAGAGCTTTTCGGCCTGGTAGGAACTGCGTACAAAAGGTCCGGCAGCAACACCTGAGAAACCGCGTTCAAGTGCCCGTTCTCCGAGTCGGTCAAACTCTTCGGGTTCAACAAACCGTTCCACCGGCAAATGATTTTTTGAAGGTTGCAGATACTGCCCCAGTGTGAGGATATCACAACCAGCTTCAAGCAGATCATCAAAGGTTTTCATGAGTTGATCAGGGGTTTCGCCAAGCCCCACCATGATGCCCGATTTGGTCACCATCCGGGGGTCCTGTCGCTTCACCTCAGCAATCAGTTCGAGAGAACGCTGGTAAATCGCCTCCGGCCGCACCCGGGGGTACAGCTCGGATACAGTCTCCATATTGTGGTTCAGCACATCAGGCCTGGAGTCGGTAATGGTCTTCAAGGCCTGCCAATTCCCCTGCAGATCTGGTATCAGCACCTCGATAAGCGTCTTTTCCCTGCGAATGCGCACCGCGCTGATGGTCTCTGCAAAAAGAGTCGCACCACCATCTTCCAGATCATCTCTGGTTACAGAGGTAATCACTGCATATCGGAGCTGAAGAATGTCAACGGCCTCCGCCACCCGGCCTGGCTCATCAGGGTCCGGCAGGGTAAGTGGCTTATGTTCAACAGCGCAGAAATGGCAGTTCCTGGTACATCTCTCCCCCAAAATCATAAAAGTAGCAGTGCCTTCCGAGTAACACTCGTATTGATTCGGGCATTGTGCTTCCTGGCAGACGGTGTGCAGATGGTTATTCTTGAGAAGATTGCGCATCTTCTCATATTCCGGACCAGTGGGCAGACTTCTGCGCAGCCAGCGTGGCTTGCCCCTGGTGATCCCGCCCTTGTTATTACATCCTGCCATTACATTTTTCCTCTGTTGAACTCGTTCTGCTTTCTTCTGCCGTCTTCGACAAAGGAAGCTGATCCGGGCGTATTTCTGTAAATGTATGTGGGAAAATTCGCTCTAACTGTTGGGGAAGGCTCTGAGTCAGCCGGTCAATAGTCACCTCGCCGCCAACCTCATGGGCAAGAGAAGTCATGCTGACGCCGGTCAGGCCGCAGGGATTGATCCAACCGAATGGCTCAAGCGATGGATTGACGTTCAAGGCCAGCCCATGGAAGCTGACACCATGCCGGATGGCGATACCGATACTGCCCATCTTCTTATTACCAACCCACACCCCATGATTGCGCTCGTCGCGGCGGGCAGTCACTCCCACCCCGGCAGCAAGATGAATCATCAACTCTTCGAGCTTTTCAACATACTCTGTTACTGTCAGGCCGGCCTGTTTCAGGTGGATAATCGGATAGATCACCAACTGCCCTGGCCCGTGATAGGTAATCACACCGCCACGCTCAATCGGTATCACCGGGATGTTTTTCTCGGCAAGGAACTGATCTGAAACCATCAGGAACTCCCTACCGCCACGTCGGCCGAGGGTGTAGACGGGTGGGTGCTCCACCACTAAAAAGATATCGCCGCAGCCAGCCTCTTTGTCATTGGGCTTTAGGTTGCGGCGATATTCTACCAGACTGGTTTGCAGCTTATAGACAGCCTGGTACTCCATGAGTCCCAGGCTGCAGAATGAGCCGTTCATAACACTCCTACCTACCCGCAAAGACACGGCTTACGCGCCGCCAGTGTCTCATCCAGACGCTTCAGCTTGGTGCGGGTTGGTGCCTCGTGGAGTAGATCCGGGTTGGTTTTGGCCTCCTCCAGAATATGCAGGATCGATTCGATAAACTGATCGATATCTTCCTTACATTCAGTCTCCGTAGGCTCAATCATGATCGCACCCGGCACCACCAACGGGAAATAGACCGTCGGCGGATGAAAACCATAATCAATCAGGCGCTTAGCAATATCAAGCGTGGTGATCTTCAATTCCTGCTGTCTACTGTCGGAGAAGACACACTCGTGCATGCACGGCTTATCGTAGGGCAGATGCAGGTATGGCTTGAGCTTCTCCTTGATATAGTTGGCGTTGAGTACTGCCAGCTGGCTGGCCTTCTTCAGGTTCTCGCCACCCATGCTGAGGATGTAACTATATGCCCTGACCAACACGCCGTAGTTGCCGTGGTAACCGTGAACCCGGCCGATTGAATCAGGGTTGTCCCAATCAAGACGATAGCTGTTACCATCTTTTACCACATGGGGTATCGGCAGAAATTTTTTCAGCTCTTCGACCACACACACCGGGCCGGCGCCCGGCCCGCCACCGCCATGCGGGGTGGAGAAGGTCTTGTGCAGGTTGAGATGGATAACATCAACCCCACATTTTTTCACATCCACCACACCCATAACCGCATTCATATTGGCACCGTCACCATAGACCAGACCGCCCTTGGCATGAACGATCTCGGCAACTTCCCGGATATTGGTCTCAAAAAGCCCAAGGGTGTTGGGATTGGTGACCATGATGCCCGCAGTCTCCTCATCCATCAGCTCTTTTACCGTATCGATATCCAGTACTCCGTCAGCGCTGGATTTCACCGGCACCGGCTTATAGCCACAGAGCGCGGCAGAGGCCGGATTGGTGCCGTGAGCTGTATCTGGAATAAGGATCTTGGTACGTTTTGAACCTCTTGACTTATGATAGGCGTCGAATATCAGCATACCGGTCAGCTCACCCTGGGCTCCGGCTGAAGGCTGAAGGCTGGCAGCATCAAGGCCGGTGATATTGACCAGGTACTGCTGCAGATCATACATGATCTTCAGGGTTCCCTGCACATATCGATCATCCAGCATCGGGTGCGCTGCGGCAATGGCAGGGTTGGCCGCCTGCTTCTCGTTGATCTTCGGGTTGTACTTCATGGTGCACGACCCCAGGGGGTACATGCCACTGTCAACTCCGAAGTTCCACTGGGAGAGGCGGGTATAGTGGCGAACCACATCGACCTCGCTCAGATCGGGGAAATCGGGACCAGCGCCAACCAGGGCACTATCGAGCTCTGCTGCAGGCACATCGCAGGCCGGAATCGACATACCCTTGCGGCCTTTCTTACCCTTCTCCCAGAGCAGCGGTTCCTTAAAAATCAGACCAGTAGTACCGGGACCATTTACGGGTTCGTGTTTCATCGCGACACCTCCTGAATGACAGCATCGATATCTTCCCTGGTCACCGTCTCGGTGGCACAGAAGAGATAGCAGCCCTTGTATTGCGGATAATATTTACCGACATTGATGCCAGCGACAAAACCCCTTTCAAACAATTTTTCGTAGACTGGCTCAAAATCGAACGAAAAGCGAACCAGAAACTCATTGAAGGTCGGGGAGTCAAAGACAATCTCTGCTCCTGCTTTCTTCAACTCCGCTTTCAGGTACTCGGCCTTACTGTGATTGAGCCGGGCAAGCTCACGCAGACCGGTGCCGCCGAGGGTGGCCATGAACATACCCGCCATCATGGCACAGACTCCCTGGTTGGAGCAGATGTTGGAGGTGGCCTTCTCCCGTCTGATGTGCTGTTCACGGGTAGCAAGGGTTAAAACGAAACCGCGTTTGCCGTCACGGTCAACAGTCTCGCCAACGAGACGTCCCGGCATATTGCGGGTGAGTTTCTCGCGGCAGGCGAACATGCCAAGCCCGGGGCCTCCGAAAGAGCGATTCAGCCCCATGGACTGCCCTTCACCGCAAACAATATCGGCACCACATTCACCAGGATTTTTGATCAGGCCGAATGCCAGTGCCTCGGTAAAGGAAGCGATATAGATTGCATCAATTGCGTGAATTTTCTCGCCTGCTCCAGACAGATCTTCGATCACCCCAAGAAAGTTGGGTGACTGAATGGCGACTGCGGCAAGATCATCCACACCCTCCAGAAGACTCAGGTCGGTGCGACCGTCGTCACCAATCGGCAACTCGACAATCTCGAACTCCGTGGCCTGCAGGTAGGTCCTCACCACCTGGCGATGATGGGGGTGAATACCTTTGGAAACAGCGACCTTCTTCTTTTTCTTCTTGATCCTCAACCCCATCAGCAGTGCTTCAGCAAGCGATGCAGCCCCATCATAGATCGAGGCATTTGCCACATCCATGCCAAGCAGACGAGCAGTCAGGGTCTGATATTCATAAATACCCTGCAAGGTTCCCTGAGCCATCTCAGGCTGGTACGGGGTGTAGGCGGTGAGGAACTCGGACCGGCTGGCCAGAGCCCTGATCATTTCCGGAATATAATGATGATAGCTGCCTGCCCCGACCAGCACCTTATGCTGGGGGGTAACTTCCAGCATATTACCGATTTCGGTCATGTGAGCATCGAGTTGCCACTCGGTCATAGCTTGAGGCAAGGCTATCTCATCATCTCTTCGGCAATCGGGAGGGATTGTGCAGAACAGATCATCCAGCGTCTCTTTACCAACGGCTGTCAGCATTTCGGAAATTTCTTCCTCGGTATGGGGCAGGTATCTCATGGCTTATCCCTTGAGTGAATCCAGGTACTTTTCAGCGGTCATAAGCGCATCATAGTCGCCGCTGTCCGCAGGCTTTATTTCTACGATCCAGTTGGCATAGGGGTCTTCGTTGATCAACTCCGGAGAATCTTCGAGGGCCTCGTTGATGGCAACGACCTCACCGCCTAATGGCAGATAGAGTTCGGAGACCGCCTTAACAGACTCAAGCGATCCGAATTCATCACCTTTTTCCAAGCTGTCACCGACCTCAGGAAACTCCACAAAAACGATGTCCCCCAGCTGATCCTGGGCATAATCGCTGACACCTATCTTAATGGTGTCACCGGTCACCTGTGCCCACTCGTGATCTTCCGAATATCGGACATCGGCAGGCAGATTCAACTCACTTAATTCTTTCATTGGCCATCCTCCTTGAATTCTTTTTGCTTAAAGCATCTCTTTCATCGGTCTGCGCGCGGTTCTGTCGGGACGCACGTCAGAGACAATCTCAACTTTGATTTTCTTTCTTTTACCATCAGTTAAAATAACCTCCGTACCAACCGGGAGATTCTCACTGATCTGCACAAAGCCACAGCTCAGTCCCTTGGGACTGAAATCTGCCGGTTTGCCGCTTTCTTCACTGCTGACGATGGAATAAATTCTGCCGTCTACCCGGCCTATGGCCATATCAGTGGCGCAGGTAAGAATCCGGCCGAGATGGTTCCCTTCAAGATCGGTGACAAAGGTCGTGTCGGCCACCACAATTTTCCGTGGATCGTAGCCGGCAAATGGCAGGGTGTGCAGGTAATTGGCGGTATCGGCAAGCGCATCACTGCCGATAAAGGATTTGGTAAAACCACTACCGTCGTCATTATAGGCTACGGCAAAGGGCCAGGGATTTGCCTTAAAAGGCCACGGCCCTATATCCTGATGGGAAAGCGGCAGAACAGCACCGGCTCTGAGCGAATCACGTGCAGCCAGACCGCAGGGCAGTACCCCAAACTCCTGACCGGCCTCAGCCACAGCCCGCCAGACTTTTACGAAATCATCGATACTGAGGAAAAGTTCAAAGCCGAACTCACCGGTATAACCGGTTCTGGAGAGCATTATGCTGGTGCCATCCACCAGGATTACCGGCTGTTCGGAAGAAATATCGTCAAAGCCACCTTTGAAAGAGAAATAGACCAGTTTGTCAAAAACGGTTTCGGGGTCGGCCAGTAGCTTCTTCATCACTTTGGCAGCGAGTGGCCCCTGGATGTCCATCTTGCCGACACGATCAGTGCGGTCTGTCACCACCGCGCCATATTCGCCGTTATTTTCTACGAGTCTGGTTGCAATCCCGGCTCCCATACCGGCGTTGACCACCACCATATAAGCGGTTTCGCCGGTCTGGTAGACAATGGCATCATCAAGGGTGGTACCATCCTGGTTGAGAAAAATTCCATAAACGCAACGGCCGGTACTGAGTGGATTTTTTTTCAGGCCGACACAATGATCGAGATCCTTGCTGAAGCAGAATTGCAGAAGAGCTCTCGCGTTTTCACCCGTTACGGTTACCACGGCCATGTGACTGGTATCGAATATACCGGCACCGGTAATAACTGCGAGGTGCTCGGCTTTTACCCCGGCCCGATACCAGAGGGGCATCTCATATTGACCAAAAGGTGCTATATTTGCACCATGCTCCACATGCCAGGAATGCAAAGCGGTACGTTTCAATTCGTCCATGTAGATCCTCGGATAGTTGGCCCCGGTCCGGCAGCGCTCACAATCGAGGTGCTAACTGACCGTTACAAGGGCATGGGCAGTTTCAGATTAAAACTTTTATAAACCACAAAGCTTTCTACTGAGCGTACGTTTTCTATAGTGGAGACTTCCTCGGTATAAAACCTGAGCATGGTGAAATCCTTGGTCAGCAGTACGGTTACGATGAGATCGTAGCGCCCTGTCACAACACAGACCGAGGTGACACCCTTCAGCTTGCTGAACTCTTCGCCTTTTTTGACCAGATCCATGTCCTTGACCTTAACTCCGACCATAACTACCCCGAGATCGGGTATAGCTTCAGGGTCGACCAGGCCGGCGATATCCAGCACACCTTCGTCTGTGAGTTTACGGACACGGGTACGAACAGTCCCCTCCGATACACCAAGTAAATCGGCAATCTTCTTGAATGGCACCCTCCCATCCTTCAAGTGACGTATAATTGCCAAATTGATTTCATCGATGATCATCACATTCCTCCCCACTTCTCTCTATTCTCTTTAAAAGATTACGTCAAACTAAAGATACTGTCAACTTAAAGCGTTAAATTTCACGCATATCGTATTTTCAAAGCATTTTTCTGACATGTTCAACGCGTTTACCTGAATTTCAGCTGTATCTTCCTATAACTACAGCACGAACTGTGCAGAGAACCTGAATATGGGTAGAGCTATCCTGTGCAAATGAAGAAAACCAGGCGTTGGTTTTCTGCCTGTGCAACCTGCAACTGGTGGGAAGTGGAGGCGAAGCAGATTTGCCGGAACGCGCCCTTAAAACTCAGGCATGGGAAGAAACAATCTGACCGTAAAAACCGGATTGGGCTAATAATATACTCTATTTTCGGGAAATAGTTTAATATCATTTTGCTTTCACTATTGCACTCTACAGCCCATCCTCCGGTCGACCCAGACATATAAATCCATGTGGGAGTCAGGTTTTTAAATCTTGACAAGCTGCCAACCACTGAACATGATTTCATGTTGAATCAGTAATATATCTATTTCTGGTACGTTACAGTTGCCCGTCTGCTCACTAACAGCGCCACCAGCCCTCTAACCTCAAGGAGTGAATATGGATTTCAATTATTATATCCCCACCAGGATTCTTTTTGGCCCAGGCAAGCTCAATGAACTCGCAAACGAGCAACTGCCAGGAAAAAAGGCACTGGTCGTAATTTCCGGCGGCACTTCCATGAAGGCCAATGGGTATCTCGACAGAGTGGTCAGCCTGCTCGGCACGCAACAGGTTGAAGCTGTCGTTTTCGATAGAATTCTGCCCAATCCAATAAAACAGCACGTCATGGAGGGAGCGGCGATCGCCCGCGAAAAAGGTTGTGACTTTGTCATTGGTCTTGGCGGCGGCAGCAGCATCGACAGCGCCAAGTCCATTGCCGTAATGGCCAAAAACCCTGGCGACTACTGGGATTATATTGGTGGTGGCACCGGTAAAGGCCAACCTGTTGAAGGTGGTGTGCTGCCTATCGTCGCCATCACCACCACCGCAGGCACCGGCACCGAAGCCGATCCCTGGACCGTAATCACCCACGAGGAGCGCAACGAAAAGATTGGCTTCGGCACCCCCGAAACTTTTCCGGTACTCTCCGTGGTCGATCCTGAGTTGATGCTGACAGTCCCGCCCGAGCTTACAGCCTACCAGGGCTTTGACGCCTTTTTCCACGCAGCTGAAGGGGTTATCGCCAACATTGCCACACCGGTGAGCGATATTTACGCGCTGAAATCAATTGAACTGCTGAACACTTCACTCCCGGCTGCAGTGGCAAATGGTCAGGACCTGGAAGCGAGAACCAACGTCGCCCTGGCCAATACCCTCTCGGGTTTCGTGGAATCCACCTCTTCCTGCACCTCAGAGCACTCTCTGGAACACGCTTTAAGTGCCTACTACCCCAAACTGCCACATGGAGCCGGACTCATCATGCTGAGCCAGGCCTATTTCACCTTCTTTGCCGATAAGGCACCAGAGAGGCTGACCCTGATGGCTCAAGCCATGGGTAAAGATGTGAACAGTGTTGAGCCTGAGCGTCAGCCACTGCTGTTTATAGAGGCCCTGGCAGAGCTGCAGAAGAAATGCGGAGTGGACAACCTGAAGATGTCTGACTACGGAATCAGCGAGGAAGATATCCCCAAGTTAGCGCAAAACGCTTTCGATACCATGGGATTTCTGTTCACTCTTGATAGATATGAAATGACGCTGGATGACGCCATATCCATAATCAGGAAGGCGTATAAGTAATCCGTGGGACGTTGGAAGTACACGTTATCTGTTACTTGAGGTGACTACACAATTACTTCCAACGTCCAACTTCATGCCTCCAACGCCTTCCACCTCACTCCTCACCGTATCCCTCCGATTCTGACAGCGTCTTATACCCACCCCACACCCGGGTTGCCGTGGTCAAGAAACAGAGTACGGCAAAACACCAGGCCATGGTCGGAAATGCGGCCGGGAACAGACAGATCGCCACAAAAAAGAGGATTGTCTCAGTACCCTCGGCGAGACCTCCCAGATAGTAAAAACCTTTATGGGGGTAGGTAATATTTACCAGTCCCCTACGCTCAGCCATGATGGCGTAGGCCAGAAAGCTCGCCCCCGTTCCGACAAAAGAAAAGATCAGTACGGCTGCCGGCAGGCCATTGACCGCGGGATCGGCCAGGCCAAAGCCGACGACTACCCCGGAATAGAAGATAAAATCGAGCACAATATCAAGGAATCCGCCCGCGTCGGTGGTGACCTTGATACGAGCCAGTGCCCCGTCCAACCCATCTGCGATTCTATTGATCAGGATTAAAGCAAGTGCTGTCAGATACCAGCCCATTGCCAGGGCCGGGATGGCCAGCATACCAACCAGAAAGCCAGCCAGGGTTACCTGATCTGCAGAGACACCTCGTTTATTGAGCCACTTTGCTCCGCACTCCAGTCCGCCCTTAAGCCAACCAGTAGTCCAGCGATCAAGCATTCATATCTCCTGCCAGTTGTGGATTTTGGCGTAATTCAATCACCGCACCACCACAACTATCCTCAAAATCATGAGTCACCAGAAGGGCCGGGATAGCCAGAAAAGCAATCTGCTCGTGCACAAACTCCCTGAAGCTTGCCCGCAGTGGTTTATCGAGCTTTGAAAATGGTTCATCAAAAAGAACAGCCTCCGGCTTGGCCAAAAGTGTTCGAAGCAGACTCACCCTTGCCTTCTGTCCACCCGAAAGGGTCGCCACATCACGCCGGATAAACTCTTCAAGTCCGGCCCGTTTTAGATTGTGCACGATAATTTCCTCCCGCTCAGTCCGTGACAGGCCCTGGGGTAAACCAAAGGCCAGGTTGCCGAACACATCAAGATGGGGGAACAACAGATCGTCCTGGAAAAGGATACCGACCCGGCGCTTTTCCATGGGCATATCATTCAATCTTCTACCATTTAAAAAGATATCACCGACAATTTTAAAACCGTGTACCAGATTACCGGCAACGGCGCCAAGGAGAGTTGATTTACCGCAACCACTCGGCCCCATGATGGTGGTAATCTCTCCTGCACCGATGCTCACGTTAACCGGTGCAAAAAGCTGCTCCCCTTTATGATGAACCTGTACCTCATCCAAACGTAAAGTCATCACCATTCCCCTTTTTCATTCTGCATCGCACGTCTGTTACGAAAGGCCCAGGCAGGCAGAAAAATTGCCAGGGTGTACATCAGCATCGGCAACAAAAACTGACAGAGCGCATAGACCGCCACAACCCTTCGATCCGACCCACCGGCAAGGCTAACTGTCTCGGTGGTAATGGTCATAAACCGGCCCGCTCCAAGATACATCGTCGGCAAATATTGAGCCACACTTACCGCGAAACCGGTTGCTAACGCAAAAACAATCGGCTTGGCCAGCATCACCAGTTTGACCCTGAAAAAGCTACGTAGCGGTGAACCGGATAAACTCACCGCCACCTGGGTATAACGATTGTCAAAACCTCTATAAACACCAGAAAGCGTAAGAAAGACATATGGCAGAACAAAAATAAGATGAACTCCCACCATGCTCAGCCAGGTTCCCTCAACACCAAACAAGACCGCAATGGTCTGGATACCGAACAGGAATGCAATCTGTGGCACCAACAAAGGCAGATAGACCAGCCACATGACCTTCTGGCTATCCGCCCTACGCCCTTTTCGTGCCAGCTCAATCTCATTTTCGAGACAACCTATTACCAGCACTACTGCAATGAGAGTTGCCAACACCCCGACCACAAGAGCAATCCATACCGGCTCAGCAGTCTGGGACACTCCACGGGCCCAGAACCTGAGACTGTAGACCCCGGGCAACGACTCAGGAAATCGCCAGCTCCGCGTAAAAGACCAGAGAACAAGCACCAGAAATGAAAGCAGACTGACCAGTAACAGCAGGGCAGAGCTGAAATATGCGGTCGCTCCCGACAAACCGAATCGCTCAGAGATTGAACTGCGGCTGCCATCAATGAGCCTGTCCCTGCTCAAACGATAGATAATCTTTTCGGCCAGCAGAAAAACGGCGATTGCCGCCATCACCAGCAAAAAAAGCCAGGTCGCACCCGCGGCCCCCAACAGACGATACCCCACGTCTGAATCATTAAACCAACGATCCACCAGGACCGATAACGTCGGCGGTAGATTCGGCCCCAGAATCAAGGCCACATCCACAACACTTAAAGAATAGGCAAGCACTGCTAAAACCGGCAATCGCAGATGAGGGTAAAGTTGCGGCAGTACCAACCGGGTCCAGATACGGGACCTGGAGTAGCCGAGACTGTGGCCGACCCAGAGTGTTCTGCGGATATCCAACTGATTGAGACCGCTGAGGCACATTAAGAGTAAAAAAGGAATTTCCTTGAAAGCAAGGGCCAAAGTCAGGCTGATTCCGTATGCATCCTTCACGGTTGCCCAGCCCGGCGGCACCTCAAACCCTGTTAACTCTGGTGAGATAATCCGCACCAGCCAACCGCTTGGCGCAATCAGGAAGCCGAAACCGATAGCAAAGGCCGCATGGGGCATAGCCAGAAGGACAGCCAGTGACCGTTCAAGAAGGCGCCAGAGAGCAGATCCGTAAATCTGGGTGGTGATGAGCAGAGAAAGCCCAAGGGCAATCAGGGTCGCACCAAGGCCGGTCGTGATAGTGTGAAAGGTTGCGGATGAAAAGCCGGGCTCACGAAAGAGTGTGAAAAAAACCGATACATTCAGATCATACGCCCCGATTGCCGGTAAGTAACCGAGCGCTGGTAACCAGGTGCCGGCCAGACCAATCAGGATGGGGATACAAAAAGCCGACAGGGTCAGAATGGGAAAAAGCGCCAGTCTACTCCCTGGTCCGGTAGGTTTATCCACAGAACTCATCGATAATTACGCCTCAGGAGTCTGGTGGAGAAGAACATTTTTTTGTTCAGGTCCTGATTTCGGGTTACAGCTGAGCTGAGCCATTCAGTTGATATCACCAGCATCAATTTTCAACCAGCAAAGTCGAACATGGCCCAGGAGGTTATGCCTGCAGAGGCCTACTTCCGGTAGCGGGCAAGCCAGGTCGTCTCCAACGCCTCAACCCAGGACGCATGGGGTTCCAGGCGAACTTTGCCAAGCTCCTGCGGGCTCAAGGTTGCAACACCTGCCTCAATATTGTCAAAAAGCTGTTTCTGCTCCGGTGTCAGCTTGCCCATGGCCAGAACGGTAGGATCACCCCAGATAGCCGGGTCCGCTTTTCTCGCCTGGGCTTCAGGCGACATCAGAAAATCTGCGAAGACCATGGCGCCCTCTTTGGCAGATGAGTTGAAGACCACCGCCAGGAAATGGCTATTTCCGATGGTGCCGCCCTCATGCACATAGGTCCGGATACTCTCCGGCAATTCACCGCTGGCGATGGCATTGCTGGCATCATTTGGGTTGAAGCTGAGGGAAATGAATATCTCACCGTCACTCAGCAGCTGCTTCATCTCAGGAGCACCATTGGCAAAAGTTCTGCCACTCCGCCACATTACCGGGTGCAATTCATCCAGAAACGCCCAAAGCGGCGCGGTAATTTTTTCGAAATCGACCGCATCCACAGGTTTTTTCAGCAACTCAGGATTTTCAACGAGTTCCAGCAGAGCCTGCTTCAAAAAGGTTGTGCCGTGAAATTCGGGCGGAGCCGGATAGGTCACCCGGCCAGGATGGGTTTTAGCGTAAGCAAGCAGCTCCTGCATGTTAGCCGGTGGATTCGTTACATGAGCGGTGTCATACATGAACACCAGCTGAGCCATTCCCCAGGGTGCTTCAAGGTTTTCTACAGCAATGGTGAAATCATATACAGTTGTTGGTTTTTTCTCAGTATCTACAAGCTGATAGGAGGGAAGTTTATGGGTAAATGGCGGACCAAGCAGGCCCTGTTCTTTCATGGCCCGAAAGTTTTCACCATTAATCCAGACCAGATCGACTGTGCCGCCGCTGGTTCGTCCGGCGCTTTTCTCTGCCAGGATGCGGCCGACCACATCACCTATATCGGTGACCTTCACGTGTTTGACCGTCACGCCATATCTCTTCTCGACTTCAGCCGAAGCCCAGCGTATGTACTCGTTTATAACCTCGGAGCCGCCCCAGCCATTATAGTAAACAGTCTGCCCCTTTGCTTTGGCGACGATAGACTGCCACTCACTATTTTCTGTTTCCGCCTGCAACGGGTTGACCAGCACCAGCATTGCAAGCAGTACAGCTCCTACAAATCTACCCAGCTTCATTCTTCCCCCTTGTATGATAGTCGGCGGCAATGCCCCCCTGGATTCAAAGCGAGTTTGTGTAAGATTTTTGAGAAATTAATAAACCTCGGCGAATTTCATTTCCGCTTCGGTTGTGCCGATCAGGATAAGTTCATCTCCATCACGGAGTGGTAAGGTCGGGTCAGGCCCCACCAGCAGATCCCCATCTGATTTGATGGCGACAACCGAGCAACCGGTAAGAGGCCTGATCCTGCTCTCGACCAAGGTCTTGTCCACCAGTTTTCCAGGTACAGGCAGGCTGAAGATATTGAGTCCCTCAGTAAACATGGAAACCTCGTCTGTCTTCAGCGAATTGATAACGGCGTTTGCGCCCATGGACGCGTAAGAAAGTACCAGATCCGCTCCGGCCATGTGCAGTTTCGGAACGTTACGCTCATTCGTGGATCGACAGATGAGCTGTACATCCGGTCGTAGCTGGCGGCAGTAGAAGCTGAGATAAATATTCATCGCATCATTATGTGTCGTCACGATAACAGCGCGAGCTTTATCGATGCCAGCCTCCTTCAGAATGTTGAAATCCGCAGCATCCCCCATGATGAACTTCTCGTCGCTTGAAGCGACGGCTGCCCGTTTTTCAATGATCCTGTAAGGAATATTATGCTGTTCCAGTACCTCTGCAGAAGCGAGCCCGACCCGGCCGCCACCGAGAATAAGGACGGGTGCGTCTTCGTCAAAGCCGGTTTCGACAGCCACATAGAGCTTTTCAAAATTTCGCAGCTGTTCTTTGGTACCGGCCAGTAAAAGCAGAGTGCTGTCAACGATCCTGGCATCCGGGTGGGGAGCGTCGAAACGCCCTTTATCCCATAGACCAATGATGGTGGTTCCGGTGCGTTGTCGGAGGTCTACATCAATAATCGCCTTACCGGCAAGACTCGTTCGTTTTGCCGAAATCTCCGCAATATACAGTTCATCGAAATTACTAATAATTGTCGTAGCACTACCAAGGCCCACCGTCCGCTCGGCAAGTGCAAAACCCAACATCTTCATAAACTGAAAGACATGGGTATTGCCGGGATAGTTCAAAATATCCAGAGAATGATCCCGGTCTGCGGAAGTCACAATGGGCACACTCTTGCTGATCTCGCGCACGGTAAATGCGATATTTGTGTTCATCAGATCATCATTGGTGGCCACAACCATCGCCGCATCGTGAATGCGGAGTTTTTTGAAAGTCTCAGGATCGTCAGGTTCCCCGACCACCACCTTGTAGCCGGCATCATGAAGTTCGCCACCCTGCTGCTGGTCGGCTGCGATCACCACATACTCATAATTTCTGCGCGAAAGTTTTTCGATCAGTTTTTGGGTAATAGGCTCCAAGGTGGTTATGATCACGTGTCCCTTGGTACCTTCCGGAAGCTCGCGGGGAGTACGGCTTTTGACCTGTGCCTCGAGCCAGGGTTCGTAGAAAAACTGAATAAAGGTAAACGGCAGCATGATCAGCATACAGATCACACCTGTCACCAACACAAAAATAGTAAAGACCAGCCCGAGATCACTATGGAATGTGATATCGCCGAACCCCAGGGTGGACATGACGGTGAGAGCCCAATAAAACCCGGTCACCCAGCTGAACTGTCTGCCCTCATAGACCATCAGGACATGGAACATTATACTATAAACAGTTACCAGGCTGAACAAAAAGCCTAGAAACTTAGCTAGCAGCACCAGATTGCGCTTGGTCGTCTTATTTTGAAAAAAATAGAGGATTTGAGACGGTAAATATTTCATAGCTACTGGTATAATACGTACAAAAGGCTATTTAAAGCGTAGTCAGGGTCAGGGCGATTTCCGCTGACGTAACCCCTCACCTGTTTTCACTTCTCACCTGCAGACAACCATGCACCTGAACACAAGACAATACCCAGGGTAATCTCCTGTTCAGGCAACAAAAAATCAAACACGGAATCCGGGTAACAAAGTAAACCAATTCCAACGAAGTGCAGAAGCTATAATGGAACTAACTAATTATCAATGAAATTTTTCCGATCAAATCCTGTTACACTGCATCAGTTGTTCACCGAGAGATTTATTTTAAAATTCAATAATTCATTTTATGCCAGCATACCACCCTGTCTGGCGTAACTCGCAAAGATAAACCTGATGATTTATCAACAGCATCTCATTACAGTATATAAAACGAGTTGAAAACATTTCTCCCCCCGGAAGCCTTTACATGCGCCAAATGTTATGTACCTTGCCACTCTTTTTCATGGTGAAGATATTCAGTACCAGATTCGCCAGTCTTATCAGGTTGACAATAGTGGGCTGTTTTCTCACCGGATCATCCACGACCTAGGTCGGGAGCCACGCCAATTTATAGAACAGCCTTATGACAATGTAATTTTGTTTGATAGCGGGCTCTTCAAGTCCGTCGCAGAGTTCACCGACCGGGACCCTGATCTGTTGCTTGAAAATTTGTTATGGAATTTTCTCCCCAGGGGTTACCGCGACAGGCTGGCTCAATTTGACCGCTGCAATGGTGACCCCGGCCCGATGACCGACCAGCAGAGGGCAGCCATCGACAGGCAGATCCATATGTTCGACAGACGCCGGATCTATTATCTCTATTACGGTGCGGTCGATCAGAGCAAAATTTTCTCCATGCGCCCACCCGTTTTCAGACCGTTGCTTAACCAGAGCAGAGATGAACGGGAGTATGTTTTTGTAGAGATGGAAAAGGCACTGGACCCTGGCGAGTACCGCAATTACATTTATGCCATCCTCAACCTGCATGTGTATTTTACCGCTTCTTACGCCACGTACATGCCTGAAGCATTGCCCGAGCAGGAAGTTGCCGATTATTTCGTTGAGGCGCTATGCCGTTTAAACAGCGCTCATTCTTTCTGGCAACACGAACCGAAGCAGACCTGGCTGCACCCGCATCTGGTACGATATATGATAATGTTCTTTGATTACATTCCCAGGAACAGAAGTTATCAGAATGACTTTATTCGCCAGTTCATGAACGACCATCGCCGCTTCTTCTGGCCCGATCGCACCAAAGATATTGCAGAAGACGAGGTCGTCAAACTCTATGGACAGTCGTTAAAGTTTCTTAAAGAAATGGCGCCAAAAGAACTCAGCAGACTCTATAGGAAAAAAGCTCTCGAATTGCACCCCGATCAGGGTGGCGACCATGACGCTTTCGTGGAGCTCAACCGAATCTATCAGCTCCTGCAGAAATCCGCCCGGAACTGATCATCCACTCCAACCAGGAGCGCTGACGATGAATCGGCGCCCACAATAAAAGAAAAATACATGAAAATCGAAACCTTGCTCGGCAAGGACGTACAATACAGTTCTCATTACGATCCCAAACTGCTGCAACCTATTCCCAGAAACCTTGGTCGTGGCACCGCCCAACTCCCAGGGGCCAACGGCCAGTACCCTTACCACGGTGAGGACATCTGGAATGTTTACGAAGTCTCCTGGCTATCCGCCAATGGAAAACCCGAGGTTGCCATTGCCGAGATCAGAGTTCCGGCCACCTCAGAATTTTTGATCGAGTCTAAATCGCTCAAGCTCTATTTCAACTCTTTCAACATGACCCGCATTGAAAATGCTGCATCTCTTACTGCAATACTTGAAGGAGATCTCGGTCAGGCCGCCGGCGGGAAAGTCAACGTCACACTCACCCTGGCCAATCAATTTGACGGGGTACAGGTGGCTGAGCCGACCGGAATCTGCCTGGATGAACTGGAATGCAACGATTTCAGCTATAAGGTAGACCCTTTGCTGCTCACGGCTGATCCTGAATCAGCCTCCGCCTCTGAGACCCTGTTCAGCCGCTTATTCCGCTCCTGCTGTCCGGTAACCGGCCAGCCCGACTGGGCCACGGTACAGGTCAGTTATGAAGGCAGGAAAATAGAGCGTGCCGGGTTACTCCGTTATCTCGTCTCATACCGGGAGCATACCGGCTTCCATGAGGCCTGCGTCGAACAGATCTTTCATCACCTTATGGAACAATGCCGGCCTGATTACCTTGAAGTCTCTGCCCGCTTCACCCGTCGCGGCGGTATCGATATCAACCCGGTCCGGTCCATTTCTGCCTCCAACTCAGCCAGGCAGTGGCCGAATATCCGTGATCCCCGCCAGTGAACGTAACAGCATGAAAGAAAAAACCCGGAATCAGTCTGGAGCTGATTCCGGGTTTTGGCCTGTATGATTGTTACAACAACTGAATATCAATAATTGAGATTAACCTGCTCTCCGTTCAGGTAGAGTTTCTGTTCGCGGGTCTCGGCGTGGTGTTTCAGTGTTTCACCTTCTTCCACAAAAAATCCCTTGCTCATTCCCGGCAATAGCGGAGTAATCATTTGAGCCTTATTTTCCGCCAGCACTGACGGCATAACAAAGTCAGAAGTGTAGTCGAGATATTCAAAAATCATCTCTGGATCATTCATCATGGGCATGATTTGGGCCATGGTCAGATCTTTTTTCATTTTCAGCACGACACCACCGCTCAAGTCCCCCTGGGGCAAAGTGGCCGACATATCCTTCACATACACCTCAAATCCCTCTTTGAGGAATTTCTCGTAAATGGCCATGAGCTGCAGCCCATAATTCATCATTTTGTCCTGCAGCACCCTTTCCAGTGCTTTCGGATCATCCCCCACGGTGGAAATATCGGTAAAGAGCTTGCCGGCAAGTTCCAGATAAAGCCGCATTGCTTCTTCATATGCTGCACCATCAACACCTTTTGCGCCAATAGTGACCGTCGCGTTTTCTACCTTTTCAACCCCATCGCTGATTTCTTCGACTCCATAGAGTGCCTCTATGGCCAAGGCCTTTTTCTCCTGGTCATACTCTACCCCATACTCGACGCTGAGATCAGTCATAGCAATTTTCTGAGCCTGCTCCTCGGCAGTGATGGAGGCAACTCTGAGTGCAGTCACACCTTCCCATATATACGTCGAAATCTTGGTTACATCAGAGCTGAAGGCGACATTATTCATCGCCACCGTACCAGGAATTGCCGCACCTCCCCAATCTCCCGTCATCACGAAAGAATCAAGCTGCAGATCAGTATCAAAACTCATGCTGCCAGGCTGCACTTCAATGGTCTGGTCTTCAACCGCAAGGGAGAACGCGCTGATATCAATCTCGGAATGAATGTCACCGGTAACAGCGTAGGTAGTAACCAAGCTCACCGGCTCTTTACCACCAAGTTTTTCCTCGATAAATTTCAGGTACCAATCATTTTTTTCCAGACTGCTGTATGAAGTTACATCGGTAAAACCATGCTCGGCTCGTTCAAGCAGGATAATCTCATCAATACCATAAAGTGCTTTCAAATCTCCGAGATTGAGCTTCCACTCGATCTCCGAGTTCAAAAAACCCCGTTCATAACGCACCAGAGTTGCCGACGCGTTGGTTCCACTCTCGGTATACATCCTGTTCAGTTCGTCCAGGCACCGGTTGAACCCTTTTTCCATAATGATGCCGTTTACAAACGGCATACAGCATGCAGCTATCGCCAGAATCAGGACGATACCGATAGCTATCTTTTTCATGCCTACTCCTTGATGTACGTGTTAGTTGCCAAATACTTCTCAAAAACGGCAGATTTAAATAACAGGTCAAAAACTCAAAGCTCTGAAAAGAGCCTTACTTTAGCATAGCTACCCTATCAGGCTTATGGAGATGTCGCAAGATTTCAATGGAGAAAAAACATCAAAAAAAGCAGGATGTTCAATCCACAGGGAGGGCGTTGGAGTTTACCTGGGAAGAGAGGAAAATCAGCTCTCGGTTGCATCGAACTTATAGCCTGCGCTGTAAACGGAATGAATCAGTTCCCCGCTATACACCTCGCTGATTTTTTTACGCAACTTTTTAATATGGCTGTCGATGGTACGATCGCTCACCACCCGCTGATCCGGATAGATTTTGTCTATCAACTGGCCACGGGAATAGATCCTGCCCGGCTGCCCGGCCAACAGAGCAAGCAGATGATATTCCACTACAGTCAGGTTGAGAAGATTGCCGTTCAATCGTACCTGCAGCTTGTCGGCATCAAACTGTATTCCCACCTTTGTATTTTCCGCAAGGGTTCTTTGAGAACTGCGCCTGAGCACAGCCTTTACCCGTGCCACGACCTCCCGTGGGCTGAACGGCTTGCAGACATAATCGTCCGCCCCGAGTTCAAGGCCGCGCAGTCTGTCCTGCTCTTCCACCCGGGCGGTCAACATGATTACCGGCACTGTCGAAAATTGCCGAAGCTCTGCACATATTTCCAGCCCGCCACGCCCCGGAAGCATCAGATCGAGCAGAATCAGGTCAGGCTGGTTATTCTTCACCCAATCAATCACCCCATCACCACTGTACAGCTGATGGCTGCCAAAGCCGGCCTGGCGTAAATAGTCGCTGAGCAGTTGTGCCAGCTCCCTTGCGTCCTCAACTATGAGAATTGTCTGTTCCATATAGAATCTATTTTCTCAAATATCTGCCAGAGGCAAGGTGACCTCTACCCGCAAGCCACCGAGATTTGAGTGGCTTGCCTTTATTGTTCCATTATGCCCTTTAACGATATTCCAGCAAATAGACAAACCGAGCCCGGCCCCGCCGGATTCCCGGCTGCGTGAACCGTCTACCCGGTAGAGCCGTTCAAAGAGCCGCTCAAGATGCTGTCCCTCCACCCCCGGAGCACTGTCCTCGATGACAAAACTGAGGCTATCTTCCCGCTGGCCCACACTGATCAACAACCTTCCGCCGGGGTCTGTATAGCGGACAGAGTTTGCGATAAGGTTGGTAAAGAGCTGTTTCAAGCGTTCGTTATCGGCAAAAAGAGTCGCATCACTCTCAATATCCGCATGCATTTCAAGACTCAGCCCTGCCGCTTCGATCTGTGGCTTGAACAAAGAGACAGCCTGCTCAAGAGCCCAGCATGGTTCCACCTCTGCCCGATTATAGCTCATCGCGCCCTTATCGGAGAGCGATAATTGATACAGATCATCAACCAGCAGGTTGAGATACATCACTTCCCGGTACAATTCAGAGAACAGCTCCGGTGTCGGGCTATAGACCCCATCCTGCAAGGCTTCGACTTTACCGCGCAGAATAGACAATGGCGTGCGCAGCTCGTGGGAAATATCCGCCACCCACTGACTGCGTGCAAGCTGATTTTTCTCCAGTGTTGCCGCGAGGTCATTGAAGTTTGCCGCCAACTGACCAAGTTCGTCACCTGAGGTATTGTCAATTCGGGTCTGGTACTTACCTGAAGCAAGCTCTCTGGTGGCCGAGGTTAATTCACGTATGGGCCTGGTCAGGAAAAGAGCCAGAGGGAAAAATAACCCGGCGGCAATGAGAACACCGGCCACAGAGACAAGTATCAGGGCCAGGCGATGCTGTCTCATAAATACCACCTGCTGACTTTCTGTGAGCTGTTTGGTCGGGTATGCTCCAAGGTAACCTACAGCTTTGTTCTGATAGCGTAATGTAATAAGTTCATTATTCTTCGATCTCCCTTCGAAACCGAAGATGGTTCTTTCATTCTCATCTAAAAGGAATATACGAGCAAAGAAATGCGGGGGCAAATCGGTTGGGATCGGCCCACGCTTACCTGCAAGTTGATTAAATCCCCCCCTCTCAATACGTCTGAGCACACCCTCCTTGAACTTCCCTTCCGGATAACTGCCCGCAACAATTCTTGCGACATTGCGTGGGTCCTGCAACACCCAGTCCCAGCTTTCAAAACGCGCATACTGCTGTTGCAATTCTCCGGCAACATGCTCGAGCCGAACCCGCTCTTCCGTGCTGATATAGTTTAGAAATCCGCGATCGAAACTCCACTGCAACACCAGCGTCATGTAGATGATGACCGCGAGAATCGCGGCAAGCAGAGCCGCAAAGAGTTTGTAGTGAATTGAAATTCTCATCGTATCTATCGGTTTGGTATAGTCGGTTACAGGGCTAAAAAAGAGGCATAAACTGCTTGGCAGTCTCTATTTGTCTAGTACCAGATTCTCATCATTTTACCCGGCAAAATCAGTATGCTGCAAAAAACTTTCACATTCTTTGCATATTGTTGCCACATTTCGTCCTCAATCATTAGGTATGTTATTTCACTGACACATATCCTCTAACTTTAAACTGTGTAAATCATCAATGACTGAGCCAAATCACATCTGTTTGACCTGGACACCTGCCCTGCCCCCGGCCCGGATAGGGGGAATGAAAAAGTTTTTCTTGCCTGCTGCCACGGCCATGCTGCTCGTAATCAGTGGCTGTGCCCCCAAGACCAATATTGCCACAGATCAGCTGCCGGTACATGTGCAGGAACGTTTCTCCCTGTCAGGCACAGAGCAACAATCTCCGCACTGGTGGCTCGAGTTTAACGACGAACCCCTCGATGAGCTTATTTCCAAGGCACTGGCCAGCAATCTTGATATTCTGGCCGCCCGGCAGAGACTTCTGCAGGCGGAAGCTGTCAGTCGTCAGGCCGGAGCCGCTCTTTCTCCCACACTGGACTACCGCACCAGCGCCACGGAGAGCCGCTCCCGCAATAATGGTGACGAAAGCTCATCCACCAATTTGTCGATTGGCCTCGCCGCCGGGTATGAGATTGACCTTTGGGGCAGGCTTTCCGCTGCCCAGGAAGCGAGCATCTACAGCGCCCAGGCATCTTCTGAAGATGTTCAGACCGCAGCCCTGACTGTGGCGGCACAGATCGCCTCCTCCTGGTATCAACTTGCTGAAAGCAACAGCCAGCTGCAGCTCCTGCAGAAGCAGCAGGACGTTAACCGAACAGGTTTACAGCTTATTCAGCTACGCTTCAATGCCGGCCAGGTAGGGATAGCCGATGTGCTTCAGCAAAAACAGCTTATTGAGGCCCAATCCGGTGAACAGTCACAGCAACGGGCATCAGCAACTGTTCTCGAACACCAGCTTGCGGTGTTGAGTGGCATGCCACCCAAATCGCTCGCACTGCCTGATCAGCCCCAGCTGGTCGAGTTGCCCCCAATTCCGGCAACAGGCGTTCCGCTGGAAATCCTCAGCAGCAGGCCGGATGTGAAAAGTGCCTATCTCGACCTGCTGGCCGCTGACCGCAATGTGGCCGTGGCCATTGCAGACCAGTACCCAAGACTCAGTATCTCGACTGACCTCAGCACTTCCGGCACCGCCAGCCAACTCTTTAACAACTGGCTGGCATCAATGGCCGCCAACATCGTCGGGCCGATTCTTGACGGTGGCTTGCGGGAGGCCGAGGTGGACCGAACAACCGCTGTCGCCCGCGAGCGATTTTACAGTTACGGCCAGACCATACTGGAAGCCATCCGCGAAGTTGAAAACGCCCTGGCCCAGGAACAAGAACAGGACAAACTTATCGGCAGTCTTCAGCTCCAGCTCAACCTTGCCAACGACACACTTGAAAACGTGCGGGACAGATACAAACAGGGGGCAGAAGACTATCAGCGCGTCCTTACCGCACTGCTCTCACAACAAAATCTCGAGCGTAGCCTGCTCACCGCCCGTCAGCAGCGCATTGGCTTTCGAATCAGCCTCTACCGGGCCCTGGCGGGACAGGTCCTGAGCAATCCGTTACACAACCTCGAAACCGTCAGTCAGGCTAAACCAGTTACTCCATTACACCCAGACGCCTTATGAAAATGAACGAACGCCAACCAGCTAATACTCCAGGGGAAGTACGCAGAAAACCAAACAAGCTCGGCGGCTTCCTGCTGCACTTTATGCTGCCGGTCATCGCCCTGGCCTGCGGCATAGCGATAACGGTTTATCTCCTTGAAACAAAGCCGGAAGCGAAACCGCGCAAACGACCCGCTTCGGCAGCTCTTGTTGAGATTCAACAGGTCCAGTCAGGCCCCCAGCAGACAGTGGTATACGCAATGGGTGAGATTGTGCCGGCACGGGAAATTGACCTCAAGCCTCTGGTCGATGGTGAGGTTATCGAAATGAACAGGGAGTTTGTTCCTGGCGGATTCTATCGTGCCGGAGAAACTCTTTTACAGATTGACCCCACCGACTACCAGCTTGAAGTTGATCAGCTTCAGAGCGAAGCGAACCAGGTTGACAGTGATCTGCTGATGGAGATGGGTTATCAGCGCATTGCCGAAAAGGAGTTTACACTGCTCGGTGAACAGGTCAGCAATGAGGAAAAGGCGCTGATATTACGAGTGCCACAACTGGAAAAGCTCCAGGCAGTTCAGGCCCGGGCACGTGCCGGACTCGCCAAGGCTCAACTGAACCTGGAGCGCACCCAGGTTCGCGCACCTTTCAACAGCGTGGTCAGCAGCCGTAATGTTGATACCGGAGCAGTCGTTGGCGGCTCAACCGTCCTTGCCCACATGGTGGGTACCGACCAGTTCTGGCTGAGACTGACCCTGCCCGTGGAACAACTTGACTGGGTCGAGATTCCTGCAACCAGCGATGCTACCGGATCAACGGTCCGGGTATATACCCAGGGACATACCAAACCTGACTCCTACCGAATTGGTCACGTTATCAGGCTTGAGGCCTCCCTTGAAGACCAGGGCAGAATGGCCCAGTTGCTAGTAGCTATAGACGACCCGATGAGCCGCAACCCAGAAAATGTCGGCAAGCCACCAGTGTTGCTGGGTTCCTATGTCCGTGCTGAGATAGTTGGTAAGACCATCGAATCAGGCATCATGGTTGATCGCTCCTATCTGCGTGACGGCAACTCTGTGTGGCTCGTGGGGGATAACGGTATGCTCGATATCCGCACAGTTGATGTTCTTTTTCGCAATAGAGATCAGGTGATTATCAATGGAGGAATTCACGACAACGATCGTTTAGTCACATCTTCGCTCGCCTCTCCGATTGCCGGTATTCCATTAAAAGTTGCCGGTGACGATTCAGATAAACAAGCAGTTGCAGGTAACAAAGCTCAAGCTGACAGGCAGCAGGTGGAGGTAGCACGTGATTAATAAGTTGACGCAAAAGGACCACAGCGGACCAATCGGCTGGATGGTCCATAACCGCGTGACACCCAACCTGATCATGCTTTTCCTGCTTCTTGGCGGTCTCTTTGTGACCACCAAGATCAAGCAGGAAGTTTTCCCGGACTTTGAGCTTGATCTTGTAACTGTCTCCGTATCATATCCCGGTTCCAGCCCTGAAGAAGTCGAGCAGGGAATCATTCTGGCCATTGAAGATGGCATCGACGGAATCGATGGCATAAAAGAAATCACCTCCACGGCCTCAGAGGGCAGCGGCCGGGTTAACGCCGAGCTTATGGAGGACGCCGACGGACAAGCAGTATTACAGGAGATTAAACAGGAAGTTGATCGAATCACCACCTTCCCCAAAGACTCCGAAGAGCCTGTGGTGTCGCTTGCCGCCCGTAAACGCGAAGTGGTGCGCATGAATTTTTATGGTGATGTACCTGAAGGTTCGCTGCGGGAAGTCACCGAACAGGTCCGTGACCGACTGCTCCGCGCCGAAGGTATCACCCAGGTTGAGATTACCGGCGCCCGTGATTTCGAAATTCATGTCGAAATACCGCTGGAAAAGCTGAGGATGTATGGCCTTACCCTCTCCCAGGTGGCACAGATCATCCAGCAATCTTCAATCGAAGTCCCTAGTGGCAAACTGGATACCAGCAGCGGCGAAATCCTGTTACGGATAGATAACAGGCGCGACTGGGCCAGCGAGTTCGCTCGCATTCCTGTTGTCACCACACCCTCCGGAGCGACAGTTTATCTTGAAGATCTCGCCGAAGTACGCGAAGGGTTCGAGAGTACTAACAGGGAAGCTTCCTACGAAAAGGAATCCGCACTCTCCATACGGGTGTTCAGAGTTGGCAAACAGACCCCCATCGGGATCTCCGAGGCGACCCTGGCCGCCATGTCCGATATCGAAATCGACCTCCCCCCCGGAATTGAGTGGGCGGTAACCAGAGATCTATCAGAAATTTATAAACAACGACTCGATCTGCTCCTTAAAAATGCCTTCATCGGCCTGACTCTGGTGTTAATCCTCCTGGGCTTGTTTCTTGAACTTCGCCTGGCCTTCTGGGTAACCATGGGTATACCCATTTCCTTTCTGGGCGGGCTGCTGTTTCTGCCAATGATAGATGTGTCGATTAACATGATCTCCATGTTCGCCTTTATTGTCGCTCTTGGTATCGTGGTCGACGACGCCATTATCGCCGGTGAAAATATTTACGAATATCGACAAAAAGGACTCAGCAACGTAGACGCAGCCATCGCTGGTGCAAAGGATGTGGCCGTACCTATTGTTTTTTCTATTTTGACCAATGTTGTAGCGTTCATGCCGCTGCTCTTTGTCCCTGGAACTATGGGGAAAGTGTGGCTGGTAATACCACTGGTGGTTATCACCGTGTTTCTGGTTTCATTGTTCGAATCACTGTTTATTCTGCCGGCCCATCTGGCCCATAGCAACAGCCAGTCATCAAACCGTGTCCTTAAAGCTGTTGCCAGGGTGCAAAAAAAATTCAGCAATCGGCTCAGCTGGTTTTCAGAAAATATCTACGGGGCAATGCTCGATCGTGTCCTACAGATAAAATTTCTTACCGTGGCCCTGCTCTTTTGTATGCTTTTTGTTACCATTGGCTGGGTTTTCAGTGGCAGAATCAGTATGATCCTCATGCCCAGGGTAGAATCGGACCGTGCGGTTGTTACCGCCACCCTTCCCTATGGCAGCCCATATTCCGAGCTCGTCGCTGTACGCGACCAAATCGTCGATGCCATGGAGCGTGTTCGTGAAGACCATGGGGGAGATGATCTTGTTACCGGTGTGTCATCGTTGATTGACGAAAACACAATAGAAGTAAACGCCTATCTGACCCCTCCCGACATACGTCCCCTTTCAACCGGGAATGTGACCAGGCTCTGGCGTGAAGAGGTGGGCACCATCGTTGGCCTGCAATCGTCACTCTTTGAATCGGATCGCGGCGGACCCGGCAGCGGTGCCGCACTCTCCATTGAACTCAGCCACAGGGACATTGAAATACTTGACCAGGCGAGCGCCATGCTGGCTGAACAGCTCGCCGATTTTCCCAATACCAAGGATATCGACAGTGGCTATACGCCCGGTAAACAACAGTTTACCTTCCAGATCAATGAGAGAGGTGACTCCCTTGGGCTTACCGCTGCCGAAGTAGGCAGTCAGGTTCGAAACAGCTTTCAGGGCTCAATCGCGCTCCGCCAGCAGCGCGGTTCAAACGAGGTTACTGTGCGACTGCGGCTCCCGGAGTCCCAGCGACTCAGCGAGTTTGATATTGAGAGCATGCTGATCGCCACCTCGGCTGGAACCTTCGTGCCACTCTCCGATATTGCCACGGTTGATCGCGGCCGGGCCTATACCTCTATCACCCGAAAAGATGGTCGCCGGACGGTCACCGTCAGGGCCAATGTTGACCCGCTGGCCATGACTTCCCAGATCATGACTTCCCTCAACTCCAACATACTCCCTGAACTGGCCGGCACGTTCCCCGGCCTTGGCTACGAGTATGCAGGAAGACAGGCTGATCGTAAGGAGAGTGTACAGAACCTGTTCGGCGGTTTTGTTTTCTCACTCATTGCCATCTACTTCCTGTTGGCAATTCCTTTTAAGAGTTACAGCCAACCCATAATCGTCATGACAGCCATTCCGTTTGGCATGGTGGGTGCTGTTATTGGCCATATAATTATGGGCTACAATCTCAGTTTGATGAGCATGATGGGTGTGGTCGCGCTGTCTGGCATCGTGGTGAACGATTCGCTTGTACTTGTCGATTACGCCAATAAGAGAAGACTGGAGGGTTTTTCCCCAAGCGAGGCCATCCGTGCCGCAGGCATCCGCCGTTTCAGGCCCGTCTTGCTCACCACGCTCACCACCTTTTGCGGACTGGCTCCGATGATCTTCGAAACCTCCAGGCAGGCACGGTTTCTTATTCCCATGGCGCTCTCGCTCGGCTTCGGAATTCTTTTTGCCACGATCATCACCCTGGTGCTGGTACCGTGCCTGTACCTTATGGTTGAAAGAACACGAGTATACCTGAAGGAAGCCTCTGGCGAGGAACCCATCGCCGATACCAGCGCCCTCTTGCGCCATGGAGAATCGGCAGGGTTACAGGAAAAGAGTCAGCACTAATCAGTAAGTTGTTCAACGGACAGCGGCTACGCCACGCCTTCCTGGTGGCGTGGCCGCTGTCAACTCCTCTCTTTATCCCCCCAACCCGACAGCAGCTTTACTTGCCACAGAATTGGCAACAGGGTAAGTACTACATTCCAGTGACCACCCTCATTACTCAACCTGGTCACTGCAATCAGTCATCTGAAAATTTACGACTTTTATAGAGGTACGATATGGCGCGTGGAAGAAACAAGATTCGTTACTGTTATGAAGACTACATGAAGAACGTTACCGATACGGAACGGTTGGAGTATCAACGCAACTATGCGCCATTGATCGATATCATCGCCAGGGGAGAAAATGACCGGGAGGTCATGACCAGGGCCAGGGAGTATGACAGTGAGCACTCAACAGAGATGCTTGCCGAAGCCATACACTTGACGGTTTACTGTATTGCCTGCTCTAAATTTGACTGCGACTGCTGAAGTCAGCCGCCCCACCCTGGGCAATACCAAGGCGAATTCCACAGATACGAACCCGCACTGCTCATGACATTTTCGGGTTGAATCTCAAAAGGTTGCTAACACTAATAAGAAATTCGGGCTAACGGCTATGCCCTCACAGGCATCCTGCCTACATCATACTGCAGCGCATGGCCGAATCTGGAATGGATATCATAATCCGGCCTCCGATAATCGGCATAATGTCCCGATACTGGTCCGTGGTAAGAAAGAAAAAGAGCTTTACCCCGATATCCACTCCCACATGAATCCGACCTTTGTCCTGATTCAGCTGAAAGACCGTGCCTGCGACAATATTAGCGGCTGGTTCCGCACAATCCAGTTCAGCAGTGGTCTTTGTCGGGTCGATGTAGAGTTTGAAGTCCCCGCTGCTGTCCGCAACACTCTCTTTAGGCAGAGTCAGTTCAGCGCCGTGACCAACCTGGCAGAGCAGCCTGCCGTGTTCTTCAGCTATCACCCTGGCCCGAAAGATATTCTCATTGACCATATCTGATAGCTGGCCATGCTCCAGCATCAATGAGTGATCAGCCAGCCTGCGTCCCTGGGAGAGGTAATGCGTGGAAAAGATCACGGACGTACCATAACTCTTGTTAATCTTGCCCAGAAGAGCCAGGATGATCTCCTGATTCTCCTTGTCTACATTTGCCCCGGGTTCATCACAGAGCAACACTTCAGGCCGAACTGCCAGGGCTCTCGCCAGCGCGACCCTCTTGGTCTCGCCACCCGAGAGCTTATGGGCATCCGCTTCGATAAACTTCTCCATTCCGACCAGATCGAGCACCTCAACCACCCGCTTGCGACGCTCAGCCTTATCCACTCCCCTGACTTTCAGGCCAAACTCCACATTTTTCCAGACCGGCCCGGTAAAAAGGATAGGATACTGATCGAGAAGCACCACCCGGCGGCGCAATTCCAGCAGCTGCCTGGCGGAGTATTCCACCCGTTCGCCTTTAAAGCTCAGCGCTCCATGCTCCGGCCTGTCAAGAAAGGCCAGCACATTCAAAAGGGTACTCTTTCCTGCGCCATTTGGCCCGATCAGGGTGTAGATCTTGCCGGGTTTAATGGCAAGTTCCTCAATGTCCAATATTTTACGGCCCTTGAATTCCCGGGCGAGATTTTCAAGTGTATAAAGATTCAAATCCTGGTCCTGCCCTGGAAAAAGAGAAACAGTAAGTTGACCATGAAGGCGATCATCATCAAAGAAAGGCCAAGCGCCACAGCAAGAACAAACTCACCTTTGTCATATTCGAGCGCCATAGCCGTAGTCATGGTCCTGGTAAACCCTTTGGCGTTACCACCCAGCATCATCGACACACCGACTTCGGCAATAACCCGCCCGAAAGCTGCAATTACGGCTGCACAGATCGCGAATCTGGCTTCTTTTACCACCACAAGCGCCATCTGCAGTCTGGTGGCTCCCAGAGTAAGCGCCGTATTACGGTACCTGCCGTCAATTCTACTGATGGCCGCGATGGTAAGCGAGGTTACCAGGGGCACGATGAGCAGGGTCTGACCAATGATGATTGCTTTCTGGGTATAGAGCAGCTCCAGCGAGCCGAAAATACCACGGCGGGAGATAAAGGAGTAGACCACCAGACCTATGACCACAGTCGGCATAGCCAGCAGGGTGTTCAGACAGGTGAGCAGAAAACGCTTCCCGTAAAAATTGGTTTGAGCAATGATAAAACCGGCTGGTATGCCCAGTAACGAGGCAGAAATAGTCGAAAAGCCACTCACCTTGAGCGAAACTGCTATAATTTCCAGCAATTCCGGATCTAAAGAAATCAGCAGCAGAAAGGCTGATTTTGTGCTGTCAATAAGCAGTCCCATGAATCTCCGATATAAAAAACACACCCTCCCCCAAAACTCCCGCAGGGCCGGGGAGGTTGCAACTGACAGTTACATTATCATTTCCAACGGTGTGGAATCCATACACCACAATCATACGCGGTGCAAGCCTTGCCGTGCCACGTAAAAAAGGAGAAGCCCGCAGAAGGCCTCTCCTTTTTCAATTTGAACATACTCCAGTCGCAATTTTCGTCGGTATAACCCGCCTACTTGATTGCATCCGGATAGAAGAGCTGCTTGCCTTCGAGGCGATAGTCAGCGATCAGCTTCTGTCCACGAGGACCGGTAATCCAGTTAACGAATTCCATGGCCATGTCATACTGAACATGGGCATACTTCTTTGGGTTTACCGGAATTACACCATAAGGATTGGCAAGCGCCTCGTCACCTTCTGAGAGTACATCGAGCTCGATGGCAGGAGTTTTGCCGTACTTATATTTGATGTAGGTTCCGCGGTCGGAGAGGGTGTATGCCTGCTTCTCATCTGCGAAAGTGATGGTTTTACCCATTCCCTGGCCGATGGAAGTATACCATGCCGCGGAATTTTCAGGACGGCTGAAGGTGATATCTACATTTTTACCTTTCTTGGTAATGGTCATGGTCTCACTCCCCATGGCCAGACCGCTTTCCTTCCAGAGGTTCTGCTCTTTGGTATGGGTACCGCTGTCATCACCGCGAGAAATAAACTGGGCCTCGGCAGCGGCGATAGCTTTCAGAGCATCGGCTGTGGATTTGGTCGCTTTAACACCAGCCTTGTCGGCAGCTGGTCCAATTAGAACAAAGTCGTTGTGCATAACAGCATAACGCTCAGTCCCGTATCCTTCCTCAACAAACTTCAGCTCACGGCCTTTGGCATGTACGAAAATTACGTCGACGTTTCCGTCCTGACCATCACGGATAGCAGCACCGGTACCTTTAGCAATAACCTTGATCTTGATGCCGGTATCCTTTTCAAGCTCTGGCAGCAGTACATCAAGAAGTCCGGAAGACTGGGTACTGGTAGTGGTGGACATTTTCAGCACTTTATCAGAACTGAAACCGTTTCCGGCAAAAGCCAGTGCCATGATAGCAACGCTTGCAACGGTAAAAATTTTGCGTAGCATATCTTTACTCCTTCTCATTAAAATTATTTGGAAACATCATTTTTCCACAAAGCGAAATATCGTACCCCTGCAACGAGGCTGCGGCGTTACGAAATTCTTTTTCATGCAACAACGTCAAAAATTCCTGAATGCCCTTTTCGAAGAAGCGCTCTCTACTCACCAGCAGATCGAACCTCTCCCAACGTAAGGGGAGAAAATCAAGATCCAGCATGCCGGCAATGGTTCTGATTGCCGGGGCAGCATCGGCCTTACCAGACAAAACCTCAAGTCCGGCATCGAGATGTCTGGAAACCAGGTGGTGATAACCTGTTATATCGCTTACGGAAATATCTGACTTGGAGACCTCGTAGTCGAATAACAGTCTGGTTCCTGTACCCAGGTGACGATTGACAATCTTCACATCATTTCGTGCCAGGTCTTCAATGGATTTGATATTTTTAGGATTGCCCGGAGCAAGTAAAATTCCCTGCTCACGCTGACTGAAGTTCACAAATACAGGGGAACGCTCCAGCTCCTGCTCCGCAAACTCGAAATTATATTCCTTATTGTCATCCTGCAGCAGATGGCAGACACCTATATGGCAAAGCCCACGACGCAGACTGGTCAACCCGCCCATACTTCCAAGATTGGCGAAAAAGGCCAGGGTATCTTTTCGGTGCTCATGGAACAGGGAAAGACAGCGTTGAAAGAGCGGATCATCGCTACCGGCCAGTAGCAGGATTCCCTCCTCTGAGGAAAACCCCGCATGTTCCTTGCTGAAATTGAGAATGTGCGCATCAAGCCAATCCTCAACCAGCCTTCTTGGAAAAAGCCACTTGCCCGTCACCTTGGTCGCCGGCAGCCCTTTCTCGTTAACGAGAGTATAAATCATCTTCTCATTAACCTTGAGCAACTCGGCCACTTCACGGGTCGTTAAAAATTTATTCGCAGCAGTCATTCCCATTGCCTTCCCCTATTCTTAAACACACATATCAAAACCTAGCCTGAATACATTGGACCCAGTCTTTTTGCCATCCTTTGTGCTTTATATTACCAATACTAACCAAAACAAACCCAAAATTACACCACGCCTCTTTCCCGCCAAATCCCCGCAACACAGCTCAAGCCAGGCTCCACAAAAATTTAATTTCAGATGCTTAAACAAGCTCAGCCCAAGGACATTGCTCTTTTTTCTACGACTATCTGATATTTTGACTGTCAAACTACTTGACTATCAAAGTAGTGTCTGCTCTATTGCTAACACTTCAGACATCACCCGCGCTATCTTGTTAACTTAGGAAATTTTGAGAAATTATCATGGAACTACAACCACTCTACCTGGCCGCCCTGCAATCGAGCTTCATTCTGGGTCTCATCCACGGCGTCAATCCCTGCGGTCACTCCTGGCTTGTCATTGCACCTTTTGTTGCCGGCGAAAAAAATGGCAAAAGAGTTTTTTCACTCACTTCTGCTTTTCTGTTCGGCACAGCTGTGGCCTGCCTTGTCCTTGGCGCCACCCTGGGTTCAATTTCCATGCTTTTTCCACCATCTGCGGCGTATTGGATGGAATTATCCACTTCTCTCATTCTCATCCTGATAGGCCTTATACTCTTATACGACCCTCACATTCTGCATAGTCACGACCATGACCATGACCACGACCATGCGCATGAACATCATGATCATGCAGGTCATCACCACAAGCACCATCCTTGCGAGCATAAACATCATCACAGCCATGGCCCGACATGCGGCCACGCAGCGAATGGGAATAAACAGACCAGGAAAAAATGGATGGCAGCCAGCCTTTTCAGCATAGGTTTTGTCAACATGATCATCCCCTGCCCTACCGCAGCTGTAATGTATGGTTATGCACTCAACTCGGGCTCGGCATTTACCGCGACCCTCGTTTTCGGCACGTATGCTCTTTCCACCGCCCTTTCAGTAGGACTTGTGATCTATTGTATCTTTCGCATTACCACCATGGCTGGTACATTACAAAAAGACTGGCTGGAACCGCTAATAATGAGATCGGCAGGAGTAATTATCATATGCTTTTCCGGCTACAGCCTTTACTCGTCACTTGCAACCTGAGGTCTTTAAATGACAGTGCCCGGTGAAAATCAGACTGAGCTTGATTATCTCTCTCATCAACTGCTCGAACTTTATGACAAGATCAACTCCTGGGAACACTCCGTCGTCAAAGGCAGCGGCTTGTCACCTTCACAGATGCATGCCATCGAGGTGATTGGCCACAGGCAGGACATGCGGATGAAGGAATTGGCTGAGAGACTTGGAATCACCACCGGAACGCTCACGGTCACAGTCGATAAACTTGAGAAAAAGGGCTTGGTTGCCAGAAAACCCCACCAGCACGACAGACGCTCCTGGCTTATCTCTCTCACTGAAAGCGGTCACCGAATATTCAGACAGCATGATCGCTTTCACCTCGACTTCACCAAGGATATTTCTGCAGATCTCAACACTCAAGATATCGAGACCCTCTCTAAACTGCTCAGCCGTGTTCTGGCACGGATGTAAGACCTGTGGTGGGCAGTCCCACTGATCAGGTTATTACCAGCCAATCGCCTTTGACGGCACGTGATAGGTTGCGAAAAGTTAGTGGCTGGAGCCCAGCAGAGGCTAACGATCCACATCTCACTTCTCACTTCCTTCTTCTTACGGCCCACCTTCCACTCCTTCCCCCTCAACACACTCAACTTCCCGCAGCAAACTGGACTCTGACACATATCACCCCGTTGCTGATTGACATTTCCTTATGGAAAATTGTATGTTTTCTGGGTATTAACCTGACATAGGAACATCCAGGAGCCCCTTGGTTTGACGTTAGGGGGGCCATCCCACAGCCTAGGCTGCTGTAGTTTTTTATATTGCACTCGTCTTCGCAAGGAGCCTCTACACGAGAGGATTATGGAGCAGGGTAACCAGCATACGCAACAAATAATCAGTACGGAATATTTCCGAGACAACCAGATTCAGCAGATCATAAACGACATTCTGCGAATCTCACTTGAACCATATCTGTTCAAGGAGTTGCTTGAGAGAATTCTGCGATATCTCATTTCCAGAGAGCAGCTCCAGCTTGCCCCCAAAGCAGGCGTCTTTGTTGTTGAGCCTGAAGAGAAAACACTCTCCCTGCAAGCCCACATCGGTTTCGCGGATAAACAGATCGCCCGTTGCAACAGTGTAAAATTCGGTTTGTGCCACTGCGGTCAGGCTGCCAGCGAAAGTGATATTCTCTTTTTCAAAGACCAGCCCCCCCTGTTAAAAGGACAGCCAAAATCATTTCCCCGTTACAGGCACTACAGTGTGCCCATTGTCCGCGACAACCAACCCATTGGCGTTCTGGTTCTTTACGTCAAGGAGCTGCATCAACTCAGTGTGGGCATGGAACAATTGCTTGAATCGGTCAGCAACATTCTTGCCACCGTTATCGAAAACCAGAAAATGGATCAGCAGATGGTGGAGCTGGTCAACGACCTGCGGATCTCCATTATCAGCCTGCAGGAAGAGAAACTTTTCTCCGAATCCGTTATCCAGAGCCTGGACCATGGCCTCATCGTTACTGATCTTGCCGGCAACATTCTAAAAAGCAACACTGTTGCCAGACAGATACTTCAACCCATGGCCAAGAGTATCGAAGGAAAAAGTCTCAAAAGCCTGGTAGGCCCCAACCATACAGCCAGACTTACCAGAATTGACACCACTCAGACCGACAGCAAGGAAAACCTGCTCAATCTCCAGGCTCTGAACGGTGATGAAAAAATTATCAGTTATACCACAGCGCCAAGAAAGGATGCCCGGGGGAACCAGGTCGGGATGGTCATCTCCTTCACCGATGTCACAGAACTGAGCTATGTCCGCCGGGAAATGGAAAAAATGAACCGGCTCTCCACTGTCGCCGAAATAGCTTCCGCCGTTGCCCACGAAGTTCGCAATCCGCTGGCTGGCATTAAAATCATGGCCCAGTCCATCGAAGAAGATGCCGCAGACAATGAGCAACACCTCGAATGTTCCCAGCGCATTATTCGCCAGGTCGATCGCCTGAACGAATTGCTGACAGAATTTTTCTCATATGCCAGACCGGTTGAACCCAACAAACGACCAACCTCCCTTTCCGGGATCCTGGCTGAGACCAAACCACTGATCCACAATCGTCTACTCAAGAATTCCATCGAACTCGTCGAAAATGTACCGGAAGAGTTACCGATGATCCTTGCCGACCCGAACCAGATGCAACAGGTGTTTCTGAATCTGATGCTCAACTCGATCGACGCCATCCGGCAAAACGGTGCGATCACAATCAAGGCATGCCTTGTCTCTGGCAAAACTCTCTCCCACTATAAGAAAAAGTTCCCCGGTCTCCTCACTAGCAGCCGCTATGTGCTGATCAATTTCTCTGATAATGGCAAGGGGATGCCGGCTGAGATCGCCGATAAGGCTTTTGAGCCGTTCTTCACCACCAAGAGTACCGGTACCGGTCTTGGCCTGTCCATAGTCTACAGAACCCTGAGAGAAAATGATGCTGTCGTCACTCTTGAATCTGAACAGGGTAAAGGGACGACTTTCTATATGTTTATTCGGGCGGTGAGATAATGAGCACGGTACTGATTGTCGATGATGTCGAGGACCTTCAATTTTCGCTCTCCCTCGCTGTTAAAAAGGAAGGCTACGGGGTTTCTGTAGCTTCCACGGGGCAGGAAGCACTCGAGCAGATGCACTCCTCAGTTATTGAGCTTGTTTTCCTCGATATAGGGTTGCCCGACGGTAGCGGTATCGACCTTATCCCTCAATTTCTGGCCATAAATCCCGATGTGGACATCGTCATGCTTTCAGGCCTGAACGATGCCAAGACCGCTGTCCAGGCGCTGCGGGAAGGGGCTGTGGACTATATTGCCAAACCATTTGATCTGATTGAATTTAAATCGGTCTTGAAACGTTTGATGGAATCGCGGCTACTCGGTAAAAAGGCGCTGCTGGCCGAAACCGAAAATGGCGTTGAATCCATAGTCGGCTCTTCTCTGAAAATGCGACAGGTTAAAGAATCTATCCTGCTGGCCGCTGATGTCGATGCGCCTGTTCTCATTACCGGCGAGACCGGTACAGGCAAAGAACTTGTGGCCAGGTCAATCCACAGCTCCCGGGCCAGACAAAGTGGAGTATTCGTCAAAGTCGATTGCGGCACGCTGTCTGCCAACCTGATTGAGTCCGAGTTGTTTGGTCACACCAAAGGTGCTTTTACCGATGCGGCCTCCGACAAAAAAGGGTTGGTGGAAGTCGCGAACAACGGCACACTCTTTCTTGACGAGATTGGCAACCTGCCCATTGAACTGCAACCGAAACTACTGCGTCTGATTGAAGAATCAATCTTCAGGAAAGTCGGCGGGGTCAAGGATATTGAGGTAAACGTCCGGATCATCGCCGCCACGAACGCCGATATCAGGCAGCAGATTGACCAGGGGGTTTTCCGGGAAGATCTTTACTACCGCCTCAATGTTATCCCACTTGAGCTTCCTCCCCTGCGGGATCGTGGCCTGGACATTCTGCACCTTGCTGAATTCTTCCTGCACAGTCTCTGTAAAGAGCTGAAAAAGGATATAAAGAGCATCGCTCCGTCTGCAAAAGACGCAATGCTGACCCATGATTGGCCCGGCAATATCAGGGAACTCCGCAATCTGATTGAACGAGAAGTCATCTTTTGCAAAAATGACAGACTTGCCCCAGCCGGGTTCACGGCAGCGCAGACTCCCGCCCATCCTGTCCAGGCCGAAAAACTGCTGACGCTGAGGGAAAATGAGCGACACTACGTGCAAAAGGTGTTGGATTTCACCAACAACAACAAATCTAAAGCGGCCCGTATTCTGAATATCTCCCGCACCACATTGCGCGATAAATTGACCGACTAGCAGAGCGCATGGCTCAGCCTTTTGGAAAATTCTCATTATACTCGCCTGCCTGAATTTCGAAAAATAGGCCAGGCTCCGCTATGCCCCTGGTCAACTGGTCAGTTCCTGACCAGTTGACCAGTTTCTGACCACCTCCCTTGACCGCCAGCATTCAGCCCCTGCCCGCCACACCAGCAAACACGCTCGCATTATCATACACTTAAAAAACATTTTCCCAGGAGCCTTACTCTGGCATCTTACTTGCTATTTATCCGGTAACAACGTGTAGTAATTTGGACTTTTGTGGACAGAAACTGACCACTTCTCCTATTTGCACCATATAACGTCATGAGGTAGACAATGAAACGAGTCCTGGTCGTCGACGATGAAGCGGACATGCTCTGGATGCTCCAGAGAAACCTCAATAAAGGAATGGAGGATGTCGAGATCCTCGCTGCTGAATCCGGTGAAGAAGCGCTCTCCATTCTCAGCGATAAAGGGGTAAATCTGGTAATTACCGATATAAACATGCCGGGCATGAACGGTATCGATTTGCTGATGGAGATTTCCTCTCGCTATCCGCAGACCGGGGTTATTATTATGACCGCCTACCCATCCAATACCTATGAAAGCCAGGCGATGCTGAGCGGCTCCCTGCGATTTGTCGAAAAACCATTCGACATCAATGACATGCGCCAGATAGTCAAGGACACTCTGTTTTCAGAGGAAGGCTTTCAGGGCACGGTGGACGGTGTTGACCTCATGGATATTGTTCAGTTCAACGGCCTCTCACGGGCAACAGCGGCCCTCAAGGTGACCACTGCCAACAATGAAGGCATGATCTTCTTCAAAGATGGTGACGTTGTACACGCCATGTGCGACTCAGAGAGCGGTGAGAACGCTTTCTTTCGCATTCTTTCTTTCCAGGGTGGCTCACTGCAGAATATACGAGGCGTTGAACCGCCGGTGATGAGTATCAAGAAAGGGCTTGATGGGCTGCTGCTTGAAGCCGCAAATCGCTCTGATGAAACTGACCCCAAAGAATTTCGCTCGGCAGCGGAAGCTCCAAAGATCGAAGATATCGACCTTGATGTATTTGAGGCGGAAGACAGTACAAGTAACCAGGAACCGGAATTCGACGAGTCGTTTTCCCCTGAAGATGATATTGCAACAGATCAAATATTGAACGACTTACCAACTACAGCAGAAGAGGAATTTGAAATGACAAATATTCAACAGATCCTGGCAGAGTTCACCAATATCGAAGGCGTTCATACAGCATGTCTGGTTGGTCGCGACGGCTTCCTCCTGGATAGTCTCGCCCGCCCGGGGATCGATGCGGAGATGATTGGTGCTATCGCCTCCTCCGGTTTTGGTTCTGCCGAGTCTATGGGAAATCAACTCGGCCAGGGCGATCTGAACATGACTATGTTCGAGTATGGTAATGGTCCGGTTATGTTTGCTCCAGTTGGCTCCGAAGCTTTTCTGGTAATAGTCGCAGACCAGGACACCAACCTTGGCTGGATTCGTATCGCTATCAAGAAACACTCAAGCAAAATTGCCGACGTGGCTCAGCTCTAACGAGCAGCGGCCGATCTATCACTCATTGCCGCCTGATGATAAAACAGTCAGGCGGCAATGGGTGAGATGCAAGTTTATTCAGACAGACAAAACCACCCGTGGCAACGACATTCCGTATACACTCCAGCAGTATCCGAGTGTTACACCTCGTAGTGCTTTTCCAAAAACTCCTTGAACTCGCCAAAAGATTTTTCATATTCCTTGATCAGCATCCTCGCTTTACCAAGCCAGGTCTCTTTAGTGGTCATCAGGAAAATAAAAAACGGTTGCCCCGGCTGATGGCGGATTATGAAGTGATACTGGCTGGTGGTAACCAGAATGTCATCGACTTCTTCGTCGTCTGCAAGCAGCTTAATTGCCTTTGCATTCGATTTTACAATGGAAGCAAGGTAAGCGGACGCCGCTGCAGTCTCAAGATCTTCCCGGCTACTTGCCTCGGCTATGGACATGCCGTCTTCGATGGTAACGACCGCTGCGGCAAGAATACCCGGTAGCTCACCGGACATTTTCTCGATGAGGCTTTGAATTGAATTGATCATGGTCTTCCCTGGAAATGCAGAAATTAGCAATGCGCATCAAAATTGGTGCGTATAACCTGAGCACTATACCATTCATGACAGCCGAAGTGAACTGAAGAATGCTCTTCAGTTCCACAAGGGTATTGTAATTGTTACAATCATCTGAATATCTGCAGACATCAGATTGTTTCCTTACCAGGTCTTTCAGACTACTCTCCAGCTACTATCTGACCGGATTGCTGTAGGCCCCCCTCAGATCTGTTATATTTTATCAGGCAATCGCTTCATTCAAAGCTTGCTTACTCTCCCATCATCCTTATAATTCTCTGGATTCGTCCGTCCCTATCAGCAGCGTATCCCCTTGATGGACAGTCACTGAACAGCACCACGGCCTGAGCCGAGTCGTAACGATTACACCAGCAAAGATCACCCGATGCCAGCAGTCGATTTGGCTAGAAAGGGTAAAATCATATACTATATGAAGACAGAGGCATGCGAGCAGTAATCCAGAGAGCAACAGAGGCACAAGTAACAGTAGACAACAAGGTAACCGGCAAAATTGGCCCGGGCCTCGTTGTCCTGCTTGGTATTCACCGTGAGGACGGTGCCGGAGAAATCCAATGGATGGCGGAAAAAATCATCAATCTCCGCATCTTCGAAGATGATGAGGGGAAAATGAACCGTTCTCTGGCTGATACCGGCGGTGAGATGCTCATTGTCTCCCAGTTCACCCTATACGGAGATTGTCGCAAAGGGCGCCGCCCAGGCTACTCCAGTGCTGCACCTCCTGAAATTGCTGAACCGCTCTACCTGGAATTTGTCCATGAAATAGAATCTCGCGGCATTACAGTAGGTACAGGTACCTTTCAGGCAATGATGCAGGTTGAGCTGATCAATGACGGTCCTGTCACCCTGCTACTCGACTCACAAAAGACTTTTTAACGCAATTCCTGCGATCCAGGAGGGAAAATTGCCTTCCATAACCACTAAACAGGACATCACATGACATTTCAGACAAGGAATACCTATTCAGGCTTTACCCTTGTAAAACATGCCAGGATCGACGAGATCCATTCCGATGTGTACCTTTTTGAGCATGACCTTCTTGGCTGCCCATTGCTGGCCATTAAAAATAGTGACAATAACAAGACTTTTTCCGTAGCCTTCAACACAATACCAACCGATTCCACCGGTGTAGCCCATATTCTTGAACATTCAGTACTTATGGGCTCGAAGAAATACCCGGTAAAGGATGTCTTTGGCGAGATCAACAAGGGCGGACTGATGACATTTCTCAACGCCATGACCGGTTCGGATGTCACCTACTATCCTTTTGCCACCAGGAATATTAAGGAATATTTCAACATCATGGACGTTTACTGCGATGTTGTTTTCAATCCTCTGCTTGAGCGCTCCACCTTTGATCAGGAAGGCTGGCACTATCACCAGGAGAGTGAGGATGCACCACTGGAATATCAGGGTGTTGTCTTTAACGAGATGAAGGGGGCATTTTCCGACCCGATCCGGCTCATCTTTCATCACATCTTCGGCGGCCTGATGCCGAACTCAACCTATGCCCATGAATCTGGCGGTGATCCTGCTAATATTCCAGATCTCAGCTATGAACAATTTTGTGATTTCCACAAAGAGCACTACCATCCCTCCAACGCCTTCTTCTTTGTCTATGGTGATGCACCACTGGAAGAAGAGCTGAGTTTCCTCCAGGAGAGGTTCCTCTCCGCCTACTCTGAAAAGGGTAAACGAACCACCATCGAGGAAGGCGACGAGACCACCAGACCGGTTTTCATTACAGATCATTACGCTGTTGACTCTCACGATACCAAGGAGAAGACCTTCCTGGCCGTCGGCACCCATGTTTCTACGGTACTCGACCGGCAACAGAGTGCCGCCTTCCAGGTCATCGCCAACATCCTCTTTAACTCCGACGGTTCACCGTTGAAAAACGCCATCACCTCAAGTGGCATGTGCAAGGACTTTGGTGGGTTTTACCTTTCGTCCTCATGTTTCAAGACCTTTATGATCAGCTACCTGGTCGGCAGCGAACCGGAGCATCGGGACAGCTTCCTCGAGCTCTACAACACCACCTTGAGGGAAATGGTGGAGAAGGGGCTTGATGAAGACCTGGTACTTGCTGAACTCAACAAATATGAATTCAGCCTGCGCGAAGAGGCAAGTAAGGCTCAGCGTGGACTTGACCTGATCGGCAAGGCAATGACCGCCCTGAAATATGGCACCGATCCTTTTGAAAACCTGGTCAATGAAGAACTGATCAGCTCACTGAGGGAAAAAGCACTCAGCGGCGATTATTTCGAGTCGCTGATCAGAGAATACCTGCTCGACAACCAGGCCACTGTCACGGTCACCCTCATACCGGATCCCGACAAGCAGGCTGCAACCAAAGCCGTTGAAGAGGAGCGACTGGAAGCTTATGCCGAGACGCTCACCAAAAAAGAGCGCAAGGAACTTATCAACCGCACCCGCAAGGTGATGGAGCAGCAACAACTGCCTAACGACATTGATACACTTTCCCTCTTGCCTCATCTCAGCCGCGAGGATCTCACAAGCGATATCAATTTTCACATGACCGAACCCAGCCGGCTGTTCGGCCAGGAAGTTCTGGTGAACAGGCTTGAAACCAACCATATCAGCTATTTAGACATTGGTTTCGATGTCAGCTGTCTGCCTGTAAAGTTGCTCCCTTTTATCGACTTATTCGGTACCATCATCACCGAAATTGGTACCGAGAGGTTGGATTTCAAACAGTTTGCCAAGGAGATAGCGACCTGTACCGGCAATTTCTCCCACTCCCTCAGCACCTATTCACACGGGCCGGTGGACCAAAACCTTAAACCCGTATTCTGGCTCCACCTCAAATGCCTGCCCAGTTACCTTGAACGTTCCCTGAAACTGGTGGCCGAGATTTTACAGGATCTCTCTTTGAAAGACAAAGCCCGTATACGTGAGATCGTTGGCAGGGAATTCGCCTGGTCTGAGCATTCCGCCCAGAGTGAGGGCTATACCCTGGCCTCCGCCCGGGTTTTTGCCCATCTCAGTCAAGCCGGTCAGTACAATGAGTATTTCAACGGCATCACCGCCTATAAGAGCCTGAAAGATCTTGCACTCAATTATGAGAGCAGAGAGGAAGACTTTCTCGATAACCTGCAGGCAATCGCCAACACCCTCTTCAACCGACGCAACCTGCTGATGTCCATCACTGCGGAGCCAGAAGAGGTCGAACTGTTCGAAAAAGTCGGCAATTGCCTGATTGAGGGCCTGTCTGACGAGCCGGTCAGCAAGCAGGAGTTGCCGGCCATGGACCTGCCCCGGCATGAGGCATTTATAACTTCATCCGAGATCGTCTACAACATTCAGGGAGCCAATCTTCTTGACGCCGGTAATGGCTATAACGGGCATTTCGAAGTTCTGAAGACCTACCTCTCAAGAGATTACCTCTGGAATACTGTACGTCAGATGGGAGGTGCCTATGGTTGCTTCATCCAGTTCAGCCAGATTACCGGCAACCTGGCCTATGTGAGCTACCGTGACCCCCAGGTGAAGAAGACGTTTGACGCCTATAACAACGTCCCGGCAATTGTCGCCGGACTCGACGTTCCCGACAAGGTACTCCAACAACTAGTTATCGGCACCTATGGGAATTTTGACCCGCACCAGAGTGCCGCCGCCAGGGGCGCAAGTGCCCGAAATGAATATCTGAGTGGTATTGATTCCGATTATAAACATCGACGATTGGCAGAAATCCTCGACACTACGGTTGACGATCTGCGGCATTTTGCCGGCTCATTTGAGCGAATGATCCCCAACAGCTATCGTGGAGCTATAGGCAACCGTGCCAAAATCGAAGCTGACAAAGATCTGTTTGATGCACTGACCGAATTATAGGACTGCCCAGCAACAGCCCCTTGGTGGCAGTTGTGTTGGCACATTCTCCATAATTCCCTGAACAACAAGCTTGGGGAGACCACCAGTTACTCCTTCACTGGGCGGTCTCCCCAACTGCTTTTCCCGCTCCTCAACCTCGTTCCCCTTTTCAATTACCCTTTCATACTGACCTACAGCTGTCCGAATCTGCTGCTTTTATGTCATTGCGGACAATTCGTTTTTCTGTGACTATCAGTTCACAACAAACTCACCAATATTAAGGGTAGATGATGTCCAATCCAACGCAAGACCATACCAGCAGGCACATTCTCCAGTTCGCCTTCCATGGAGCCCAGGCCCTCGATATTACAGGCCCGCTTGAGGTTTTCTCCCTTACCAATCAATTCCTGGCAAACGGGTCGGCAAGCCTGAATCATCCCTATAAGATCGACCTCATTGCTGAAAAATCCGGCCCGGTCACTCTCTCCTCAGGGCTTCGATTAGTTCCGAATTACTGTCTTGAATCTCCGGTCGAAACACCTTGCTTCACTGCGGTCGATACTTTTCTGATCCCAGGTGGAAACGGTGTACAGGCAGTGAGAGAAAATGACACTGTGCTTTCTTTTATTCGGCACCAGTCAACAATAGCCAGACGTCTCGCCTCCGTATGCTCTGAAACATTCCTGCTTGCCCAGGCCGGATTACTTGAAGGAAAGACCGTCACCACCCACTGGCAGGTTTCCTCCCGGCTTGCCCACGAATTCCCGGCACTACAGGTAGAACCAGACCTCATTTATACAAGAGACGGGAATATCTATACTTCTGCAGGTATTACAGCGGGTATAGACCTGGCTCTCTGCCTGGTCGAAGAGGATTATGGCCGTAAGGTATCCCTCGCTGTGGCCAAGGAACTTGTAGTTTATATGAAACGTCAGGGTGGTCAATCCCAATTCAGCAGTGCGCTCAACCTCCAACATGCCAGCCCGACTGTATTGGGGGACATCATTTCCTGGATTCGGGCCAATCCCACAGCTGATCTCTCCATTCATAACCTCGCCAGCCTGACACGCCTGAGCGATCGTCACTTCTCCAGGAAATTTAAGATAGAGACAGGATTTTCTCCCGGCGTTTTTGTCGAGAAGGTGCGAGTTGAGCACGCTGCCAAGATGCTCGAAAACAGCTGTGACGGGCTGAAGTCCATCGCTGCTGATTGCGGATTTTCAAATGAAGAGATGATGCGTCGCTCATTCAAACGACAGTTGAATGTTTTGCCCAATCTTTATCGCCAGCGCTTCGGTAAATAGCTGGATGGCTTATTCATCCAGGGATGCTCCTCTGCCGGCCAGCCATACTCGTTCATGGCGTACCCCCCTTTTTCTCCGATCATCCAGATACGTAAGCTGAAATCACTAAAGGAAATACAGATGAAGACAGACATCGCCCTGCTGCTTTTTGAAGATACTGAGGTCCTTGATTTTGCAGGTCCATTTGAGGTATTTTCCGTCACCGACGAATTACACCAGCATCAGTTCTACAATATCTACACCGTTGGCCTGGAATCCATTCCGGTTAAAGCGAAAAACGGTTTGCAAGTTGTGCCGGACTATTGTCTAAGTAATTGCCCTGCTCCGGAAATTCTGATAATTCCAGGCGGCTCCGGAACTCGCGCTCTGCTCGAAAATGCAGATTTTCTCGACTGGATACGGTGTACTGCTGCATCCTGCAAACATGTGCTTTCAGTCTGCTCAGGCTCCCTGGTGCTCGCCAAATGCGGCCTGCTGGCCGGGCTTGGCGCAACGACTCATCATCAGGTACTCGCCGAGCTTGAAGAACTGGCTCCGGACAGTGATATTTTCCCGCAGAGGCGTTTCGTAGATAACGGCAAAATCATCACCTCCGCCGGCATCTCAGCCGGAATCGATATGTCACTCTATGTCGTCGGGTTGCTTCATGGCCCCAACGCCGCACGAAAAACGGCACAATATATGGAATACCCACTCAACACCCGGGCTAACAATGCAATCTCCTGAAATTTCAGATAGTAAAAAACCCACAGTGCTGCCATATCTGGCTTGCCTCTTTTTCATTTTTACCTGGGCGGGCTGGATTGTGGTTTCCCGCCACGGCACCCAGACAGCAATGACACCGGTGGACCTCATCTTTATTCGCTTTATCACCGCGCTGATTGTCTCCAGCCCACTCTGGTTTTTCTATAAGTGGCATAAGATACCGTGGTATCGTGTGATCCTGATGGCCTGGGGAACCGGCGCGGTCTACCTGCTCTTTTGCTTTGGTGCCATGAGCAACGCCAAGGCAGCCAGTGCAGGCGTACTGATAAATGGCTTGTTGCCTCTTTTCGGGGCGATCATCAACTTTGCCTGGACTGGTCAACGGGCCAGCCGCATCACCCTGTTGTGCATTGCGGCAATTATCATCAGTAACAGTCTGCTCATTCAGGGTGATATGGTCTTGCTCAATTCCGGCCAGGGAGCACTTTCAGTACTGTTGTTTACCGCCGCATCATGTACCTTCAGTTTTTACATGGTAACTGTAAAAAACTGGGGATTCACCCTGATGGATGTCGTTATCTGGGTACCGATCGTCAATGCTCTTACCATAATCCCGATCTGGTTCTGCAGCACTTCCGGTCTTCCTGCCACCCCGATCTCTATCATCGCCAGCCAGGCCGCCTTCCAGGGAATCCTTATCACGCTTATCGCCGGAGCAATAATCGCCTATGCGATTCGCTCTCTCGGCCCAATGACCACTTCCATGTTCGGGTCGTTTGTGCCCGCCGTGGCCGCTGTTCTGGGGCTCATCTTTTTAGGGGAGCAACTCACCCCCCTCGAAATTGGCGCTATCGCTCTATGCACCTGTGCCCTGCTGGTCAACAGCAGATGGGGAGCCGGCACTCAGGGGAAAGCACTCAAATAAAGGCTGGTTGTTTCCAGCAGATTGCCTTGAGTGCCCATAAATTTCTTCTGCAGCACGTTCTTTTCTGTAAATCGAGTTCCGGCAAACTCAATAAAAAGCACTGTGTTATTAAAGTCTAACGGCTTATGAGCGCATCAGGTATCTCCACCCCCATCTCCCGATAGTATCTGGCAGCGCCCGGGTGAAGGGGTACCGGCAAACCGGTGATTGCCTGCTCAAGCTTCATCGCCTCGGTGATCGGATGAATATTATAGAGAAATTCCAGATTGTTATAGATTGTCTTCACGATATGATAGACATCCTGATCGCTGACATCTGCACGAACTGCCAGGAAGTTCGGCTGCGCTATAGTCCTTATCGGACGGTCCTGCCCCTGATAGGTGTTGGCTTCGATAATATACTCACTCCACAACTGCTGCCTGCTATTCACAAGCCCCACCTGCTCAGCCGTAAAATCCAGTACCCGAATGTCCTTTCCTAGTGCTGAAAAGGCCTTATTCACCGCCGTAACCGGCGGGCCTCCCGGGATACTCATAATCTGGATCGTACCCTTTCGTATTGCATCGGCACTGTCGTTATAGGTCAGATTGACCAGCTCGAAATCTCCCTTCGCTTCCAACCCAAGCCGATCAAGAATATAGCTGCTGGACCCTGCACTGCCTGAGTGGACCTCACCAAGAGATATCTTTTTGCCGGTTATCTGCTCAAGGTCTGCAACCGTGCCGCTCTGCACGTAATCCGACTGGACTATAAAATGCTCAACATTCTGCCAGAGCATGGTTATCGAGCGTAGGTTTTTCTGCGGACCCTGTTGCACGAACGGACCCTTGCCATCCCAGGCCCATGAGCCGTACAATCCCTGCAGGATAGCGAACTGCGCCTCTCCCTTTCTCATCAGTTGAAGATTTTCCGCTGAACCTGCCGATCTGATGGCTGTGAGCGATAAACCATACCCCGGCTCAAGCTTTACCTTGGTCAGGGTTGCCAAAGCCACACCAACCGGATAGTAGGTACCTGCGATATTGGCTGTGGCCAGCACATATTTCCGCTCTCCCGCCGACTGAACTGACCCTGGAACGATCACGGTAAAAAGCAGACAAGCGAACAGCACACTACAGGTCCATGCCCACCAACCCTTACTGAAACACAATTGCAGATTCATGCCCGCCCCCTCTCAATCGTCCAGATAATCAGTTCTTACCAGACCATGCTTTACCATCTTCTGGTTCAGGGTACGCCTCGGCAGGTCCAACTCTTCCATTACCGCCGTGGCATTGCCTTTATGTCGCTGCAGTGATTGTTCAAGAACACATTTCTCGAAACACTCGCTCTGTTCAGCCAATGATTGCTGAGCCTCCATCACACCATGTGGTTCCGTGTTTCCGAGCAGGTAGGCTATACGATTGTCACCACGTTGCGAGGTAAGCACATAACGCTGGGCAATATTTTTCAACTCCCGCACATTGCCGGGCCAGCTATGGGCCATCAATGCTGTTATGTCGGCCGGTGTCAGCGGATCAATCCCCCGATTATAGCGTTTAGCTGCAAGATCTGAAAAATATTCAAAGAGTAACACAATATCCCGCCCCCTTCTAGACAAAGGCGGCAAGGTGATCCTGGCCACATTCAGCCGATAGTAGAGATCTTTTCTGAGCAGTCCCTTTTCACAGGCAGACTCCGGCTCGACGTTGGTGGCGCTGATTACCCTGATATTTATCGGTATTGTTTTGGTGCCGCCAAGCCGTTCTATTTCCTTTTCCTGCAACACCCGTAGCACCTTGGCCTGCATGTTCAGCGGCATGTTATTGAGTTCATCGAGGAAAAGCGTGCCACCATCAGCCTGTTCGAACTTGCCGATCCGACGGCCGACAGCCCCCGTAAAAGCGCCCGGCTCGTGACCGAACAACTCATTTTCAAAGAGCCCTTCCGGAATTGCGCCACAATTGATAACCACAAACTCCTGGTCAGCCCTCTCGCTGGCATCGTGCAGGCAACGGGCGGTCACCTCCTTGCCTGAGCCGGTTTCGCCAAAAAGGAATACGCTAGCATCGGTCGGCGCAAGCTCCTGAATCTCCTGATGCAGAAACTGCATCGCCTCGCTGGTCCCGAGCAGTTTACTCTCAATGCTGTCCCGATCCTGCTGAAGACGCTTTTTCAACAGACGGTTTTCCAGCACCAGAGCACGCTGTTCCTTGGCCCTGCGCACTGTTTCAAGCAGGATATCCGGCTCAAACGGTTTTTCGATAAAATCGTAGGCACCTTTGCGTATCGCCTCCACCGCCATGGGAATATCACCATGGGCAGTGATCAGTACCACCGGTATCTTTCGGTCAATGCTCTGCACTTCATGCATCAGTTGCATACCGTCGATATCTGGCATCCGAATGTCGCTGACGATGACCCCGTTGAAATTGCGGTCGATTATCTCCAACACTTCGCGCCCGCCGCTGAAAGCCTCAACGTGCAAATCAGCAAGTTCAAGCCACTGACTCATAGCAAGGCGCATCGCCTCCTCGTCATCAATCAAATAGATGTTTTCCAGCCCCTTACTCACTCTTCAACACCTCCAATTTCTCGTCTCATATTATTGCATCCTGCATGTCAGCATTATTACCGAGAGGAAAACTGAGCAGAAAACAGGCTCCGCCTCCATCACCATTGCTCGCAATAATTGTTGCTCCCAGCTCCTGCAATATCGAGTAGCTGATTGACAGCCCCAGCCCTAAACCGTCGCCATCTTGCTTTGTGGTAAAAAACGGCTCGAAAAGATACTCCATAGCATCGGCCGCGATGCCTGCGCCATTATCTGTAACCTGCAACCGGGCTTTGCCGTCACCTGCTGTAATCTCAATATCAACCCTGCCGTCATCCCGCTCTTTGAGTGCATCCATACTGTTCACCAGCAGATTGATCACCACCTGCTCCACCCTGACCGGATGCCCTTGGATAACTGCACAGCCTTTCGGCAACAGCTCAGTGGAGACCGCGATATTCTTTTCTGCCAACTGAGCCGAGAGAAATTGAAGTACATTCTCTACACAGACCACCAGGTCCACCGGTTCACTTCGACCGATATTTTTCCGGGAAAAATTTTTAAGCTGCGCTGTGATTGAAGCCATCCGGTCCGTAAGAGAACCGATCAACGACAGGTTTTTCTTCACCTCATCATGCCTTCCCCGCTCCAGTAAAATAGAACAACTCGCCAGAAATGTCCGGATTGCTGTCACCGGCTGATTGAGTTCATGGGCCACGGCGGCCGACATCCGGCCCAGCGCAGCAAGCTTTCCTGTCTGGATAAGTTCCCGCTGGGTTTCCCGAAGACTCTTCTCGGTCCGCTTATGCTCCTGAACCTCCTTTTGCAAAAGCAGGTTCAGCTCGCGAACAGCCTCTGCTTCCGTGGCTTTTGTGAGTGAAATTTGTTTCGCCTTTCGTTCCCTCAGGTAGAGGACCATCAGAAAAATAATAACCGAGGCGGCAATGGCCGCGATCTGGGTTGCCCGCATCAAGGTCGCCACCGGTGCCAGGCTTTGCAGGTAGTGCAGCCTCCAACCATATTCCGGCAGCTGATTCGATGTTTCCAGATAGGTGTCCTGACCGATTTCCAGGATGTTGCCGAATGCGCTGTTTTGTCGCACCATGGGCAGGACTTCCAACTCTTTTTCAAGATACTGGTTGGTAATGAGCCGTTTTCTGGTTGGTTTTGAGAGCTGCTCTATAGTCCGGTAACGGTATTCGTCACTGGTTGATAAAATAAAAACCCCGTAAAAATCACTCACCAGAATCGTCTCATCACCATCCCGCCAACTCTGCTGCAATGATCCGAGGTCCACCTTTACTGCAACTACCCCAAGCAGGACCCCGTTCTCATAAACGGGAGATGAGATGAAATAACCTGGCTTTCTCGTTCGAAGCCCAACCGCATAATAACCGCCGGAATCCCCCCTTCTGGCGTCGAGGAAATAGGGGCGAAAGTTAAAATTCTGGCCAAGCAGGGAGAATTCACCGCGCCAGTTACTGGCTGCTACCGTGGTCCCCCCCTTATCCAGTACGAAAATAAGGCAACCTGTCGCTGCGCCGAAATCTTCCAGATGCGGATTGACCCGTATCTCATCCAGCTCACCTTTCAACAGGGAACGAATCCGCGCATCCCGTGCCAATACATAGGGAAGATGACGGTATTTTTCCAGGCTGTCCACCAACACCCGCGAGTAATACCCTGCCCTGGTACGCCCGTCGCGCTGTAGATCGTGCATAGCCTGCTGCTCCACATAACGGCACAGTGCCCAGGCAGCAGCGCCAAGCAGCACAAGAAAAGACGCTGCCAGCAGCCATGTGACTTTCTTATTGCGGTGGGCTGTGCCGCTTACAGTGGCAGTTCTCATGGTTGAACTACTGTCTTCCCGCCCGCGATACCGACTTTCTGTTTCGTGACCAGAAGAGAACTATTCGCGACAACACCAACCCTGCAATCAGTATCAAGATCGTCAAGTACCAGCTGTGCCTGATCCGGCGATATTTTTTTTACCCCGATCTCACGACAGATTTCCTCATCAAGATCGGTGATCAGAGCAATACGAATACGTCTGGTCTTCTCCATCATAGCCAGGGCCGTACCACCGTTGCCGACATAGCGCGCAACCAGTTCAGTAAAGGCCTGCTTCCAGCCCCCCATCCGAAAATATGGTAAAAAGGTCTTGGAGCCTATCCCGTCCCGGCACTCAGCAAACATTATCAGCGTACCACCATCTTCAACCAGCGGAGCCGCATTATGAATCGACTTATGGCTCTGGATGAAATTAATATCCTTGGGAAAGCCGCCGGCAGAGGCAATTACCAGCGGATATTGTTCTTTTTGTTCAACGGTATAATAGCTGTCCAGCTCATCACAGGCTGCCAGGAAATCCTGGTAGCTGTCACCAAAAATGAATCTCGCCACCTCACCTTTGCTGTCGAGAATACCGTGAATCGAATGGTAGTCCGGCATCCTTGACTGCATATCGCGCAAATCATCAGCCAGGGGGTTGCCCACCAGATTTCCGGGTCGGCAGCCGGCTGATAGAGTTGATTGCTCTGGGTCGAGGAAAAGTCGATGATTGGCATAAATCGCCTCCCGTTCACCGAGCCCGGGAAAAATAAGTTTTCTGCCGCCCCCGTAACCGGCAAAGTAATGGTGAGACAGGGCACCGACAGTCAGTACCAGCCCGGCAGAACAGAGTTCTTTGCGGACCCGCACCGGTGTCCCTCTGCCGGTTTTCCCCAGTTCCTGGAACTGTTCTCTTTTTTCACAATCGTGGTGAATAAAACGATAGTTGTTATACACTTCACCATAGGCTTTCAGACACTCGTCATCGCTCTGCCTCGGATGAGTGCCATAGGCGATAAAAAAGGTTATCTCTGCCGGATCAACGTCCAGCTCCTGCAATGTAGTCACCACCCAGGGAAGGATGGTTGTATACCCGCAGAGCCGTGTCTTGTCAGCCACCACAATGGCGACATTGGTATTTTTGCCCCGTTGCGTCAACATCGGCTCAACGAGATCCCGTAACCTCATTCGGAAATCACTCTCTTCAACCGCATATTCCGGTTCCCTGAATGAGTAGTGAACCGCATCCTGAGAAATGTTGAGCGAGCGATATCCCTTACCGCCATCTAATCCCTGTCCGTAGGGAAGTTCTATCTGCTGCATTTACCCTCCATATTGCCAGCCATCATTGAATTCACTCTCGCAGGCGTCAGACTCTTCGCCTTTCCCTGCCGTCAAGCAACATAAAGAACAAGAACCGTTCCAGTTGTCAGATTCTTAGCACTGCTGGCCCAACTCTGATTCATAGCACGAAATCAATACGATATGCAATCAATGCCAAATCATGAGCGAAACCATAAGCAAGATCTTGCCGATAGCCAGCTCCCCATAGGCAAAATTTTGCCGATTGACTCCCGGACTCTATGCGGGCATTCTTGTAAATAGCCTAATACGCGTCTCTTTCACAACCGCCATTCTGCAATCCGCCATGGCCCGCCTCTTGCTATATGGCAACTTGGAAATCTAACAAACACGAAGTAACGGTTGGAGGTCAACCCACCCATCTATCAAGGAGGAAGTTATGAAAATTACATCGGCGATAGCCCGTTGTGCCCTGGTAGCCTTTACTGCCACCCTGCTCTCGACTGCCGCTGCCACCGCGGCCGAAGAGAAGAACTACCTGCTCGCCACTGCCAGCACAGGCGGCACCTATTACCCTGTTGGCGTAGCCATCTCGACCCTGACCAAGGTGAAGCTACAGCCTACGGAAGGGATCGGCATGTCTGCTATCAACTCTGCAGGCTCAGGTGAAAACATCAAGCTGCTGCGGGACAATGAGGCGCAATTTGCTATTCTTCAGGGCCTCTATGGCTACTATGCCTGGAACGGCAAGGGTCCGATCAAAAACGAAGGCCCACAAAAAGGGCTGCGCTCGGTAACCATGCTCTGGCAAAATGTTGAACAATTTACCATCGCCGCCGACAAAGCCGCCACCGGAACCATCGAGGATGTTCTCGCCTTAAAAGGCAGCCGTATGGCGCTTGGCAAGAAGAACAGTGGCACCCTCGGCTCCAATACCGTCCTGCTTGAAAATCTTGGCATGGATCCAGCCAATGATTTTGACCTGGTTTATGTCGGCTACGGCCCCAGCGCCGATGCCCTGCAAAATGGTCAGGTGGCAGGAATGTCCACCCCGGCAGGAACCCCTACGGGAGCTGTAACCCGCGCCATCGCCGCCATGGGAGACAAAGCAAAGCTCCTTGAGTTCACCGATGAGCAGGCCGCAAAAGCTGACGGCGGCCTCGGACTCTGGACTGAATACATTATCAAGGCCGGCACCTATCCGGGCCAGGAAAAAGACATCAAGACCATCGCACAGCCAAACTTTCTTGCTGTCCGTGCAGATGTGGATGACGAAGCCGTCTATAAAATCACCAAGACCATTTACGAGAATCTGGCATTTTTAAACGCAATCCACAAGGCCACTGCCGTGATGCAACTTGAAAAAGCCATCGCCGGTCTGCCAATGCCCCTGCACCCCGGCGCTGTGAAATATTTCAAGGAAGCTGGTCTTGAGATCCCTGAAAAACTGATCGCCGATTAATCGACAGCAAGCAAATTTCTTTGTTCGAACATACCGGCTCCCCTTTTTTCGGGAGCCGGTTTTCTGTATTACCTTCTACCAGTAATTGAATCAGCATTACGGGAGCACCTCATGCAAACCGACGACATTTTCATGCCAACCAAGGGATTTGCCGGTAAAGCTATCTTTTATATAGGTATCCTCGTCTCTTTGGTTCACATCTACTTCAATATCTTCGGCGTGCTCCCAACGCTTACCCAGAACGCACTGCATTATTCCGGCTTCGCCATTCTCTGCGCCCTTGTCTACCCCTTTCGGGGAGCAGGTAAAAAACGAGGCCGCTTCGGTCTGGTCTTTGACTGCCTGCTCGGTGTTACTGCAGCATTCTGCGCGATTTATATGATCGCTATGGAAGATGCCATTTACGCGCGCGGTGTTCATCTCAGCAGCATTGAGTGGGTTGCAGGTACCATCCTCATCCTCACCGCAGTTGAGTTTACCAGAAGGGCCACCGGTTGGATTATCCCGGTGCTGATCCTGCTCGCCCTGAGTTATGTGGGCTGGTGGGGTGAGTATGTGGGCGGAGTATTCAGATTCAGCGGACTTTCGGCTGAAACAATACTTTTCCGCTCGGTGTATGGTGATGATGGTCTGTTCGGCAACATCGCCAGAATATCGTCAACCTTCGTTTTCATGTTCATCCTCTTCGGCGCATTTTTACTTCGCTCCGGAGCCGGGGACTTTGTCATAAATCTTGCCAGGGCCGTGGCCGGCAGGATGATTGGGGGCCCCGGACTGGTGGCGGTTTTTGCTTCCGGGCTTACCGGTACCATTTCCGGCTCTGCTGTGGCCAACACAGCCTCCACAGGAGTCATCACCATCCCGCTGATGAAACGGGCAGGCTTTGAAGCCCGCTTCGCCGCAGGTGTTGAAGCAGCGGCTTCTACCGGCGGTCAGCTTATGCCGCCAATCATGGGTGCCGGCGCCTTTGTAATGGCCAGTTACACCCAGATCCCTTACACCACCATCGTGCTCTACTCGATCCTGCCCGCGATACTTTATTTCGCCACAGTCGGTTTTTTCGTGCGCATCGAGGCTAAACGTACCGGTATAGGTATCGTCGAAGATGAAAAACTGGGCGTCATGAAAGTTTTGAAAGAAGGCGGCCTGCCCTTTCTGCTGCCGGTATCTATCCTGATCGGTATGCTGATTTATGGCTTTACTCCCACCTACGCCGCAGGCTTTGCCATTCTCTCTGTTGTCGTCTCATCGTGGATGACCCCGAACAGGATGGGTGTTCAGGCGATCATGGAGGCGCTGGCCCTGGGTGCGCGCAATATGGTGATGACTGCCATCCTGCTCTGCAGTGTCGGCCTGGTTGTCAATGTTATCGCCACCGCCGGAATCGGCAACACCTTTTCACTGATGATTACCGAATGGTCCGGTGACAACATGCTGATAGCCATCCTGCTTATCGCCCTGGCCTCGCTGGTGCTCGGCATGGGGTTGCCGGTCACTGCTTCCTATATCGTGCTTGGCACCCTGTCCGCCCCGGCGCTTTATACACTCATCGCAGACGGCCAGATCACCCAGACCATCGCCAGCGGTATGCTGAGTGAAGACGCTAAAATGATCTTCATGATGGCGGTCCCCGACAAAGCTGAGCTTCTGGGCCAGGTCATGCCCCTGGCCCAGGCCAGGGAATTGTTTGCTTCGGTGCCACTGGAGCTGAGCGATACCCTGCGCACTATGCTCATTGCTCCGGAAGCAGCCACTTTCGCCCTACTTTCGGCCCATATGATCATCTTCTGGCTCAGCCAGGACTCCAACGTCACCCCGCCGGTCTGCCTCGCCGCCTTCACCGGCGCCGCCATTGCCGGTACACCGCCGATGGCCACCGGTTTTCAATCCTGGAAGGTCGCCAAAGGCCTTTATATCATACCGCTTCTTTTCGCCTACACCAATCTGCTCGGCGGCTCACTTGCCGAAGTTCTCACCATCTCATTTTTCGCCCTGCTCGGGCTCTATTGCTTCACCAGCGCCATCCAGGGGCATATGGAAAATCCCGTCCCGCCACTGGTACGTATTGCTCTGCTGGTACTGGCCTTTTTCCTGTTAAAACCTGCTTCACTCGTCATTCATAGTGTTGCCGCAATACTTTTCTTGCTGCTATTTGTCGTAAACTTTACAATGAAAGCCCATAAAAAAAATCCTAACGCGAGTCAACCGGCTTCAGCGTAAAGAGATACCCGCAAGGAGATACGCAGTGCCATGAACAACGCAATTCAACGCGAAATTGAAAACATAGTAGGTAAGGATAAGGTCTTTGGCTCCGTTGAGGATAAAATTGCCTACTCCTACGACGCTACCGGCGAAGAACATATGCCGGATCTGGTGGTTCACGTGTCAACCACAGAGCAGGTTTCCCAAGTCGTCAAACTCGCCAACAGGGAAAATATCCCGGTCATCCCCCGCGGTGCCGGCAGCGGCTTCAGCGGCGGCACCGTGCCGATTAAGGGCGGTATCGTCCTGGTTCTGACCGATATGAACCAGATTCTTGAGGTGGATGAAGACAACCTGGTGGCGGTTATCCAGCCTGGAGTCATCACCTTGCAGCTTCAGCAGCATGTGGAAGCTCTCGGCCTGTTCTACCCGCCGGACCCCGCTTCACTCGATTTTTCGACCATGGGCGGCAACGTGGCCGAATGCGCCGGAGGCCCTCGCTGTGTGAAGTATGGAGTCACCAAGGATTATGTCCTCGGCCTGGAAGTTGTTACCCCCACCGGCGATATTATCCGCACCGGTGGGCCGACCATGAAAAACGTGGTCGGCTACGACCTCACCAAGCTCTTTACCGGCTCCGAAGGAACTCTCGGTATCATCACCGAGATCACCCTGAAACTGCTGCCAAAGCCGGAAGCCAAGCAGACCATGATGGCTCAATTCACCTCCATCGATGGTGCTGCCCGCGCAGTATCGGCAATCATCAAGGGCAAGATCATTCCCACAACTCTTGAATTTCTGGATAAATCCACCCTCGAGTGCCTGCGGGAAGGGGTGAATGCAGATATCCCCGAAAGCTCCGAAGCCCTGCTGATCATTGAAGTCGATGGCGAACCCGAACTGCTGACCAAACAGATCAACCGAATTATTGAAATCATTGAACCTTTGGGTATCGTTACCACCCAGGTCGCAACCACTCCTGAAGAATCAGACAAAATTTGGAAGATGCGCCGCAGTGTCAGTGCGAGCCTGAGAAATGTAGCACCGGACAAATTCAACGAAGATATTGTCGTACCCCGTTCCCGAATCCCCGAGATGATCAGAAAACTCGAAGCGATCTCGGAGAAATTCGGCGTGCCGATCGTCAATTTCGGCCATGCTGGTGATGGCAATATCCATGTCAATGTGATGGTCGATCTGAAAGTTCCGGGAACCCAGAACAAAGTCGACAAAACCCTGAAAGAGGTCTTTGCCGCTGCCCTTGAACTGGGCGGGTCTGTAAGTGGGGAACATGGCATCGGTATTACTAAGCTACCCTTTATCGCCATGGAGCTTGATCAGGCCACCAGAGATTGCATGGTGACTATTAAAAGAGCACTGGACCCGAAGAATATCATGAACCCCGGGAAGATTTTTCCCTCGGAAAAATCTTCATGAGAAGCCAGGAGGAGCGAGTGAGGGGATGCCCCTCACTCGCTCCTCCCCGCCTGCCTTAATTTTTTCTCAAATAGCCCTGCACATACTCCACCGCTTCTGATCGGCCCAATGGTCGCAATGCAAAAAACAGTTCCCGGCACGCATTCAGATCAAGCATCCGGGCAATCTTTATGGTCTCCAGGTCATTTCTGGTGTAGGGAAAGTTTTCTTTGTCTTCCAGAATCTCTTCTTTCCAGACCAGCTTGGCATAGACCAGGGTCTGGGCACAGAGCATTTCGGCGCGGGCTTTACTGATCTTTCTGCCAAACATATATGCCAGGGTCAATTCATCGCCCGGGGCAACCATGCTGCCCATATAGCCACTGGCGCGCATCTCCTCAAGTTCGATGAAATGTGTTTTCAACCGCCAGCCCCCGCCTTCGGCGGCTAACTGCTGAAAGAGGTATTTCTTCAGCAACAGGTGCATGGCCCCGGCTTCCACATAGATGCTGTCACTGTGCGGCAATAACTTCATGATCTCAGTCGTCCGCAATTGGTCGCGCAGCCTGAAGCGCGCCGCATCAGCCCGGGCGAAAAGGTCCATGGCCCTTAGGATTTTCAGGTAATCTTTTCCCCGCACCGCCTTGTAATAGGCTATCAACCGCCCTGTGGCTACCCGTTCGTGATCATATACCTGAAACTCCACTGAGGAGCGATCTATATCAGCCGGCCCATTACCATCCGCCAGGAAATCCTGTATCCGATAGAGATGATGCCAGAACGGCTCAACCTGCATCACCTTTTTGCCCAGTTTGTGAAAGTCCCTGACCAGCCGGTACTGCTCGGTAGAAAAAAGCGGATATTCGACGTCGAGTTCCAGCAGGTGATCTTCAATAGACTGTTGGCCCCCCAACATCTTGTAAAAGTCAGGGTGCGACGGCTCTTCAAGCACTATCAGCTTGCTGAGAGACATCAACTCGGCAGTTCTCTGCAGGGTTTCCGGTCGATGGGTAGACAAGGCCAGGGTCAGGGTTTTCATTCGGTAACAGTAGGTACTCTTTGGGCAGAATCCAGTATTGCTGAACTCCGCACCGGCGGATTGATACCTTTTGCCCACACAATAACTCTTCGTGTACCCATACAAATATGCCACCAGGCTTATTTCAGAAAAAATGCTATGACATTATGATTCAATTTCATTATGTTAGAGGGGTTTGTGAGTTCTATATACACTGGTTATCCCTGTTCACTTTCACATTTTTTTCGCAGGTGACAACCTCTAAAAATCATAAGAGATAACTTTTATTTATCATCCAGTTCAAGGAGTTGAGCATGCAATACACTTCAGAAATCATGGAGATGTGCCGCGTTGCGCAGGGGGCAAATCATGGCCCCTCCCCCATACCCCAGGAAGGCGGTTGGACAAAGGCCAGAGAAGTAACCGATATCAGTGGTCTTACCCACGGTGTTGGCTGGTGTGCACCACAACAGGGTGCTGCCAAACTGACCCTCAATATCAAGAACGGCATAATTGAAGAAGCGCTGATCGAGACCCTGGGTTGCACAGGCATGACCCACTCTGCCGCCATGGCCTCAGAAATCCTGCCAGGTAAAACCATCCTCGAGGCAATGAACACCGACCTGGTTTGTGACGCCATCAACGTCGCCATGCGGGAACTGTTCCTGCAGATCGTTTACGGCCGCAGCCAATCAGCATTTTCAGAGGGCGGGCTGCCTGTCGGCGCCGGTATGGAAGATCTCGGCAAAGGCCTGCGCTCCGTTACCGGCACCACCTACGGTACCGCAGCCAAAGGCCCCCGCTATCTCGAGACTGCAGAAGGCTATGTTACCGAGATCGGTCTGGATGAAAACGATGAGATCATCGGTTATACCTTCGTCAACCTGGGCCGCATGATGGATGCTATTAAAAAAGGTATCGATCCCGCCGAAGCATTACAATCCGCATCCGGCACCTATGGCCGTTTTGCAGACGCAGTTAAAACCATCGATCCAAGACACGAATAAGGAGACTGACAATGGCACTGTTTGAAAGTTATGACAGACGGATCGGTCAGATTACTCCGGTCCTGGAAGCGTATGATATGAAGAGCCTGGAAGAAGCGCGTGAGATTTGCCTGGCCAAAGGTGTGGATGTGGCCGAGATCGTTCGTTCCATCCAGCCGATCTGCTTTGACAACGCCTGCTGGGCGTATACCCTTGGTGCTGCGATCGCCATCAGAAAAGATCTCACCAGGGCCGCCGATATCGCCGCCACCGTTGGAGAAGGTCTGCAGGCTTTCTGCATCCCCGGCTCCGTCGCGGATGATCGCAAAGTAGGCTTAGGCCACGGCAACCTCGCTTCCATGCTCTTAAAAGATGAGACGAAATGTTTCGCTTTTCTGGCCGGACACGAGTCCTTTGCCGCTGCGGAGGGCGCCATCGGTATCGCCAAGTCAGCTAATCGGGTACGCCAGACTCAATTGCGGGTAATACTGAACGGGCTTGGTAAGGATGCCGCCAAGATCATCTCCCGTATCAACGGATTCACTTATGTGCAGACCCAGTTCGACTATGCTGCCGGTGAGGTGAAAATCGTCGGCGAGACCGCCTATTCAAAAGGTGAACGGGCAGAAGTCCGCTGCTACGGCGCAGACGATGTTCGCGAAGGTGTGGCCATCAATCATCTCGAGGGTGTGGATGTTTCTATCACCGGTAACTCCACCAACCCGACCCGTTTCCAGCATCCCGTTGCCGGCACCTATAAGAAAGAGTGTCAGCAGGAAGGCAAGAAATACTTCAGCGTCGCCTCAGGCGGCGGTACCGGACGTACCCTGCACCCGGATAATATGGCCGCAGGACCTGCCTCTTATGGTATGACCGACACCATGGGCCGCATGCACTCCGATGCCCAGTTCGCAGGATCATCCTCCGTTCCCGCCCACGTTGAAATGATGGGTTTGATCGGCATGGGCAACAACCCTATGGTTGGTGCTTCTGTTGCTGTCTCAGTTGCCCTTGAACAAGCTAAATAGCAGTTAGCATGTCCAGAACGTGCCAGAACTAAAAGCCGGTCTACCGCAATGGTTGACCGGTTTTTGCTGTTCTATCGGATAGAGGGAAGATGTCAGAAGTAACGTTACATACTTCTCACCTCTCACACCCTAGTGATCTGAAAGCATGATATTCACTTCAAGCACTTCACTGTCATCCTGCCGGTCGACGTTTAAAAAGATCTGGTCTTCATGAACCTGAACATACTTGCGTACCACCTCGAGGATATCCTGCTGGAGTTGAGGCAGATAGTCGGGACTGGAGGCGTGTCGTCGCTCATGGGCGACGATAATCTGCAAGCGTTCCTTGGCAATGGAGGCAGTACCCTGTTTTTTCGATCCGAATACGTTAAATAAACTCATGGCATCAGGTTCCAAAAAGACGGGAGAGAAAACTTTTCTTTTCTTCATCCATAAAACGGAATGGATGGTCTTTACCAAGGAAGCGGTCGATAACATCGAAATAGGCATCGCCCGCATCGTTTGTGTCGGCCAGAGTAACGGGTACACCTGAATTTGAAGCATTCAGAACATATTCCGATTCCGGCACAACTCCTAAGAAAGGGATGGCGAGAATCTGGTTTACGTCGTCTGCACTCAGCATCTCTCCCTTGTTTACCCGGCTCGGATCGTAGCGGGTGATGATCAGATGTTCCTTGATGGGCTCAAGATCCTGCTCTGCCCGCCGGCTCTTGCTGGCAAGAATACCAATCATCCTGTCTGAATCACGGACGGAAGAAATTTCCGGATTAGCCACAACCAAGGCCACATCCGCGTAATACATAGCGGTCATGGCACCCTTTTCGATACCGGCGGGGGAATCACAGATGATGTAATCAAATTTTTGCCGCAAAGCGTCAATAACCTCACCGACACCTTCCAGGGTCAACGCATCCTTGTCACGGGTCTGGGAGGCCGGGAGAATTGAGAGGTTGGCAATCCTTTTATCTTTGATCAGAGCCTGATGAAGTGAGCCCTCGCCATGGATTACGTTTAGGAGATCATAAACAACACGCCTCTCGCAGCCCATGATAAGATCGAGATTGCGCAGACCGACATCAAAATCGATCACAACCGTTTTATATCCACGTACTGCGAGGCCTGCAGCAAACGCTGCACTGGTGGTGGTTTTACCGACACCGCCTTTACCGGAGGTGACAACCACGACCTGACCCAGCGGTCTTTTTTCATTCAAGGGCTGTATTGTATCTTCCATGACGTATACCTTATAAAAGGTTGAATATATTTATTTTTATTTATCAAGTCGGTGTGAATGAGCCAACCACCTGAGCCTTCAGGCTGCCATCACTGAGGGAGAATACCGCGCTGTGGTTCAGTACATTCTGGTCAAGTGACTCATTAACCATATACTCCCCTGCGATAGCGATCAGTTCAGGGTCTGACTGCAGACTAAAAATGCGTGAAGTTGAATCTCCGTTAATTCCAGCCAACGCACGCCCACGCAGTGCTCCATAAATATGAATATTTCCGGCAGCAAGCACCTCGGCCCCGGCATTGACCGACGAGAGGATTACAAGATCACCCTCCGGGGCAAATACCTGCTGCCCGGATCGGACCGGCTGATTGATAACTTTGGTGGGTGCTACAGATCTGGATTCATTATCGGTTTTTCTATCCCGCGATTCAGATTGAGTTTCTGATTCTTCAGTATCATCCTGAACGATTTTGCTACTTCTGCTCTTGACCGGTGGAAGTAAACCCAAGCCTGCCTCCACCACCCGTTCACATAAAAAGGCATCACTGCTCCGGACACCAACCAGAACCAGGCCGAACTCTCGCAGGGTATTGACCAACAGACCAAAATCCAGTTCGGCCTTCCCCTTTTTATCTATCTCTTCGAGGTCCAATATCACCGGGGCATTCTTGAAAAACGCTTGTGCCTTGCCGAATTTCTTCTCCAGCTGCGGATACAGGCGGTCAGGCTGCGTTTCCATAATATGCAGCGTGATTATGGTCAGGACGCTGCCTTTCACTTCCAGGGCCGGGCTTACAACTTCTCCGTTATTCTGTCTCATCGAGTGATCACGGTTTTCTTGAATTTAAATAGAACACACCAATTCCAGATAGTACTTATCAAGGAAAATTCAATCGGTCAATTAGCTTGTGATTATAACGCGTTCAGACAGGGGTTCTCGACAGGAATGAAGAGCGGATATTAAGCAGAAAAAGTATGGCAGCATTTTCCAACAACGAGAAAAAAACGGTGCGGCGGTGTCTTATTAAGAACACCAGAACCAGGTATCCGAGACTCAGGCAGTCATCCCGGCGCAGAAAATCCCCCTGCGCCAGGAGAGGACATCACCATGTGCCAACCGGCCTCAGACGAGTCTGGGATCGATTTTTCCCGGCCCACCGCAGTCGGGAGTATAACAGCTGACATCTTTGAATTCGCATTTTTTGGAACAACTTGGGCATTGCTCAGGCGCGGCAGGAGCCTGCAGCGTATTTCCGCAATTTCCACAGTTCCAGAAGGGATCCATATTCTTTGTAGAAGCGGTCTGTGTTTTCTCGATCATAAGGTCACCTGTAGGTAATCTGGTTTTATCACCGGCTCTCCTTCCCCTACCCGTGCGTGTGTAACTGGCGGGCCGGCCTGATGTTCAGGCAGCGCCACCCAGGCAACTGCCTGAATAGCTAAAGGATAAGACAGCCTGCCAAAAGAGAAAGCCCTTTGCGCAAAAGAGCATGAACTGTCTCTACCAGAACACCATACTGCAGGACAGATCACCGTTTAAAGGAATTGGGATTTGACTTCAACTCCACCCCTTAGAGCGAAGATTTTTCCTGATAATTCTGGATATACTGCTCCCGTGTATATACACCCCCATCCAGCACCCAACCTGTCACCAATTCAGCGGGAGTTACATCAAAGGCGGGGTTAAACGCAGGACTGGACTTCGGCGCCCACAGGCATGTCCCCTCCACTCCAGGCACCCCGCGTACTTCGTTCATGCCCCGTTCTTCAATCTCAATTTCAGCACCTGTCGGGCAGTTGCCATCAATAGTGGTGGACGGCGCAACAACGTAGAAAGGAATTTCATGAAAGGAAGCCAATACTGCCAGGCTATAGGTGCCTATTTTATTCGCGAAATCGCCGTTGGCAGCTATCCGGTCAGCACCCACCAGCACGGTATCAACTTCGCCGCCCTGCATAAGCATTGCTGCGGCGGAATCACAGATAATTGAATGGCGAATACCAAGCTTGCCGCATTCCCAGGCAGTGAGCCTTCCCCCCTGTAAAAGCGGTCGGGTCTCATCAACCCAGACCATGGGGTTCTTGCCCTGCTCATGGGCTCGGCGGATTACGCCCAGGGCTGTTCCGATTCCGGCAGTTGCAAGCCCGCCGGTATTGCAGTGGGTAAGTATGCGTTCATTTTTGCCTATCAAGGCTGCACCGTTATCTGCAATACGATCACAAAGCTCTCGGTCCTCGTTAAAGATTGCCTGTGCTTGCTCAATTACCGATTCCGGGTAATTCGGGCTGTCAATTTTCTCTACCAGGCGATCAATATTGTTTATCAGGTTAACTGCTGTGGGGCGGGCCTTGCGTAATCGGGCAGCATCCCTGGCGAGTTCAAAAGGTGATGCACCACGTATGGCTAAAGTTGCCAGGAGCAGAGCCGAAGATATGCCGATGGTCGGTGCACCACGAATCGCCAGGCGTTGAATAGCCTCAATCAAGTCATCTATAGTATCGCAAATCAGCCAGTGCTCTTCATGGGGCAGAATAGTCTGGTCAAGGATGGCGAAGGTGTCATGCTCCCAACGCATTCCCATGGCGATGAGAGGCGTGATTGCATCGACCACCTATTTCCCTCCTCCAAGTGCCACCGCTTGAGCGAGTACCGCTATCATTGTCTCACATGCTTCCTGGATTGATACACCGAAACTGACCACACCATCCTCGTGTCCGCCCATAACGAAACACTTTGCACTCTGACCTGAAGATTCTCTGAAGATTCTGGCCACCTCCAGGGCCATTTCCACAGTGCCATAGGCTGCCCCTTCCCTGGTGACCGGCAGACCAAGTTGCTCCCGATAGTTCCAGATCCGTGGCGAATGGACGTGCAGCACAGACTGAATCGCGCTATCTATCTGATAGAGCTGACCATGGGTCAGAGCTTCGGAAGATGGCTTGGTCATGCCTGTGGCGGTGATACTGTTATCAAACGGATCACAGGCAGTTACTTTGCTATATTCGGTATGAGGCAGAAACAATGAACTGCCTGTCTGGGTTCCGGTAATGATAAAGCTTTGCGGTTCATCATCACAACGTTTGCTGAGGTTGCCAAAACCGTACCCCATATAGCGAGCCTGATCCTGCCCGATCAGCTGCAGTTTATGCATGATATACCGCCAGCCACTCAGCTCCGCAGTCATCTCCGGTGTGACGCAGGGTTGCTGGGTATAGTGGAGATTGAATTTTATAACACCTTCCATATGGCATCCATTCTCTGAATTAGAGCGGTTTCTTTAAAGCTCGCGGCCCGCCAATTACCAGGAGCTCTACTCAACAGATATTGTACTCTCTCACATATCAGCACACTACGATAAAAAAAAGGGAGAGTTCCGAAAAACTCTCCCTTTTCCTGCATCACTAACGTGCCTATTTCGCGTGTTGAAACAGCCTGCTCAAATTTGAGGGTTGTATCGACCTGCATCCCAGGGGCGCTTCTCACGGACGCCCGGAGGGTGAAAATCACAACCTCTATGTAACCGGATGAGGTAGTTTGCGATTTTCGTGAAATTTGCCGGTCAGGTTGCAGCCAACCACGCCCGTATGTACTCTCCTCTCCTGCTTCTTAGTTCTCAGTAGTTTCAGGCGCGGTCATATCATGTACTTTCTTTTTGGCTTTATTGTACCATGAACTGGTACCTTTTTTGGTCTTATCCCAGATGCTTGCGGCCTTATCCCCTGCTGACTCCAGAGCGTCTCCGCTTTTATCTACAGCCTTGGAACTCCCGTCCTTTGTTTTATCCCATGCCTCGTGACTTGTTCCTTTGGTTTTATCCCAAGTCTCGCCGCTTACGTCTTTGGTCTTATCCCAGGCATCTGAACTGGTCTCTTTAGTCTTCTGCCAGGTCTCGGCAGAAGCATCACCCACAGCCCTGGCCGTCTCGCCAACCTGTTGCCCGACCTTGTCCCAGGCGCTCTGTTCAGCTAAAACAAACCCCGGCGCAATACAATAGATCGCCAAGGTCACCACAAGAGCCTGTAACAAATTAATTTTCTTGATATTTTCCATAATTATCTCCTTCAAACATCTGCGATCAGCGCCTATTTAAACTTCAAAAACACTGTCAGATCAGCCATTTTTAACAACTGCAAACTGTAGAAATATATCTCGCTCTACAGTTTTTGCAATATGGCCGTATTTTTAGATGTTCATCAGGAGATTGTCACAGCTTACTCCTTACCCCTCTCATCTCTCTCACTTCTACCTTGAAGCTTCCCGCCTCACACCTTAGAGAATCTGGCTCAGGAACAGCTGGGTACGTTCCGACTGGGGATTACTAAAAAACTCCTCCGGCTCATTCTCTTCTACAATCTCGCCAGCATCCATAAATATGACGCGATCCGCCACTGTCTTGGCAAAGCCCATTTCATGGGTAACACAGATCATGGTCATGCCCTCTTCGGCCAGATCGACCATTACATCGAGCACCTCCTTTATCATCTCAGGATCCAGCGCAGAGGTCGGTTCATCAAAGAGCATAATGGAGGGGTTCATGCAGAGACTCCTGGCAATGGCCACACGCTGCTGCTGCCCCCCGGAGAGCTGGCCGGGGAATTTGTCTGCCTGGTCACCTATCTGCACGCGATCGAGAAATCTGCGGGCTGTTGCTTCCGCCTCCTTTCTCGGTTTCTTCTGCACCCAGACCGGTGCAAGGCAGCAATTTTCCAACACTGTCAGATGGGGAAAGAGATTGAATTGCTGGAACACCATGCCGATATCCCGTCGCACCCTGTCAATCCCCTTGAGATCATTGGTCAACTCCACACCGTTGACGATAATATCGCCTTCCTGGTGCTCCTCTAGCCGATTCATGCAGCGGATCATGGTCGATTTTCCGCAGCCGGAAGGACCGCAGATGATGATGCGCTCCCCTTTGTACACTTTCATGTTGATATTTTTCAGCACATGAAAATCGCCATACCATTTGTTCATGTTCCTGAGCTCGATCATTATTTCGCTGTTCATGGCCGGATCTTCCTTTAATTGCGTATTATTCATTATCTTCCTTGGTCGTTGCCGGCTGCTGTTAATGTCCGGTATGCAGTTTTTTCTCAAGATACATGGAATAGCGTGACATGGAGAAACAGGACACCCAGTATATTGCCGCCACAAACACATAGCCTTCCACGGAAAAACCCAGCCAGTTCGGGTCGGAGAAAGCTGATTGCACCACCGCCAACAAGTCGAACAGGCCGATAATCAATACCAGCGTGGTGTCTTTGAAGAGCGCGATGAAAGTGTTGACGATTCCGGGAATTACCAGCTTCATCGCCTGGGGCATGATGATGAGAAACATCGATTTCCAATAGGAGAGGCCTAACGCCTCCGCTGCCTCATACTGCCCACGTGGAATAGCCTGCAGGCCACCCCGGATAACTTCCGCCATATACGCAGATTGGAAGAAGATGATGCCGATCATGGCTCGCAACAATTTATCAAAGCTTATTTCCTCGGGCATAAAGATCGGCAACATCACCGAAGACATGAACAGCACCGTAATAAGGGGTACGCCCCGCCAGAACTCGATAAAAAAGATACAAACCGACTTAGCCACCGGCATTGAGGACCTTCGTCCCAGGGCCAGCACCACCCCAAGCGGGAGTGAGCAGAACATACCCACCGCTGCCAGGATCAGGGTCAGCATCAGGCCGCCCCACTTATGGGTCTCGACCACCGGCAGACCAAACAGGCCACCATAAAAGAGACCGTAAGCAATCACCGGGTAGATGAAGATGGCAAAAAACACGACCTTCCCCTTATGCCGGGTACGTTCAACCAGTAACCAGCCGACCAGTGCCACAAACATCACAAAGGCCAGGATGACACGCCAGTACTGCTCAGAAGGATAAAAACCGAATATAAACTGTTCGAATCGCACCGAAATGAATACCCAGCAAGCGCCATCGGCGCTGCAGGCATCCCTGGTGGTTCCGACCCAGCTGGCCTTGAAAAAGAGCCACTCCATTGCCGGCGGTACGGTCTTGAACAGGAACCAGAGCGCCACGACAGTGAACAGGGAACTGATCCAGGAAGAAAACAGGTTTTGCCGCAACCAGCCAACCACGCCGGCCTTGGCTACTGGCGGCATACGATCAATTGCAGGGGTATAGGAAATTACTGCCATTCTATCTCTCCACCAACATAATTTTCTTGTTGTACCAGTTCATTAAGAAGGAGATCGTCAAACTGATGAACAGGTAGACCGCCATGGTCATGGCCACAACCTCAATAGCCTGGCCAGTCTGATTCAGGGTCGTTCCGGCGAACACCGAAACGAGATCCGGATAGCCGATTGCTGTTGCCAGTGAGGAGTTTTTCACAAGGTTCAGATACTGACTGGTGAGCTGAGGAATGATCACCCTGAGCGCCTGGGGAACGACCACCAGCTTCAACACCATGGACTGATGCAGACCGAGTGCCGAGGCAGCTTCAGTTTGCCCTTTGTTTACCGCCAGAATACCTGAGCGTACCGCCTCCGCGATAAAAGCACCGGTGTAGATTGAAAGTGCCACCAGAAGCGCTGTGAACTCAGGGATGATGGAAATGCCACCTTTGAAGTTAAAGCCTTTTAATGCCGGCAACTCCCAGGAAACTGGACTACCCGCAAGAAAATATGTAGCGAGTGGCAGGAGAATCACGAGCAGGCCGGCGGCCAGTGGAGTGTTGAATTGCTGACCAGTCTCCCGCTGGCGTTTACCAGCCCATATTGCCAGAGCGATCGTCACTGCAACAGCGATTGCCAGAACTACCAGCACCAGACCGAAGCCACTCTCAAAGATCGGTTTCGGTAAATACAGACCACGGATATTCAGAAAGATCGTCTCCCCCAGCGACATACTCTGCTTTGGCGAAGGAAGAGCCCTCAATACCGCGAAATAACAGAAAAAGATCTGCAGCAACAGAGGAATATTTCGAAAAATCTCGATGTAGATCCCGGCCATGGTCGACACCAGCCAGTTTTTCGATAATCTCGCCACACCTACAGTAAACCCGAGAATAGTGGCAAGAATGATGCCGCAAAACGATACCAGGAGCGTATTCAAAAGGCCGACGACAAAGGTCCGGCCAAAACTGTATGACTCGTCATATGGAACGAGGCTCTGGATAATACCAAACCCCGATTCCTGTGTTAAAAACTTAAATCCGGTAGATATGCCGCGTTTTTCCAGATTGGTCATGGTATTGCCGGCAATGGTCCAGACGACCAGTGCCAGGCCACCAATCAACAGCACCTGAAAAAGCAGTGCCCTGTGCTGGGCATTATTCCACCAATGCTTTGTACTCTTGGTCTGGTAAGACATAGTAATCCACAACTCATGGGAAGACGAAAGACAGAGCTGTCCCACATACCCCTCAATGGGTGAAAAGCATGATCACAGGGAGTGGCACTAAACCGCCCCCAGGATCTATTTTGACTTTGTGAAAAAGTAAGACGCCACCCTCATCTGTTCAGACGGCGCCATATTCGAAGTTTTCGTTAGTGCGCTATAGATTATGCTATGCGCACTAACGAAACACTGAAGAAGATGGCGCTGTATGGACTGATGAGAGATCTAGCGGATAGGCGGGGCATACTGCAGCCCACCCTGAGTCCAGAGGGCGTTCAGGCCACGGCCGATTTTCAGCGCAGAGGAGGTACCAACGGTGCGGTCGAACATTTCACCGTAATTGCCGACCTGCTTGATAACCTGGTAACACCAGTCATCTGCCAGGCCGAGACCTTCACCCTTGATGCCTTCGAGACCAAGCAGACGCTTCACGGCGGGGTTTGGGGTATCTTTCATGGTATCGATATTGGCTGAGGTAACACCAAGCTCTTCACCATTCACCATTGCATAGAGGCTCCACTTGACGATATTAAACCAGGCATCGTCACCCTGGCGTACAACCGGCCCCAGAGGCTCTTTGGAAATTACTTCAGGAAGCACAATGGCCTCTTCAGGCTTGGCAAGCTTGATGCGCAGACCGTAAAGCTGGGACTGATCGGAGGTGAGTACATCACAGCGACCAGCTTCGAAACCTTTAACGGTCTGATCGGAGGTATCGAAAACTATAGGCTTGTACTCCATCTTGTTCTGCTTGAAGTAATCGGCAAGGTTCAGCTCGGTTGTGGTACCGGACTGGATACAAACCGCCGCACCATCAAGCTCGAGTGCGCTTGCGACCCCGAGATTTTTGGAGACCATGAATCCCTGTCCATCGTAATAACTGGTACCGGTGAAGTTCAGACCGAGGGAAGAATCTCTGGTGAGGGTCCAGGTTGTGTTTCTAGAGAGAATATCAACTTCGCCTGACTGCAGGGCGGTGAATCGCTCTTTGGCTGTGAGCGGTACGAACTTAACCTTGGTGGCGTCACCCAGTGTTGCGGCAGCCACGGCTCGACACATTTCAACATCGAGACCGGTCCAGTTTCCTTTCTCATCCGGATTGGAAAATCCCGGCAGACCTGTTGAGACCCCGCACTGCAGGTAGCCGCGTTTCAGAACCTCATCCTTGGTAGCTGCCTGGGCGAGGCCGGCTGAAAGACAAAGCGTCAGTGCTGCAGTTGTAAGTGTCCGGGTAATTCTCTTCATTACGTTCTCCTGAATTTTGTAGTTGCTCTGTTCATTATCTCAAACTGTACATCTTCAAACCACCTGTCAGCACCTTGCTTACGTCCCGTCATCTCTTTCCCCCCGAAGCGTAAATCCAACTGCCGTGGTATCCGACAGAACCCGAATATCATTTATTACATTCTCTTTATTGCAAGACGCACATCTTGACTAGCAAGGGTTGTGCCAGCAACCACACTTCTATGTTCTGAAAAAGCGCACCAAAGTCAACATTATCGTGTTTACAACATTTTAGTAATGAACTCTTTTACCAAAATACTGTTTTTTCTGTATCGAGCTGCCATTTAGCAACCAATGGCGGTCAGACCACATTACAATTTTGCAGGAACCACACACGGCCAAAAGGGGTGCCAACAGACCTTACCACAATTTTGTGACGCAGCATTTTTCACTGAAGCTCCTGCCAATATTGCATTAACAGCTCTACCCCTGCCAACCGGATTACGTGACCCTTCTCCCGACTTTACAACATTTACATTTTTGTTATTCATCGCCAGGCAAAAAAAATCATAATGCAAGACCGGAAAACAGTGATTAAAAGGACACATCCTGAACGAATGAATAATCTCCGATCCAGGAAATAAAAAAAGCCGTCCCCGGAATGGACGGCTTTTATATTTCCTGGAGAAGGCTGTGATAAACCTGAATAGCGTTTACATTGCGTTCTTCCTGCCTTCTTCAAGGTACAGTTGTCCCAATCTTCTTGAGACCGCACCAGGTTTGCCGTCATGCAGCTTAACACCATCAATTTCCACAACCGGATAAACAAAGGCCGTGGCGGAAGTCATGAACGCCTCTTTGGCCTGTTGCGCTTCCTCGATGGTAAATGGTCGCTCAACCACTTGCATATTCTGCTCTTTGGCAAGTCTCAGGACTGCAGAACGGGTGATGCCATGGAGAATCGAGTTTGAGAGATTTCTGGTAACAATGGTATCATCGGCAGTGACGATGTACACATTGTTGGAAGTACCTTCGGTGACATAACCATCCTCCACCATCCAGGCATCGTCCTTGCCCTCCTTTTTCGCCAACATCTTCAGCATACATGGGGCAAGCAGTTGCACTGTTTTGATATCCCGGCGTCCCCAGCGGATATCCGGCGCGGAGATCACTTTGATGCCGGCTTTTACAGAACTCACCTTCTTGGCCTGGGTGAAGAGCACCAGGGTTGGGGTAAGGTCATCAGAGTATGCAAAATCCCTGTCGGCAGCCCCCCTGGTCACCTGCAGGTAGACCAACCCTTCCGCCACATCGTTTCTGCGCACCAGCTCACGATGAATTTCCAGCATCTGGTCCGGAGTGACCGGCATCTTCATGCCGAGTTCTTTCAAAGAGCGCTGTAACCGGTTGGCATGCCCTTCATAATCGATAAGCTTTCCGTCCAGAACTGCGGTAACCTCATATACACCGTCACCAAAAGTGAAACCACGGTCAAAAACGGAGACAGTGGCCTCCTCTTCCGGCACATAGTCGCCATTCACATATACTGTTCTGCTCATCTCGTAACCTTTTCCTTGTATAAGTTCAGAAAACTCACCTTAAAACAATGTGCTGCTTCGGATAATTTCATAAGATATTATAATTACAATCGCTGTCTCCAGCTATCAGTTACTCTCTATCAACCCCACAAGCTTTTCGTTGCAGGATGCACTCCTACCTGATCGTATTTCAAACCATCCGGCCGATCATGGGCCAGCAAGAGCGGGCCGTCCAGGTCTGTAACCGCACATCCCTGTGCCACCAGCACAGCAGGAGCCATGGCCAGTGAAGAACCAACCATGCAACCCACCATTATATGGTAGCCTGCCCGTTCAGCTTCTTCTTTCAGGGCCAGCGCCTCGGTAAGCCCACCGGTCTTGTCGAGCTTGATATTTATCATGTCATATTTGCCGACAAGCTTGGCTAAAGAGCTGCGATCATGGCAGGATTCATCAGCGCAGACCGGCAACACCCTTTCTATATCTGTCAGGGCCTCATCTTCACCGGCAGGCAACGGCTGTTCGACCATTTCCACGCCCAGCCTGACCAGCACCGGCGCAAGTTCACCATAGGTCTCAATTGACCAGCCCTCATTGGCGTCGACTATAATCCTGGCCCCGGGAGCGCCGCGCCGTACCGCCTCTATTCTTGCCACATCACCGGTGCCACCCAGCTTGGTCTTGAGTAACGGCCTGTGACTGTTTTTCCGGGCAGCGGCTTCCATATTCTCGGGAGTATCCAGAGAAAGGGTATAGGCCGTAACTTCTGAGCTAGGTTCGGAAAGCCCGGCCAATTGCCAGACCGGACGACCTTTCAGCTTGGCCTCAAGATCCCACATGGCACAGTCCACAGCGTTCCTGGCAGCACCGGGGGCAAGCAGATCCTGCAGTTCCTGCCGGGTAAAAGATGTCGGCAAACCGGTGATTTGATCCATAACCCCAGCCACGGTCTCGCCATAACGGGGATATGGAACGCACTCGCCCTGACCGATCACGCCGTCACTCTCGATCTCAACCCGCACCACCACCGCCTCGGTGCGGGAGCCCCTTGAGATGGTGAACGGTTGTGCAAGGGGAAAGACTTCCCGAAATACCCGTAGTATCATAACAGCGCCTCAACCAGTCTTTGTGCCCCTTGTCGGAACGGATCCACAACCGGAAGTCCCAATTGTTCTTCCAGGCCAGAGAGATAAACCTGAGCCTGTTCCTCATCCATATGCTGGGTATTCACGGAAACCGCAGCCACTACACATTCCGGATTCACCACCCGTGCCAGCTGCAGCGCCACATCGCGCAATTCTTCGAGCGAAGGCTGACTATAGCCCGGCAGACCACGCATATGCTCACGGGTAGGCTCATGGCAAAGTATGAGCGCATCCGGCTGGCCACCATGAACGAGAGCCATTGTAACACCTGAATAGGATGGATGAAAGAGGCTTCCCTGCCCCTCTATCAGATCCCAGTGATCCGGATCGTTATCAGGAGTCAGCCACTCGATGGCACCGGCCATAAAATCCGCCACAACCGCATCCAGCGGCACTCCGTCACCGGTGATAAGTATTCCGGTCTGCCCGGTTGCCCTGAAAGTCGATTTAACCCCACGCCTGCGCATCTCTTTATCCATCGCAAGGGCTGTGTACATCTTGCCCACAGAACAGTCCGTACCGACGGCGAGGCATCTCTTGCCGCTACGCTTTTTACCATTGGCAATCGGGTAATCTACCGTCGGTACCCGTACATCATAAAGGCTACGACCATATTTTTCGGCCGCTGCCACCAGTTCAGGTTCATCTTTCAACAGGTTATGCAGGCCCGAGGCGATATCCATCCCCTTCTCTAGGGCTTCCAGCAACACGGATTTCCAGGAAGATGAAATCACACCGCCCCTGTTTACCACCCCTATGACCAGAGTCTTTGCTCCCGCAAGCACCGCATCGTCGATTGAGATATCCCCAATCCCAAGATCCGCCTTACAACCCTCCATACGATACTGGCCCGCTACTGCCTCCGGGCGCCAGTCATATATCCCCTGGGCAACCTTTGCCGCCAGTCCATCAGGTGCATCTCCCAAAAACAATATATAGGGTGACTCAAACATAATATCGACTCCGTAATGTGAAATGATTTGCGCATCAACCAGCTTTCTTTTGGTAACCATATTTCAGGCAATGCCTGGCAGTGTTCTTATCAATTCACGTGCCAGTTCAGGCCCCCTCTCATGCCAGGGAAAAGATGATGTCCACCTCCAACCCGGAATCATTGGATTAACAAATGGTTACCAAAATCCGTCTGGGCTGAACAGTATCACACCTGCCATTTCGGCTCCAGCATTTTTGTTACATTTACGCAATATACAGGCTCGAGATTTACATTTTTGAAAACTTTGCTTGCGTATTTTTATTTTTAACGAACTTTAACCAGCGCCGCCCAGCCGTCATCTTCCAATTTTGCAGTATCTCTGTTGCTTCGAATTTAATGATTGCAATTCACCTCTATCTCTCTACTATTACCCGAAACCCGCAGACCGTTCATAAAGTACAAAAGAGCAAGCCCGCAAAGTGGTCAACCATTTCAACGAACAGCCAAGTGACAACAAAATCCCGAGCTACAGGTAACATAGCCAAAGGCACTCCCTTCAGTAGCCGCTATGCAGCCGCCGAAACCCTCGTCCGTCTGCAGCAGAGCAAGCTGCCCCTCAAGCCACTTTTCGACTCGGTTACCCTGGAATACCAGATTACGGGTGCTGAGAGAGGGCTGGCCATGAATCTGGTCTACGGCGTGTTACGCCGACGGGAATACCTTAATCACCTGCTCTCCCTGTTAGCCAGAAAGCCCTTCCAGCAACTCGAACCATTTATTCATGCGACCCTGCTGGTTGGTTTGTATCAGTTGTTCTGCCTCGATCGCATTCCTGAATCCGCCGCAGTCAATGAAGCGGTCAACGCTGTAAAGAAGGCCAGGCCAGGTAGCCATCTGCACGGTTTTGTAAATGGTGTGCTGCGAAGCGCAACGCGGCAAAAGGAACAGCTTCCCGGACCGCAGGACCGTTATCCCGATAGACGGCCATTTCTCAATCACCCGGGTTGGCTCACCAAGCGCTGGATCAAACAGTATGGCCGGCAGGAGATGGAGCGAATCTGTGCCGTCAACAGCCTTGAACCGCAGTTGGTTCTGCGGGTCAATACCGGAACGGTCTCAAAAGAGCACTACCTGAAACAACTCAATCAGCTCGGCATCAACGCCACGAGCGGGAGCTATGCTCCGGACAGCGTGGTCCTCTGGGATTTCCAAGGTGCTGTCACTGCGCTTCCCGGTTATCAGGAGGGGTACTTCCAGGTTCAGGATGAGGCTGCTCAACTGGCGACGCTGCTGCTCGCCCCATTTAAAGAATCAGGCAGTTACCTCGACTGTTGCGCCGGACTTGGCGGCAAGACGGGACACATCTGCCAGCTAACCCAAAATACAACGGAAGTTGTGGCGGTGGAGCCTGAAAAACACCGTCAGAACCTCTTCCATGAAAATATGGTGCGGCTCTTTCCCGATAGAAACGTTGCACTGTATCCCATGCCACTTGAGCAATTCGCCCGGGATTCTGAGTCAAAGTTTTCCGGAGTGTTGATTGATGCCCCCTGTTCAGGGACCGGTGTCATCGGCAGACACCCTGATATTCGCTGGAACAGGAAAAAAAGTGATTTCAAGCGCTATCAGCAAACCCAGAGTAAACTTATTGAGTTGGCCTCACAGTTGGTGGCCGAAGATGGTATACTGGTGTATGCGACCTGCTCTCTTGAACCGGAAGAAAACCGCCAGGTAGTCGACCACTTCCTGTTGGAGCATCCTGAATTTGTTCTTTGCGACTGCAGAGACACCTTGCCGGAACCGGCTGCAAAGTTCATAGAAGACAAATGTTTTTGCCCGCGACCTTCATCATCTATCGATGGTTTTTTCGCAGCGCGCATGCAACGCAAAAACTGATACAAAAACGAAAAATCATTCACTTAACCACACGACTGAAGCGTCGATGAAGGCCCTCCTTTTTCTTTGCGCTCCATGGGTGTGTATTGTAAACTCCGTGTTTATTTTATTTTAAATTTCATTACTCAACACAACAGGTGTTTTATGGCTGAGATAAAAAGTACCATGGATCTGGTTATGGAGCGTATGGCGAAAATGACCGCCAACTCCGAAACGGTAAACAATGACGAAGAATTTGAAAAAGCAGGAATGCGCCTTGCCGCAGACTTTTTAAGCGGAAAAGTCACCGATCTTGCCGGGGAATTGGCTCAACAACCGGCCGAATCTCAGAAGGCTGTCTACAAAGGCGCTGCTGATATCCTGATGCGCAACATCACCTTACCGCGCGACGAAGAAGTCAAAGATCGTGCAGAAGCCTCATTAAACGGTGTTATGGAGCTTGCCGGTGCTCTCGGTGTTTCTGCTGTATCTCAAACCTGTTCAGAGTTGCAGCAGATTCTGCAGCAGTACAATCAGCACAAGGAGCAGGTCGTGCAACAGCTTGAAGAGGCGTTGCGCGGTCAGCTTGAACAGCAGTATGCAGCCCAGGGTGTCGATCCTGGTCAGCTCAGGGCTTCCATGCACCCCAAATATGGTGAAGAGATGGGTAAGATGCAGCAGGATCTTAATGGCCAGTATCTCCAGGCAATGGATCAGCGTAAGGAATTGATCCTCGAGCAGCTCGGCTTAGTCTAACCTCAGACCATTTCAGTACAAAATCTGGAGTAGTATCCCATGGACTATAGCGGTAGAGTCAAGGCACTGCAGAAAAAACTGCGCCGCAAAAAAATAGACGCGATACTGGTAAGCCAGCCCAGCAACAGGCGTTACCTGAGCGGTTTTACCGCGTCAGATCACGACATAACAGAAAGCTCCGGTGTGCTGCTTATCCCCGCCAGAGGGAAAGGACTGTTGCTCACTGACTTTCGCTATATGCAGCAGGCTGAGAACGACGTAGATGGCTTCAAGGTTAAAATCTACACCCGGGGGCTGCTGGCGCTCCTGAAAAAACTGCTGCCGAAGATGGAGATCCAACGTCTCGCTTTCGAGACCGACTATCTGCTGCACTCGAGCTATGTGAGTTACGGGAAAGCGTTCAAAAAAATCGGTGTCTCATTAATCCCGCTTTCTGGAGTTATCGAGAAAATACGGGAGGTCAAGGATGGCGATGAAATTGACGCCATCCGCAAGTCGGTGCGCCTGAACGAGCAGGTTTTTCAGGAGGTTTTTCCAAAAATCTCCAGCTCGATGTCTGAGATTGAGGTGGCCCTTGCCATCGAGCAGACCATGCGCAAGCTGGGAGCGGAATCGGCCAGTTTTGATTCAATAGTCGCTTCCGGCGATAACAGCGCCCTGCCCCATGCGGTTCCTTCCCGCCAGATGGTGATGCGAGACCGGCCGTTGACGATCGACATGGGACTGGTGTTGAAGGGCTACTGCTCTGACATGACACGCACCTTTGTCCCCGGCAAGGCATCAAAGAAATACAAAAAGATCCACCGGATCGTTCGTGAAGCACAACGTGCCGGCATCGCGGCAATACGACCGGGCATTACCGGAAAAGAAGCGGACAAGGCTGCCCGGGATGTGATCGATGATGCCGGATATGGCAAGTATTTCGGCCACAGTCTTGGCCACGGTGTCGGCCTGCAGGTACATGAGGCACCCCGGCTTTCTAAAATTGGCAACCAGAAGCTGAAACCGGGCATGATCGTCACCGCCGAACCAGGCATTTATATACCCGGTTGGGGTGGAATCCGGTTGGAGAACATGTTACTGGTTACCGATGACGGCTGCGAAGATCTTAATAGCGATGCAACGTGGCTTGATATCTGATCTATATCTCAGATAAATATTAAACTCTCATCCCCTTTTCCCTGTTGAAGGAAGAGGGGATTTTTGTATGTTGAGAATTCTTTTAGGCTTTCGCATGCCGGTGCGAGAATTTTTCCTGTACGGTCTGAACCGGCCAAAACATGAGGCAGGGAGTTAATCACCTGCCAGGGCAGACCAGACATTTACTCAATACGATCTTATGCGCCAGTTTGTTATTGATGAACTTTCCCCTATGGAGCGAGATAATATCGACTCCTACCTTAAACGAACCCTTACCGCCGGACCGATGATCGGCCTCTACTGGATCGTTTTAACTCCCGACCTTCTCTCCGAGGCCCAGCAGGGCCACGAAGACCATGGACCATTTTACCTCGCTGTAGAGGTTGAGCAGTACCGGGTTCGCTTTGAGCTATTGGTTCGCAGCCATTCCAACCTGCATTGCAGCTGTATTGCCCATGCAACGCCCATCCAACGCCAGTTTGTACTGGATTATATTGACAGGATGGTGCAGGAGGAGATGATCAACTCGTAATTCTGGAGAATGCTCCTTTTATCCAGATCTTCGTTATCTTGAGGAAATCAATGTTCGCAGATGAGCGAACGAAGTGAGACTTCGATATTCAGTATATCGCTCCGACTGATTTCCTCAAGATACTTCGCCTTGGAACAAATCAGCTGTTCTCCAGGTACCCCGCACGTAGATTCAATCTCCAATTCTCCGACCTCTAAAACACGATCTCCCTTGGACAATGAATTGAAAAAATTCGTCGCAATACTATCAAGTAAAAGCAAGGACCGGTTCTCTGAGGGGTTGCTGCAGGAGCACATTGACCATCTGCAGAAACTCTATGATGAGAAGGTCCTTGAGCTATGTGGACCCTTTACCGACGATGATTCTGCGATCCAGATCATACGGGCGGCTGATTTAACTGCGGCTGAGCGGATTATTTATCAGGATCCTTTTGTCAAACACAACTATTACAGCACGGTCCGGATCAAGGAGCTCATCGAAGCGAATCCAGCCAATAACTGGTTGGTTTCACATCCACAAACTGAACAGAAACGATAGCCCTTCGATCCCACGAAACTGCGCCGGCAAATCCTTTTTAACCTTCTTCCCTCAACCCGCCTGAGTATTTCGCCTGAAAAAATGAGGCTTTTACCTCTTGCATTTACCCCTCTGGAAACGTTACACATATTTACATTGATTTAAAATTCCCAGATTCAGCCTAAATCACAGGATAATGCAATGAAACGCTGGTTTATTCCGATAATTCTGTTCTTCACCCTCACTGCTTGCGCCACCAGCCCCACCGGCCGCTCCCAGCTTATGCTGGTTTCCCCTGAACAGGCCATAAGCGCCTCCCAGGAAGCATATGTTCAGACATTGCAACCGCTGCAGAAAGAAGGGAAGCTTGACCCGGACCCGGCCACCACTGCCCGCGTGCGTGAAGTCACCGGCAGGGTTATCGCCCAGGCTATTCAACTTTTTCCCGCATCACGCAACTGGGACTGGAGTGTTCGAGTGATCGATGAGCCTGAAACAGTCAACGCCTGGTGCATGGCCGGCGGCAAAATGGCCGTTTACACTGGTTTACTCAACAAAGTCAACCCCACCGATGACGAGCTTGCCCAGGTCATGGCCCACGAGGTTTCACACGCCCTTGCCAACCATACCGCAGAGAAGATGTCCATGGCAATGGCCACCCAGATGGGACTTATGGGCGTCGCTGTTGCAACCCAGGACAGCGCCTATTCAGGGCTCGCCATGAGCGGCGGCGCCATGGCTGCTGCAATGGCCATCACTCTGCCTAATTCGCGAACTGCAGAGACCGAAGCTGACGTGATAGGCATCGAACTTGCCGCCCGGGCAGGTTACGACCCCAAAGCGGCCGTAACTCTCTGGGAGAAAATGGCCCGGGTTGGTGGCTCAAGCCAACCGGAGTTTCTCTCTACTCACCCTTCACCCGGCAACAGACAAGCCAACCTCAGTGCGTTAGCGGACAAAATGATGCCATATTATCTGCAGCCCGGACTGAGGCCGGTCTACCAACTCAGATAACCGGCAAGGCAGTTACACCGCTTCGACAGGAACCATTTCTCATCTGTCTGGATCGATGGAAATTACCACCAAGTGGATGCCAACCCTGTGCTGCACCACCCAAGCTTTCTACCACTTGTGCGCCCCATTGCCCCGGCACGTCTGCCTGCGTCTGCAATAACCAATAAAGGCAGGCAATTAGCTCTCAACCAGAACACCATCATTTCTTCTTCAGGCCCCAGACAATCTTTGCGCTATTTCCAAAGTATGGTAGTGTCATTCGTAAGGTCTGGCGTACAGAACTGCACGCCAGTAACGATTGAAAAAGCCCTGCTGACAGCGATGCCAGCATAAACATATAGCACGACTTCAACTGTATTCATGCAGATTATAGCCACTCACAAGCAGACCGATTTTGACGCGCTCGCGTCCATCATAGCAGCGACACTCATCTACCCCGGCAGCGTCGGCGTTGTGCCCAAGGAGGTCAGCCGTAACGTCCGCAGATTTCTTTCGACACATAAAACCGCATTCAATCTCATCCTGCCCAAAGAGATCCAACACGACCAGGTTCAACGGCTCATAGTAGTTGATACCCCGAACTGGTCACGACTGGAGCGCATGGAAAAACTCCGGGACAGGGATGATCTCGAAATTCACCTCTGGGACCACCATATGCACGGAGGAGACATCGAAGCGGACATGGTTTGCCAGGAGGACGTTGGTGCCACCGTCACGCTTTTTATCCGGGAACTGAAAAAGCGCCAAATGGAGCTGAACCCGCTGATGTCCACGGTGCTGCTGCTCGGGCTCTATGAAGACACCGGTCATCTCACCTACCCTTCGACCACTCCGGAGGATGCCTATGCCGCCGGTTGGCTGCTTGAAAATGGTGCCGACCTCAACGTCGCATCATATTTTCTCAATCCCCCATACGAAGAGAAGCAAAAAGATGTTCTCTTTGAGATGATGAAGGCCACTGAAAAGCTGACCATCAACAGTTTCAAAATCGGATTCAATATCATCACCCTCGAAGATAAGGTCACGACACTTTCCGGTATCGTCAATATGTACCGCTCCATCATCAACGTTGACGCAATCTTCGTGATTTTCGTCACCAATGGAAGGTCTACCGTGATCGGCAGAAGCGGTGTCGAGATGATCGACATTGGCTGGATAATGAGCAAACTCGGCGGTGGTGGCCATGCGGGTGCTGGCTCGGCCACCATCAAGACCAGTGAACAGAGTCCTGAGTCTGTACGTGAAAAAATAATCAGCCTTCTGGAGTCTGAGCAGAAAGAGAGTATCCGTATCGCAGACCTGATGTCCTTTCCTGTTCAATCGGTCTCACCCGACACTCCCATGCATGAGGTTCATTCACTCATGACCAACGAACATATTCGCAGTGTAATGGTGATTGAAAATGACAAATTACAAGGGATTGTGGTTCTCTGGGATTTCAAAAAACTCAAACATGAAAAACACTGGAATAAACCGGTAAAAGCGTACATGGCCAGGGACCTCACCTGCATTCCGCCCGACGCTATCCCTTCCCAGATCGGCCGCCTGATGCTGGAAAAAAATATCGGCCACTTCCCGGTTGTCCAGGATGAGAAGGTAATTGGAGTGGTTAGCCGCACTGACATTTTAAATTATTTCTACGACCTGCTTCCAGAGTAGAAAAAACCAGTCCAGGCAATGTGGCAACTGCCTCTCTGCTCTTGTAAATCTGGCTACCGGCCATATAATTCTCTCAAGCCTAACACATATTACCGCTTGTCAAATGAGGATTATACGATGCTTGAATTGAAAAAACTTGAGCGTGGAGCGATTTCCGCAGCATTGGAAAAAGCACACAAGTACCGTTTACTCAACGAACCTGAGGACGCAGAATCAATCTGCCTCGACATATTGGCCACAGAGCCGGAACATCAGGAGGCGCTTATAACCCTGCTGCTGGCATTGACCGACAAGTTCGCTCACTCCGGACTCAATCCTTCATTTCAACAGGCCAGGGAACTACTGAGCCGGATTGAAAGCACAACCTGCAAAGCTTACTACCTGGGCATTATCTATGAACGGAGGGCCAAATATCATCTCCGTCAGGGCGGCCCCGGTGGCGGAACTGCTGCTCACGGTTGCTTTGAACGAGCCATGCAGGCCTATGAGGAAGCCCTTACCGATTGCGACCCGAAGAATCAGGACGCGGTACTGCGCTGGAATTCCTGTGCACGTATTCTCAATTCCAACCCCGATGTTAAAGCGGATGACACTATAGGAGCAGATCTGCTGCTCGACCCGTTCGAGGTACCGCATTAAGCCGATCTAAGCATCAGGAGATGGCTGTGAGTGGGATAGGAGTATAAACAGATAAATATCGATTTATCTGTATACGCAAGTTCATCCCCTCCCACCTTTACTTCTCACCCGTTATCTTTCTTGATCATCTGCTTGGTCTGATTGATCCGCTTGGTAATCATGATAGATCGTGGACACGCCTTGGTGCATTTGAAATGGTTCTCGCATGGCCATACCCCGTTGGGAGTATCGAGTACATCAAACCGCTCCCTGGTGCCACTATCTCTTGAATCGGCCAGAAAGCGATAGGCCTGCACAATCGCCGCAGGACCGATGAACGCCGGTTCATCATCCAATACCGGACAGGCAGAATAGCATGAGGCGCAAAGAATGCAATTGGTGGTATCATCGAATACCATACGCTCATCCTGGGATTGTACACGCTCCTTTCCCTCACTCTCTGTATCACTGATCAGAAACGGCTTCACAGCCCGGTACTTTTCAAAAAAATCGGCCTGATCAACAATCAGGTCCCTCTGGACCGGTAAGTGAGCGAGCGGCTCCACCGTCACCACCTCGCCATCTTTTCCGGCCACATCTTTCACCAGTGTTTTACAGGCCAGGCCGTCACTCCCGTTTATCCGCATACCGTCTGAACCGCATACCCCGTGGGCGCAGCTTTTGCGAAAGCACAGGCTGCCGTCCTGGAACTGTTTCACCTTCATCAAACCGTCAAGCAGCCGGTCATTCGGATCAACCTCTACAGAAAATTCCTGGAAATAAGGCTCCTTATCCGCATCAGGGTTGAAGCGCTGTATTTTCAATATGATATTCATAGGCTGCACCTTTAGGGGACATCAATATGTTCGTGGTTTCGGTTCCCAGATCGAAGTATCCACCTTCTTGTAGTCCATACGCACTGACTCATTTTCCAGGTAGGCCAGGGAATGCTTCAACCAGTTTTCATCATCCCGCTCGGGGTAATCCTCCCGGCTATGGGCTCCGCGGCTCTCCTGTCTGTCCAGCGCGGCAGCCGCAGTAATGAGTGACAAATCAAGCAGGTTACCCAATTCGATCACCTCGAGCAGATCGGTGTTAAAACTCTTGCTGGAATCCTGGACCCGTACCTGTTGATAACGTTCACGTAATTTCTGGATATCCCTCACCGCTGCCCGCATATCCTTTGCATTGCGATAAATGCCGATATGCTCCATCATGATGGTCTGCATCTGTTCCATGATATGGCCGCCATGGGGTGCGTCCTCAGCTGTCGTTTCTGTCAGGTGACCGATTATCGCCCTGGCAGTATCGGCCGCACTCCCATCCACTTCAACAGGCTCACAATCCTGGACATAATCAGCGATATGCAATCCGGCTCTGCGGCCAAACACCACAAGGTCGAGCAGGCTGTTCGTGCCAAGCCTGTTCGCCCCATGCACGGAAACACAGGCGCATTCACCAGCTGCATAGAGTCCTTTCACCACTGTTCCTTTATTGTCACAGATCACCCTGCCATGGTCATCGGTTGGTATGCCGCCCATGGCGTAATGGGCGGTCGGCAATACCGGGATAGGCTCATCTGCCGGGTCAATACCCAGATATGTTTTGCAGAACTCAGTTATATCCGGCAATTTCTTCATCAAGGTCTCTTTGCCCAGATGGGTTGCGTCAAGGTGTACATAGTCATCTATTTTACCGTCACCCCGAATCCCTTTACCAGCCCGCACCTCAGTGAGGATGGAACGGGCTACGATATCCCTTGGTGCCAGGTCCAGGAGGGTTGGTGAATACCGTTCCATGAACCGTTCCCCATCACAATTACGCAAGATTCCTCCCTCGCCGCGAACAGCCTCCGAGATAAGAATACCCAGCCCTTTTATTCCCGTCGGGTGAAACTGGAAGAACTCCATATCTTCCAGCGGAATGCCTCGCCTCGCGCAGACCGCAGGCCCGTCTCCGGTATTGGCATAGGCATTGGAAGTTATCTTGAACATCCTGCCAAAGCCACCAGTCGCAAAGAGCACTGCTTTGGCGGCAAAGACATGCAGCTCGCCCGTGGCAAGTTCCACAACCACTACCCCCTGACAGTGGTCGTCTGCCAATATCAAATCAACCACCTGATATTCGTCAAAGAAGGCCACTTCATTTTTTATGCACTGCTGATAGAGGGTCTGCAAAATCATATGACCGGTCCGGTCCGCTGCGTAGCATGCCCTGCGCACCGGTCCCTGGCCAAAATTCCTGGTATGCCCGCCGAAGCGGCGCTGGTCTATCCTGCCCTCCGGGGTTCGATTGAATGGCAGGCCACGGTTCTCAAGATCGTAGACAGCCTGCACAGCCTCTTCAGCCAGTGTCTTCGCCGCCTGCTGGTCAACAAGATAATCCCCGCCTTTCACTGTATCGAAGGCGTGCCACTCCGGTTTATCCTCCTCCACATTTCCAAGCGCCGCGCTAATACCACCCTGCGCTGCCCCGGTATGACTGCGAACCGGATAGAGTTTTGAAAGCACTGCTGTTTTTGATCTTTTGCTCGCTTCAAGAGCTCCATACAGGCCAGCACCTCCTGAGCCAACGATAAGGGTATCGAATTGATGGATCACTGGCACCTCCGGGTTCGTGGTGTTGGTTCGTTGATTTATAGATGCTAAAGGCAAGAGTCCACAAGCAGAATTAAGCTACTATTGAAAGTCAGGCATATGCCCTATATTAAATCAACTCAATAACCCATAAACAAGTTGTTTCTCAGCAGCAGCGACTGCCAGGCCTGCGATGTGACTGGTTCACGTGCAAACCTGTCTGCTTGCCATCTTGCCATGGTTATGGCTATGGCAGATGGCTAGTGCCGCAACGCAGCATTTGCCTCCATTAACATATTGCACTATTTATTATAGAAAATTCAGACAGTTCCGTATCTACACTACTCCTGCACCTTTCTCCATACCACTAACTTGCAGGATATCGTCAACATTATGAGGTGTATGATGTCCGGGTTGTTTTATTTGTGCATGTAAACGAGTGGGCTCCCTCTGCGAGCACTGACCCCATCCCGATTTCAATGGGGTAGATCCTGGCTGAACTCAAAGCCAGAGGTTTTGATGGTACAATCCTGGGTGACTACAAAGATCGCCCCCTCGACGGTTATGAATTTCGGCCCACTATTCAAAAGCTGCAGCCGGCCTGCTCGGCTTCAGCACCTACGAGGAAAATATTGACCTGGTACGATTCTGGGCCCGATTCGCCTGGTCATTGGGACACCTCTATGTCGTTGTTTTCTTGACATTGGTGTCCATTTTATTCAACTTACCCCATACAACATTAGGTAAAAGGGCAGTCCTGTTCCGCATGGGGCTATCGGGAAACGAAAAATCGAAGAATCCGCTCGAGGAGGGTTGAGGGTATTTCAAATATTGCAGTCAAAGTCCCACGAGACTCGATCTTGTTTGTACTTCCAATCTTGAAGTCAGAAGCGAATTTTGTTTTGCACGATGGACATGCCATAAGCACTCCCCCTATGCGTTTAGGGAAGCGCAGCTGCTGGTCACATTTAGGGCAAGTTTTTACGATATATTCAGACATGAACAAAATATAACTGTTTTGTAAAAATATTGCCAATCTGAGAGACCATTGGCATCCTCCCTTCATAGAAGCGATATACTATCTGCATCCATCCTGGAATGGAGCAACTATTCGAAGTGATCTTTGTCGAAGAGCCTAACTTGTTGAGTTAGAAACTAACAGGAAGAACCTTAACATGAAAGGTATTACTGGCTGTTAAAATTGCCTATGCCGCCTTAATCATACCCCTGTTCTGTTCTATATACCTGGGCCAACTCTCTATTGCGATTGGAACGTCTCAAAATCGTCTACGGTCGCAGGGTGAAAAGGAACCTCACAAAACTGCTAGTGCAAACATAGCACATAGTGGTACAGTAACTATAGTTTTTAACTAATTGCTTACACGTCTAAGCATTTACTGCCATCTTATCGTACAAGGAGTCATCATGTGGGGAGCTAACGCAACTGAATGGGGAAACTATTTTTGCAGTTGGGGACCATCTTGGGGCCACGGCCCATGGTTTATGGGTTGGTTATTTCCTCTCCTCTTCTGGGGCTTAATTGCCTATCTGGCAGTTAGCATTATCAGGGGTTTATTTTCCAGCACTCGTTCAAAACAAAATGATAACGCACTTGAAATTTTGAGAAATCGTTTTGCTGCTGGCGAGATAGACGAAAAGGAATATAACGCTCAAAAGGCTGTTTTGAGCAGAAGTTAATTATTTTTGGCATGAACGGAGCATTTTACCCTCCTACTGTGAGGTTACAGGCCCGAGAGGTGAGTGGCAGATTAAGGCTGATCCTGTTGTTTCAGAGGGCAAGGAGGTACAATAGTATCGGCTCCCTGTGATATGCTCCTTTTGCCATCAGCCGTTTTTGGCATGCAGCAGCCGTAGCAGTTCCTTTTCCAAAGACAACCACTGGGCCTCTTCTGTTATTTTCCCACTCTCGACTGCCGCCAGGCACTTGGTCAGCAGGAGTTTGATTTCTTTGAAGTAGGCCAGTTTGGCCTTGTTGATATTCATGTTGTGACAACGTTCTGCAAGGGCGGCTATCAATTCTTTCTTAGGTTCAGATATGCCTGAGCCCGTGAGTCTTGAGTTCAAGTTGTCTATTTTTTCAATGGTGTTTTCCTTAGGTTTACCCATAGCTTTTTTCCTGCATCTGAATCGTCAGTTCCTTCGAAAGAAATAAATCCGGTGGAAATTACGGCGACATAAAACCAAACTGGCCAGAGTAAAATCAAATTCAAACAACTCGATTCGCACTCCTACCCTATTTATCTCTGACCCTTATTCAGCTGTCAGACAGAATAACTGCAGCAAAGCCATTTCATGGCATGGCTTTAGCAACGACTGACATGATCAAAAACCATGGAACTTGTCAATGCGGACTAAGGGTTATCATAGTTGGCTCTGCAGTGAAGACATATGGTTGTCATGCCTATGGCAGCATGAGGCAGGTGTTCTCAGGTAGGATTGTTGATTCTTGGACAGTACCAAGCGCCCAAATTCACACCAATATCCACACCGAACTCATCCCCCCATTGCACAATCAAACTCAGTACCAGGTCCAACTTTACCCAATTGACACATCATCAGTTCATCCCTAGCCTCTAACAAGAGCCAACTGCAGCCGAATATCTGCACTTACGTTTTACGCACCACTGTCGACTGCATCCTGTTTCACAAAGCCAATAAAGAGGAGGTACATATGAAAAAGCTAGCTCTTGGACTACTTGCAATTGCACTTTTTGTTGGATTTTCAACTGCTACCATCAAAGCAGCAGACATTGGCGATACGGCTGCCGATTTTACCGCACAGTCCACCATGGGGGAGATAACCCTTTCCGGGTTTGCCGGAAAAAATGTGGTACTCGCCTTTTACTACGTAGCGTTTACCCCCGTCTGAAGCAATGAACTTCTTGCTTTCCAGCGTGATCTGGAACAATTCACCTCACTGAACAGCGTTATAGTGGGAGTCAGTCCCGACAGCCTTGAAGATCTGGAACGTTTCAAAGATGAGAACAACATAGGTTTTGCCATGATCAGCGACCCTGACAAAACGGTTCAACGGATGTATGAATCAGGCCGCGTCACCTATGTAATCGATGCTCAAGGTATCATTCGCCATCGCCAGGAAGGAGTGCCTGACAACCAAAAAATATTGGAGGCGTTGCGATCCCTTCAATAATCCATAACAATTTATAGCCCATTTGATCTATACTGAAAATTAATACCGCACGTTATCGTAATCAGAACAAGATGGTGCCAACAGATGAGGTTCAGGTTACAGACCAGACGACACCACGAACACCCCGGAGTTATCAGCACAGGAGACCGTAATGGCAGAATTTATCCATAAGACCCTTATCGTGGGGTCAGGCCCCGCTGGGTACACAGCGGCCATCTACGCCTCCAGGGCAAACCTGAAACCGGTACTCTTTACCGGTCGTGAGCCGGGCGGGCAGCTGATCACCACCACCGAGGTTGAAAATTTCCCCGGTTACCCGCAGGGAACTGATGGGGCAACGATGATGGAAGATTTTCGCATGCAGGCAGAGCGTTTTGGCACCGAAGTCATCTACTCCTCCATCACCAGAGTTGATCTTGCCACCGGTCAAGGCTACCACTCAATCTGGACGGAAAGTGATGAAGAGTATCACACTCATACCGTGATCATTGCCACCGGGGCCGGGGCTAACTATCTGGGACTGGAGTCTGAACAGCGATTAATAAGCAAAGGAGTCAGTGCCTGTGCTGTATGTGACGGTTTTTTCTTCAAGAACCTGGTGGTGGGTGTGGTCGGTGGTGGAGATACTGCCTGTGAAGATGCCACCTATCTCGCTAAACTCTGCCCGACAGTGCACCTCTTTGTTCGCCGGGATGAACTGAGGGCTTCAAAAATCATGCAGCAACGGCTGTTTGCCACCGAAAACGTGCACATTCACTGGAACACGGAGGTCGAGGAAGTGCTCGGCCATAACGCCGTCACCGGGGTACGGCTAATCAACAACAGGACCAATCATACTTCGGTGATGGAACTCGCCGGCCTGTTCGTAGCCATTGGCCACACACCAAGAACCGAGCTGTTCAAGGCATACCTGCAAACAGATGACACCGGATATATCATCACCCAGCCAGGGACATCCCGAACCGATGTGGCAGGTGTCTTTGCCTGCGGTGATGCCATGGACAGAGTCTACCGTCAGGCGGTTACCGCCGCAGGAACCGGCTGCTGCGCCGCCCTTGATGCCGAACGCTATCTGGTAAGGAATAATCTCTGAAAGACAGAACGTGAGGTGAGAGGTGTGAGGAGCGCGTTAATCGCGACTCCTCACGCCTTGATCCTGACTGGTAGCTCAAGGAAAGCACACCTTCAGCACTTCATCAAAAGTCGCCACGAAATGCGGGGTAATGCCTTCCTTGATATGATCAGGAAGCAATTCAAAATCCCCCTCATTTTCCTTGGGCAGCAACACCTGTTTGACGTTGGAGCGCTTGGCTGCGATAATTTTTTCTTTTACTCCGCCAATTGGCATAACCAGACCGCTCAGGGTCAGCTCACCGGTCATTGCAGTGTCCTTTAAAATCGGTTTGTTCACCGCCAGAGAGTAGAGCGAGCAGGCCATGGTAATACCCGCCGATGGACCATCTTTCGGAGTGGCACCCGCAGGTACGTGGAGGTGGATGAAGCTCTTTTTAAAAAACTCCGTTGCTTTTTCATCCTTTTCCAGCATTGAACGCACATAGCTGTACGCGATCTCAGATGATTCCACCATCACCTTGCCAAGCTGGCCCGTCTGCTTGAAGCCAGGATTACCGGTAGGAATCGGGATTGATTCGATGTAAAGCGTTGCACCCCCCATCGAAGTATACGCCAGGCCGCGAATCACGCCGACCCGTGGCTTCTTGAATGCCTGGCCCTCGGTAAACATGCGCTTGCCCAGCAGATCTACCAGTTCACTTTTTTGAATTTTTACCACCTCGTCCGGATTCTTGACGATTCTGGTGACAGCCTTGCGAATAATTTTCTTGATACAATTCTCAAGACCGCGGACGCCAGCTTCCCTCGCCCAGCCGTCGGCAATACCCGTAAGTACAGCCCGGGAAATCTTTACCTGCTTGGAGGTAATCCCATGCTGCTTGAGCTGCTTGGGCAGCAGATGCCGGGCACCGATTTCCACTTTCTCCTTCAGGATGTATCCCGGCAGCTGAATCAACTCCATACGATCGAGAAGCGGCCCGGGAATAGTCTCCAACTGATTCGCAGTACAGATAAAGAGCACTTTCGAGAGGTCAAAACGCACATCAAGATAATGATCGAGGAAATCCTTGTTCTGTTCAGGGTCGAGCACTTCAAGAAGCGCAGAAGCAGGATCGCCTCGGAAACTTGCCCCGATTTTATCGATCTCATCGAGCATGATGAGCGGATTCGAGGTCTTGCAGGTCTTGATGGCCTGAATAAATTTACCCGGCATGGCACCTATATAGGTCCGCCTGTGGCCTTTGATCTCAGCCTCATCACGCATACCGCCTAAAGAGAAGCGATAGAACTCACGCCCCAGACTTTTAGCGATTGACTGACCGATGGAAGTTTTACCGACTCCCGGAGGGCCGGAGAGCAGAATAATCGAACCGCTGAGATCGCCTTTGACGATACCGACGTTGATCAGTTCCAGGATACGCTCCTTGACATCTTCGAGTCCGTAGTGATCCCGGTCGAGGATCTTCGCCGCCTTTATTGGGTCGTAATTATCCTCTGTGTAGACTCCCCACGGCAAAACGGTGAGCCAGTCGAGGTAGGCACGACTGACGTTGAACTCGGCGGATGAAGGGCCGAGCAACCTGAGCTTGTCGATCTCTTCCTTTATCTTGTCGAGCGCTTCCGTGCTTGGACGCAGTTTTTTCAGCCGCTGCTCATACTTCTCAATTTCAGCCTGGGTATCATCCTTGGCTATACCCAGTTCCTTTTTGATCTCCTGCAGTTGCTGTTTGAGGAAAAACTCGCGCTGCTGCTTGGAGAGTTGCTCTTCTATACGCTTGGAGATCTGCGCTTTCAGCTTGGAGATCTCCAGCTCTTTTTTCAACAGTACCAGGGAAGCTTCGATACGCTTGCGTACATCTTCAAGCTCGAGAATCTTCTGGATATCAGCACCGGAAGAAGTAGTCATGGAGGCGGAAAAGTCTGCCAATGCGCTGGGGTCGCTCAGGTTAATTCGCTCAATGAGCAACGACAAACCTTCCTTGAACAAGGGGTTGAGCGCGACCAGCTCTTTTATACAATCGATAATAGCGACAGAGTACGCCTTCAGTTCCTCTGTGTTGTCAATCTGCTCCTCAGGGAGATAATTGACATCGGCATAAAAAACGGTTTCTTTGCGGTAGAGGTTCAGCACCTCAAAACGCTCAAGCGCCTGCGCCATCAGCGTCAGAGGCTCACCAGGCTCCCTGGGCGGGGTTGCCTGAACCACGCGCACCACCACGCCAACATTGAAGAACTCCTCCGGATTTTCCGGGCGCCTCGGCATGGCATCTTCGGTCGGCCTGGTAAGCAGCAGACCGAGATACATCGGGGTGGACTTTTCGCCGACATCGAGCAACGCCCGCTGGACTTTTGGATCATCGACAATAATTGGCCCCATCATCTTCGGAAACATGGGCCGATCGTGAAGGGGAATAATCAGCAGTTTTTCCGGAAGCAGATCCTTCGAGACAACGAGGGACTTGTCATTATTTTCTTCAACATTCTCTTCTTCAAGTGAATCAAATTCTTCGGGTGTTAATACAGTTGGTTTTTCAGCCATGTAGTCACTCCTTTAGAGCAAATATATCCCATCACGAAATCAAGCTTGAATACTTGATTTTATATAGGTTTTGTGCGTTCTTCAGGGCGGGACTTCTATTAAAACCTACAGGTTTGAATTGCCGAAAGTCAAGGCAATTGTCCCGCCCGTTCTTCTCGTAATCTACCTGAACTGATAATCATTATCCTTTCACAAGTGAAGTAGTTCAATATTAAATTATCTTCATTTTCCTGTTCCATTGCAAATAGTTGCGGAAAAATCGTTAAATAAAATACACCATTCTTCAACAAGTCCCTGTCTGGCAGTAGCTTTCAGTTATTCCTCAACCACCAGCTTTCGCAGCTGCTCGTGAATCAAGCCGTTTGTCGCCACCAACCCTCCCGCCGGATAATCAATTCCTCCACGATAATCCGTCAACATCCCGCCAGCTTCCTGGACCAGCAGCACTCCTGCGGCAACATCATAGATATTCAGGCATTGCTCCCAATAGCCATCCAGCTTCCCCGCTGCTACCCAGGCCAGATCGAGGGCTGCAGAACCGTGTCTCCTGAAATCACGGACTTTTGGAATCACTCTGGAAAATGCCCCCAGATTATCAGGCTGGAACCCCTCTCTGATACAGGCAAAGCCTGATGACAATACAGAATCGATCAGCTTGGACGTGCCCGAGACGGTAATCCTATTATTGTTCAGGCAGGCGCCTTTGCCACGCTCCGCTGAAAACATCTGGCCGAGCACGGGCGCATAGACCACTCCCGCCACAATCTCCCCCTTTCGCTGCAAGGCAATGGAGACAGTGTAACCCGGCAGTCCCTGAATATAGGAGTTCGTACCGTCGATCGGGTCAATTATCCAGCAGCTGTCACTCTGTTTATCGAGCAGCCCTTGCTCCTCCCCCAGGATTGAGTGGTTGGGAAATTTGGCAGCTATCCGTGAACGCAGGTAGGCTTCTACTTTTTTATCTACTGAGGTCACCAGATCCCTGGCGCTTTTATACTCAATCGACACTTCTTTGAAGCTGGCGGACTCCGCGACACAGATGGCCCCCGCCGCTTCGGCCAGTTCATTTAAAAACGCATGATTCATCTATTATTCACCATAATTAACCAACTATGATATCGTATAAAAATCAGCTCATAGCTGCTACAGCCTCCATTAGAACAGCACTAAACGATTACCATCTTTGCTGACTTCCGGAGACACGTCGTGGCCTTATATCGTGCATTGGATTTCCCAATCAGGCACGTGAATTCTTCAGGTTACGTTTGCCCCTCGCTAAATCGAAACGTAATACGTATGATTAAATAATATACTACAAGCTGTTAGAGGATGACATGATGACCGTATGATATTGCAAACATTATTTTCTTAACTGACTGCGATCCAGCAAGACGAGGGAAACTATGACTGAAAACAGCAGGAGTGATTTCAGCGACTACCAGCGAACATTCAAGGCCGGCAAAAAAACATACCGCTATTTTTCCATAAAAGAACTCGAGGCCCGGGGGCTCGCCGATATAGGCCGCCTGCCCTACTCGATCCGCATCCTGGTTGAAAACCTGTTGCGCAACTACGACGGAGCCATTGTCAGGGCAGAAGAACTTGCCGCCATAGCAAACTGGCAGACCAACTATGATGCCCCTGTCGAGATCCCCTACCATCCTGCCAGGGTGCTTATGCAGGATTTTACCGGCGTACCGGCCGTGGTGGATCTTGCTGCCATGCGTGACGCTGTTAAAGAACTTGGCGGCGATCCCGATATCGTCAACCCCACAGTTCCAGTCGAGCTGGTGGTCGACCACTCGGTACAGGTGGACTACTCCGGCACCCGTTACAGTCTGACCCAGAACGTGGAGCGGGAATACGAACGGAATAGCGAAAGATACAAGTTACTGAAATGGGCTCAGAAAAGTTTCAGTAACTTCAAGGTAGTCCCGCCAAACTCAGGCATCTGCCACCAGGTGAACCTCGAGCATCTCGGCCAGGTTGTCATAGCCGCAGACCAGGCAGGCGACAAACAGCCCCTCGCCTATCCCGATACAGTGGTCGGGCTCGACTCACACACACCTATGATCAACGCCATAGGAGTCATGGGCTGGGGAGTTGGCGGTATCGAGGCCGAGGCGGTAATGCTTGGTCAACCTTACTACATGTCGATCCCCGAAGTTATCGGCGTGCGCCTCACAGGCTGTCTCAAGCCCGGCATCACCGCCACCGACATGGTGCTGACCATTACGGAGATGCTACGCAACTATAAAGTGGTAGAAAAGTTCGTAGAGTTTTTCGGCCCCGGTCTCAAGAACCTCTCCATCCCCGACAGGGCCACCGTTTCAAATATGACCCCTGAATATGGGGCAACCCTCGGATTTTTCCCGGTGGACGAGGCCACTCTCGACTATCTCGAGATTACCGGCAGATCCGAACAAGCTGTCAGAACCAAAGCATACGGCATCGCGAATGCACTTTTTTATGAAGAGGATGAATCCATCGAGTACACAGCCACTCTCGAACTCGATCTCTCCAGCATCGAACCATCTCTGGCCGGCCCTGCCCGGCCCCAGGACAGGGTGCCACTTTCCGAGATGAAAGACACCTTTGGCGACATTCTGGGCTGCACCTATAACCGTGATGCATCGCTTGAGAACATCTCTACCTTTCTCGATGAATCCGGTTCCTGCACTACCAGGAAACCGGACTGTAGCGCTGTGGCAAAACGCGATATCGAAATCACCCTGCACAACATCCCTGAGAAAATCGGAGACGGTTCCGTGGTGATCGCCGCCATAACCTCCTGCACCAACACCTCCAACCCCAATGTTCTGATTGGTGCCGGTCTCATGGCCCGCCAGGCAGTCCAGCGCGGCCTGAAAGTTCCGGCCTATGTTAAGACCTCCTTCGCTCCGGGTTCAAGGGTGGTGAGCAACTATCTTGAGACTGCCGGTCTGATGCCGTATTTCGAAGCGCTTGGGTTTCATATCACAGCCTTTGGCTGCACTACCTGTATAGGCAACAGCGGCCCCCTCAACCCGGAAGTGGAAAGCGCCATTGACGAGCATAACCTCAACGTTGCCGCCATGCTCTCCGGCAACCGAAATTTCGAGGCGCGTATCCACCAGAAGATCAAATCCAACTTTCTCGCCTCCCCGATGCTGGTTCTGGCATTCGCCCTTGCCGGACGCGTCGATATCGATCTCACCACAGAACCGGTGAGCCTCGACCCGAATGGAGACCCGGTTTATCTCCATGAGCTCTGGCCTGACAATGAAGAGATCGAAACACTGGTCAGGGAGAACGTCACTAAAGAGAATTTTACCCACCAGTATTCAAAGATTTTCTCCGGCGACCAGTTCTGGGACAACCTCCATGTCAAGGAGTCTACGACCTATCCCTGGGATGATACATCAACCTATATCAAGCGGCCGCCCTACTTTGACGATTTTTCAATTGAGCCCGGCATCACCCCGGATCTTGAAAATGCGCGGGTCTTTTTGCTGCTTGGCGACAGCGTCACCACCGACCATATTTCTCCGGCAGGGGCCATACCTGTTGAATATCCTGCCGGCACCTATCTCCTCCAACAGGGAGTCACACCAGAACATTTCAACTCCTACGGTTCACGACGTGGTAATCACGAGGTCATGATGCGCGGTACTTTCGGAAACATCAGGATAAAGAACCAGATGATCAAGCCCAAAGAAGGGAGTTTCACACTAAAATTTCCAGAAAAAACCGAGTTGTTCAATTATGAAGCGGCAATGCGTTACCAGAAGGAGCAGGTACCGCTGGTGGTACTGGCAGGTAAAGAGTACGGCACAGGTTCCTCAAGGGACTGGGCTGCAAAAGGCTCCAGGTTGCTTGGAGTCCGAGCTGTAATTGCAGGCAGCTATGAGCGGATACACCGCAACAATCTGGTGGGAATGGGTGTGCTTCCCCTGATGTTTGCCGAAAATGACTCAATCGAGAGTCTCGGCTTAAAAGGTGATGAGCTCTTCTTTATTGCCGGACTCGAAGGCATGACGCCGCGTAAAGAACTGCAGGTGCGTGCCCAGTCACCTGATGGCGCTGAGACCAAATTCACTGTAACCTCCCGCCTCGATACCCTGGTCGATATCAACTATTTCGAAAACGGCGGCATCCTCCCATTTGTGTTGCGGAAGATGATGAAATAACATGTCATGACAACAAATAAAAAATGCCCGCTCCAAAATTGGAGCGGGCATTTTTTAATGCGTCGTACTTTCCGTTCTCTACCAGACTCTAGCAAAGAGGATGACTTCGAGATTGAAATCTATTTCAGCAGTGCTGCCAGATCCGGCTTCCGATTGATGATTATCTCCTTCAGCCTTGGGGCGAGTTCATTTTCCGGGTTGTTTTTTACGAAATCATACGCTTTGACGTAGTTTTTCGCCACCAGGGTATCAAGCATTACACCTGCTTGCTCATGGTCGGAGGCAACTTCCAGGATAAAGATAATCGCATCCGGTGTCATCTGTGCTACCGCTTCTTCACTGATGGAGTAAATGCCTTTAAAAATCGCATCCACCTGTGGATGATCCATTACTTCATGTAGCAGCAGGGTAGCGATGTTGGCATCACTATCAAACATTTTCCGAATAACGAGAGGTACACATGGATGGTTGGGAAGACCAACAACGAACCCAAAAGCTTTGGTCAGGTTCTTATCGGCAAGGGCGGCTGCCAACTGATCTTTCAGCGGATGATCGGGGATTCGCTCCAGCATGTAGGTGATGACATCTGAGGAAAGCTCGCGAATATAATCTTCCTCAAGCTTGGTCATGCCATTGAGGATCGAGGGCACTCCAGGGTGATCCGGCAGCTGCTTCAGCACCCTCACCGCGCTGGCATAGCTCAGGCCTTTCAGGGTATCACTATTGGTGGAATACATCTCCTGCCTGACTTTACTGACATAGTCAGAGGTCGGGTACTTCTCCATAAAGTCGAACGCCCGATCAAAATCCCAGCCGGTTATCTTCTCAGGATTCTGTTTGATGAGATTATACTCCTCGATCATCTCGAGATTATCAGAAGCATCCGCGTCAACATTCTCAGCGTCATCCTTCTGCTCCTGCTCACCATTTGCGGAAAGCTTTGATGTAAGCTTGGCAAAAAGCCCGCCACCTTTCTTCACGTCATCGTTCGTATTGGTCATTCGGAATCACTTTGAACTTTCAGGTTTAGCAACATGGTCCTGACACGAGAAGGTGCCGGGAAACGCTTTTCCTGCCAGAGCATTTCACAGTTCAACAACTGCCGCCATAAAGGGAGAAAAAGTCATGCAGTACGCTGACCGATGAGCGTAAAGTGCGCATAGGCCGGTCAATTTTCTATATCAGCTGGAAAGTATAATGCGAATACAGCCGCTCCTGCAAGCCAAAAGGATAAACGAAGGGGCAATTCCTTGTGCATCGCTCCTATGATAAGGCGATACCACTGATATCGTCGTTCATCTTGAAGCGTGGATAGGCAAGACATCTAGGGTCATCCTGCTGGAGAGACCGAACCCGGTCGCGAACTGCTGAAAGTCCGCCTTGTTGAAAGATCGTCGCCAGAAGATCCTGATCATGAGGGAGGTTGAGATCGTAGTTAGGAAGGACAAGACCGTCCGTGTAGAGAATGATCGCGGCTACACCGTCTAAAGTTTCTGAACCGCTTGAGACAAAATGTAAGGCATCGTTTTCACCGTTGAGTACACCATAATCGACATTCATCCTACGTCGAACGTGCAGTATCTGCTCTGCCAGCGCCACGCCAATAGGTTCACTGCTTGCCGGGCCGATTTTCTGCCACAAGGAGAGTGTCTCAGCATCATGGTCTTCCGGCTCGACGAGTTGACGGCTGGTACCGTCATGGCCAATAAGCTGGATTCGGCAGTCTCCGGTCTGGCACCAGTGAAACTGGTCACCATCCATTTCGATCACAGCAAGACTGGTGGTCCAATGTTCTTCCTTTCTGGTAAGGTCAACGCCTGAGGATAGCATTTTGCTGTGTATGGCTTCATTAGCCGCCACCATACGCTCAGTCAGGGAAAGGTTGCGGTCTGCAAATACATCCGCAGCAATATTGGAAGCGAGAAAGCCACCGGTCACACCATCGTAGAGGGTGCCGCTCAAACTGGTTGCCCCGTCAAACACACCATAGAGCCCATCGGTAATCAGTTGTGCATCCTCATTAAAGTTACCGCTCCCCTGTTCAAATACAGCCTCAACCTGAGAAAGTTCGGCAGATGGAACAGGGATTACTCGCTTATCGGCACTGTTTTCTGAATATGGGCAAAGCATCAGGGCAATAATCTCCAGGTACGTTTTATACGGTTATGAAAACGTACTATAGAACACTGGGCTGACACATCAAATCGTTAGTTCCGATAGCAGGATTACCACTCATGCCAATTGATTATATCAATTCATCAACAGACCGAAGTTCTATTCAATTCCCTGTGGGTTATGATGATTTCATGCCTCTTCCGACAGCTCTGTTCATTCTGGAATCTGCTATTTCGCGGGACTTTTCGTTTACACTCGCTATAATCCCGATAGAATTGCAGTGACTCGACTCCTCATCTTACGGCAGTAACAATAGCTGGCCCCTCCCCTCTTTGCGCTACCTCTATTGAGACGTCTGAACCTGAAACACATCCGCACCGCTGCAATCATCTGCGGCAACATCCAAAAGACAATCTATAGAATTTCATGAAATATCATTTCATTAACATAACATCCTGTAAAATATGAAAACCAACATCATCAAAGAAGCCCATCGCTGTCTGCAATGTAAAAAGCCCCTGTGCAGGAAAGGCTGCCCTAACGGAACCAGAATTAACGAAATGATCTCCCTTTTTCTTAAAGGAGATCTCGAAAAGGCCGGCAGGATGCTTTTTGAAAACAATCCGCTGTCGGTTGTCTGCTCAAAAATTTGCCCCCATGAAAATTTCTGCGAGGGGCACTGCATACTTGGCAAAAAATCGACCCCTATCAACATCAGCGGCATTGAACACTTCATCTCTACCTACTATCTCGATCATCTCGAAGCGGAGAGCTGTAATGTGCTCACCAAAGAAAAAGTCGCTATCATCGGCTCTGGTCCTGCCGGCATAACCGTCGCCTTCATCCTGGCGACAAACTGCTACGATGTAACGATTTTTGAGTCTGAAGACAAAATCGGCGGCATTCTCCAGCATGGCATACCTGAATTCCGTCTTTCCAGGGATCTGCTGGCAAAATTAAAAGATGCCCTGATCAAGATGGGAGTCAAGATTCGCCCCAACACTCTTATCGGACCGGTTATCACCATCGACGATCTCCTCCGGGACGCCTACAGTGCCGTCTTCATAGGCACCGGAGTCTGGAACCCGAGGCCACTCAGGATAGCTGGTGAAACCCTGGGGCATGTTCATTATGGAATCAACTATCTGAAAAACCCCGAAGCATATTCACTTGGCCGAAAACTGGCCATCATTGGCGCAGGTAATGTGGCCATGGACGTGGCGCGAACCGCACTTCGCAACGGGGTGGACGAAGTTGTGGTGCTCTATCGTAAAGGTGAAAACAACATTTCCGCCACCCGCCATGAATATGAAAGTGCAGTAGAAGATGGGGTAAAATTCGCCTTCTTTCATTCACCGAATAAAATAACTGACGCCGGTGTTCTCTGCACCCTGACCAGCGCAGAAGGCAATACAGAGGGACAGGAAGTACTGGTAGAGGCAGATGCTGTTGCTATCGCCATCAGCCAGGACCCGAGAAGTAACCTCTCCGGCATCGGTAAAGAAAAGAATGGACTGGTTATAACAGATGGGGATGGTCGCACTACCCGCGAAGGGGTCTTTGCCTCAGGCGATGTGGTCACAGGAGCCAAAACAGTGGCAGAAGCTGTGAGTTGCTCAAAGAGAAGTGCGGCAGCTATTATGGAGTTTGTTGAATCAAAGCGCACCACTCTGAAAACAGTTGTTTCCAAACAATAAACTCCAGTACCCATGAACCCGGAAGCATTATCCAGAGCAAAAAAAAAACCGGTGAGATTTTCATCTCACCGGTTTTTACTCTTGGCAGAAGTATGAATTTTTCAGCAATTCACAAGCGAACTTAACCGTTCAGGGCATTACGGCCATCATCGGTGATGGAATATTTGCAACGAACCGGACTTTCAACCAGTCCCTTCTTTTTTAAAGCCGTAATACGACAGCTGATAGCCTTACTCTCAAGACCGGTTGCCGCGGCTATATCTTTGGAGCCACACGGCTCTGCACTGTTGGCCATTGCCTCGAGAATCTGTTTTTGCTCATCGGTAAGTGGTTTGCATCCGCAACTCATTGGACTTTCTCCTTAAATTTTAGTTCTTTCTGACACTTCGGGCAAATCCCTGCAACTTCAAGGCGATAGCCTTTTACGGAGTATCCATCCGTGTTTTCCCAGTCTATCGATCCCAGTTTGTCCCTGTCCAGCTCCAGGTTATCAACCCGGTGGCATTTAACACAACAGATGTGATCGTGTTCGCTTACATCATAATCAAATCGTTTTTGCCTACCACTGATCTCCAGCTTGGCAATGATGCCAGCACCTGATAACACCTCTAGATTTCGGTAAACAGTTGCAAGGCTTATGCGAGGCATGACCTTTTTCACCCTCTCGTACAGCTCATCCGCCGTGAGATGCTGTTTGCTCTCCCGCAGTTCGCGAAGGATGATCTCCCTCTGGTTGGTCATTCGTAGCTGCATAATCCCCTCTTAATGATAATTAATATCATTTGTAAACGATAACTGTTCTCCGGTCAATATTTTTTTTCACCAAACTGTTATCGTCTGGCCAAAGCTCGAACCAGGACATATATTCCTGTGTGGTGTAGTGTTCTGTTAATCTTGAATATTTTTTATCGGCACATTTGATCTTTCGCCAAGAATGCTGATATCATTATACATAAACCTCCATCCAGACTCAAAACCCGTCTATTGGCCATGACAACTCTGCTTCACGTTCGTAATCTGAGAAAAGTGTTCAAAGAAACTGTCGCGGTAAAAGATGTCTCTTTTACTGTCAGCCAGGGAAGGTGCTTTGGCCTCCTTGGGCCAAATGGTGCTGGAAAAACTACTTCCATAGAAATAATTGAGGATATAATCCCACCAACATCAGGTGAAATTCTCTACAGAGGTTCTCCGCGCACAGCTTCGTTCCGTGAAGAGATAGGCATTCAGTTTCAACACACCTCCCTTCTCAACTTTCTCTCTGTCAAAGAGACACTACGCACTTTTCAAAAACTTTTTGCTCAACCGGAAGATCTCGATACGCTCATCAGGCTTTGCGAACTCAAACCGATAATCAACCGTGCCAACAACAAACTCTCAGGTGGCCAGCAACAACGCCTGATGCTGGCACTGGCATTAATCAACAAACCAAACCTGATCTTTCTCGACGAGCCGTCAACCGGCCTTGACCCGCAATCAAGACGAAACCTCTGGGCAATCGTGGAGAAGATTAAAGCAGAAGGCAAAACTGTGATCATGACCACCCACTCCATGGAAGAAGCCCAGTATCTCTGCGATGATATCGCTATCATGGATCAGGGTGTGATTATTGCCCGGGGCACTCCGAGAGAGTTGATCAATACCCACTGCAGGACAACAACTCTTTCTCTGCCTACTGAAAATCTGAGTGGCCTTGAATCGCCCGACCTGAGCTGGCACGAACGAAACAACCGGGCAGTTATCCATACCGATAATATTGACTCGCTACTGCAGAAACTGAACACGAATGCCGTCAGCTTGAATGGTATGAACATCCACACCCCAACCCTGGAGGATGTCTTTCTCCATCTCACCGGCAGAACCTTAAGGGACTGAAACACGAGATACGGGAAAAATTGCCATGCACCTACCCAGCTTTCAGCGCATATGGGCCTTGTTCGTTGCCCGCAATCATGAATTTTTCAGGGACAAAGCCGCCTTCGGCTGGAACTTCGCTTTCCCGTTCCTGCTCATAGTTGGCATCGGCCTGGTCTTCAACCACAAAGATTTGCAACACTTCAAAGTTGGGGTCTTCCCGGTCAGTTCGGACGCTGTTGAATTAGCTGAAACCACAATCCCCAAACCCTTTTATGAGAGTGAACACCTCACCTTCATTCCCATGGCCAGTTATAAAGAGGGAGAGCGTAAGCTAAGCCACCACAAGATTGACCTGCTGCTTGATGCAACCTCACGCAACCACACCTACTGGATAAACGACTCATCCCCCAGTGGTGCCCTTGCCGAAAAGATCTTCATCGCCTCATTCCTTGCAGCTGACGAGGTGGCTGATAAACAGTTGATCGAGGGAGAACAGATACGATATATTGACTGGCTCTTCCCGGGGATTCTGGCCATGAACATGATGTTTTCCGCGCTTTGGGGGGTCGGCTATGTGGTCGTCCGGTATCGTAAAAACGGTACCTTAAAACGACTCAAGGCCACTCCTCTCACCGCCTTTGAATATCTCACGGCGCAGATGCTCTCCCGAATTTTCCTGCTGATGTTCACCCTGCTGATCGTCTGGCTCGGGGCTGACCTGATCTTTAACTTTCAGGTGCAGGGTTCCTATCTGCTGTTGGCATTCATCTTTTTACTTGGAGGTCTGAATCTCTCTTCTATCGGCTTGATTCTGGCCGCGCGTGGAACCAGCGAGGAATTCACCAGTGGCGTGCTCAACTTTATTTCCCTGCCAATGATGTTTCTCTCTGAAGTGTGGTTCTCCCTTGAGGGTTCACCACGCTGGGTACTGATGCTCTCTGACCTCTTCCCTCTCACCCACCTGCTGAGGGCAGCGAGAATGGTGATGAGTGAAGCTGCAACATTGAGACAGGTACAATGGGAATGTGCGATTTTACTTTTTTCTACACTGATCTTCCTGTCTATTGCTGCCAAAATTTTTTCATGGAATGAATAGATGCAGCAATTCGTCAGCAGCCAATTCTCAACGACAACAATTCACCTGGAACAGATATAGATATATGGAACGATTTTCAAGAACTCAGCGCTTATTGGGCAATGACAGTTTTGGTCGCCTGCAAAACAGGAGCGTGACCGTGGTCGGCCTCGGGGCCGTCGGAGGTTATGTGGTGGAAGGGTTGGCCCGCGCCGGCGTCAGCAATCTCAGAATTGTCGACTTCGACACCATCCAGCCCACCAATATCAACAGGCAGATCCTGGCCCTGGAAACCACGCTTGGCCGCCCTAAAGCAGAAGCCGCCCTGGAACGGATAAAGGCGATCAATCCTTCCTGCAACGTTGAAAGCCTGCAGATGTTTACCGCCGAAGAGACTCTGGAGGCAATTCTCTCCCCCCGGCCGGATCTGCTGATCGACGCCATAGACTCACTCAACCCCAAAGTCCAACTGCTCGTCGGGGCCTACCAGCGTGCCATTCCCACCCTCTCTTCCATGGGTGCGGCGTTACGGACAGATACCACTAAAATACGTATCGGTGATATATTCGAGACCACTGTCTGCCCCCTTGCCAAACATGTACGCAAACGCCTCCGCCGCCGTGGAGTAGGTAAAGGAATACGCTGTATCTATTCGAACCAGAAGGTTGATTTCGATTATACTCAGGAAAATGAGGAATCCAGGGTTGGCGAAACACCGCATTCAGATCGGGGGCGGGAGCGCAATGTGCTGGGCAGCCTGCCTACTATTACCGGTATTTTCGGATTGACCATCGCCAATGAGGCAATCACCATACTCGCCTCCGAAGAAGGCCCCTATTTTACTGGAGATCGCTTATGATACGACTTTTCGTCGCCTACGATATGCCTGACGATGTCCGTATGCTGATATGCGGCATGGGAGCGACTATTCCCGGTGCCAGGGCGGTGCCCGCTGAGCAGCTGCACCTCACCTTGAAATTCATCGGTGATGTGGAAGGGAGCATGCTGGCCGACATTCGTCGGGCACTCGCACAAATTTCCACACCACCGCTGATTATCAGTCTGCGGGGTGTAGGCCATTTCCCTCCCCGGGGCAATCCCAGGGTTCTGTGGTGCGGTATCTCTCCCGAGATGGAGACCATTCAGCTCCGCAACTCCATCGAGAAGTCACTGGCCGACATCGGCATACCCCGGGAGCGACGAAAATTCTCCCCCCATGTAACCCTAGCCCGCTTGAGAAACAGCCCGCTGAAACGGGTAACGCAGTTCCTGGCAGGTAACAGCATGTTCGAAACCCCGTCTTTTCGTGTCGATACCTTCCGCCTCTACTCAAGCTCCCTCTCACATGGAGGGGCCGTTCACACAGTGCAGGCAGAATTCCCCATGACAACCGCCCACCCAGACGAACTGTAGCAACTTCACCAAGCCGGGAATCGGAGCAGAGATACGCTTTTTCTATTTCGACAAAATGGCCCCGAACGATACTGGCTAGCGACGTTCCCGCCGCAAGGAAGAGTATTGCAACACCACCATCGCCAACAGTACCATGCCGACTCCAGGCAAAGTACCCACTGGTGGTAAACCCTTGCCCAGAAAAAGATCGATCAGCAGCACCAGCCCCGGATAGAGATAGGAATAGGCCATTGCCCGGGTCGCGCCGATATGGGGCGTACAGTATTGAGTGAGAAAGAACGTGATGATCGTGGTAAACACTGCCAGATAGAGAAGAGCCCACCAGACCATTGACCGGACTGATCCCAAATCAACAGCCAGCAACTTGTTTGCACCGAAAATCAACAGCCAGACAGTCCCGGTGACCAATACCCAGAAGGTCATCAGCAGCATTGACTCGCCACGATACAGAAATTTGACCAGGGGGGTGTAGAGAGCCATGGAAAAACAACCGAGCAAAAATATCACGTCACCCTTATTCCAGGCCATAGCAAAAAGCAGCTGGAGATCGCCTCTGAAGATTACCCACAAAGCCCCGGCAAGCCCCAGTACCAGTGCAATACGTTGAGGCCGCCCCAGCCGCTCCCGCACCAGGAGTATGGCAAAAACTCCAGAAATAGCTGGTACCAGGGTGAAGATAACGCTGGTGTTCAGGGCGCTGGTATATCTCAGCGCGAGAAACATGCACCAGAAGAACAGCACCAGACAGCTGCTGATAATTGCCGAGCGACCGATGAGCGACCAGTTTGGCCGCAAGCTATGTCGCAGGTAAATGACAGGGGTCAGCAGGATGGAAGCAATGAGGAAGCGCAGCAGGGTCAACACCACAGGGTCAAGATCACCCGCGATAGCCTCCCCCACTGTAAATGATGTGGAAACAAGCGTAGCGCTGATCACCATCAGCAGATGGAGAACCGGCCCGGGAGGTGCAGTATCAGACACAATCAACTACCTGGAGTACACTTCGCTCGTTTCACTATCTTGATAATACGCGTTCAATCAGGATTGCGGAGGGGTAAATTTTACATCCTGGCCCTTGGTATGCTCCAAGGTCTTCATGGCTGTAGCCACCATTCCTGAAACGTCTGTAAGGTTACCCGGAATGATCATGGTGTTATTCTCTTTGGCAAGTTTACCGAATTCATCGATATACTTTTTGGCTACTTCCAGATTTGCCGCCTCGGTTCCGCCCGGACAGTTGAGAGACTCAGCGACCCTGCGGATACCCTCTGCGGTTGCCTCGGCCACTCGCAGGATTTCCTGGGCACGGCCTTCAGCCTCATTAATCCGTTTCATCTTCTCACCTTCTGAGAGAGAAATAGCCTCGGCCTTATCACCTTCCGCCTGATTGATAGTGGCCTGTTTCTCACCTTCGGATCTGGCAATTTCAGCACGTTTTTCACGCTCGGCTTTCATCTGCTTTTCCATGGCTTCAAGCACGGTGCGCGGCGGCTGGATATCCTTGATTTCGTACCGCAGTACCTTGACACCCCAGTTTGATGCCGCCTCATCCAGTGCATCCACAACCTGGGCGTTCAGGGCTTCACGCGCCTCGAAAGTCGAATCGAGAGTGATCTTACCAATTGCGGAGCGCAGGCTTGTCTGGGCCAGCTGGGATGCGGCAAAGTGGTAATCTTCGATTCCATAGGCTGACATCTGAGCATTAACCACCTGCAGATAGAGGATACCATCCACCTCCAGGGTCACGTTGTCTGCGGTGATACAGGTCTGCGCCGCAATATCAATCGGCTCTTCTTTCAGGTTTCTCCTATAGGCAACCTTATCCAGAAAAGGGATAAGGATATGGAAGCCGGCTCCGAGGGTGGCCCGGTACTTACCAAGACGCTCAATCACGAATTCCGAACGCTGGGGAACAACCACCGCGGTCTTCACCAGTATAACCACAACCACTGCCAGTAAAGCGACTAAGAAGACAAGATTTTCCATTATATCGTTTCCTTGCTGACACCTTACGGATCAGCCATTAGTTTTTTCAGTTTGTTCTTTATTTTCAACAACGGGTTTGACAACCATCACCAAACCATCCTGTTCAACAATTTCCACGATCCTTCCGGCCTCGATCGGTTCATGTGCCCGGGCTCGCCAGGTTGTACCGGAATATCTGATCTTCCCCTCAGCGGGCGGCACTATCCCGGTTTCTACCGTCACCAGCTCTCCCTTTGCCGCATGGGGCTCATCGACGAAAGAGTTTTCACTGTCACCGGTAAAGGCTCGTTTGACAAAACGCCTCAACAGCACCAGTGAGAGCAGAGAAAAAATTATAAAAATGAGCAATTGCCCATTCAGGCTCACCTCAAAAACCAGGCAGGCCAAGCCAGTGGCGAGGGCCCCGAGGCCAAAAAAGAAGATAACAAAACCGGGGACAGCCAATTCAAAAAGCAACAGGCCGAGACCAACCAGGCACCAGACCAACCACGGAGAAAGAACCTGCATGTTCAACATTCCTCTAAAGCGAGCCGCCGATTCCGGCGGCATCTATGAACTTTCTTGTATTATGCACCTATTCAGCGGTTAGTCAGCAATTATCTCTTTGGGGATAATCGTTTGATAGACCACACCGAAAAGCACCACACTCATCGGAGCCACCCAGATCAGGCCAATGCCAAGAGGAATAGCTGCAAGAAAAGAGATCAGGCCAAGCAGCAACATCAGCGCGAAAAACTTCCACCAGACTTTATGGATTGCCTTGCGCGAAGTTTCAAGAGCCTGCCAGGGAGACAGCTTCTTATCCACGACCAGGGGCAAGGCCAGAGCATATCCCACGGTAAGGTAAATGCCTGGCAAAACCAGCAGCAGATAACCAATAAACAGCAAAATCAGTGACAGCAGCCAGGTAACAATAACTTTACCAGCCACCTCAAATCCACTGAACAGATCCTGCCAGCGGATATCGCCTTCTTTCAAGCGCTTAACGCCCATATATATGAGTCCGGCGGTAAGGATGGTTGAGACAACACCTGAGCCCAATTGGCCAATCACGGTAACGGCGATGTTGACATTACCCTCGGGAATCAGCCAGGCAAGACCGGTAACCATACCATCTATAGCTGCAAGCACCAGAATATTAATGAGAATCGCCAGCCAGATCTGACCTTTCACTCCGTTGGTCTGCTCCCAGGCCTCTTTGAGGCTACCGAGGATGGGAAGCTCTACTTTTCCCTGATCCCCGGCAGAAGTTGCGGAAACTCCTCTGGTCGCCTGCGCTACATCCTCAATCGGCTCATCAAGGTCGTTCTTTGCGGCGGCCCCTTGATGAATTACAGCAGGTGACGGCATGATTTCGTCCTGCCCGGGCTCTTCCAGGACTTCGGGGCCGGCCTCCAATAGTATATCGCCAGCCTCACCGGTTTGTTCCAAGGCCTCGTCTGCTGCCATTTCAGATGCTGCTTCCGCGGCGATATCGTTCTGCCCGCCGCCCACCTCCGCTTCCTTTGCAGGGGCAACAGGCTGATCGGACACCATTTCAGGGACAGCCTCGAACTTCGATTTACATTTAGGGCATGATAATGTCCTACCCATATATGCATCATCAACAGAACCGCTTACCCCGCAGTGGGGACATCGCATCTTCATTTGTTGCACTCCCAAAGTATTGCCAGATAATTTTGACAATTCCTGCCGTTACGACTTCATCACCAGGCTCAGCACCTTTGACTGCAAGGCTTGAAACCCATTTCTATCTAAGATGGCCGCACATTGACAAACGAACCGTGAACCATGTATAGTTTTGGTTAGAGACTACAAAAATATTCTGTAATTACAAGATATTTCAGAAGAGCGACTGAATTGCATCACCATGAAAATTATACTGATCGCCGTCATGGCAACCAACAGGGTTATCGGCAGAGACAACAAGCTTCCCTGGCATATCCCGGAAGAGCTGCACTTCTTTAAGAAAACCACCATGGGACACCCGGTGGTCATGGGACGGCTTACCTATGAATCCATTGGTGCCCCACTGCCCGGCAGACAGAATATCATCGTCAGCAGTAACCCTGATTATACCATTGAGGGAGCCGATACCGCCACCTCACTTGATAAGGCGATAACGTTGGCGGATAATAGTGAGAAGCTTTTTATTCTTGGGGGATACAGAGTTTTTAAAGATTCACTCAAGTTTGCAGACAACATTATCCTTTCGATACTCGACCGCGAAGTTGAGGGAGATATCTACTTTCCTGATTTTTCAGACGACGAGTGGCAGGAGATCGCCCAGGAACGACATGATGCCGGGAAAGAGCCCTTCACGGTTCACTATTACCAGAGGATTCCACCTGCCGCCTGAGCAACCGGGAGCGAATCTTTTACGCGTCAGAATTCGCCTTTTCCCCAACAACCAATAGCCTCCATATCTCTATTGGCCGCTCGCTTTTGCTGCTCCCGACCCGCTAGAATGCCCCAGCTGCCACGCATCCTCCTGATAGTGTCTCCTTCACTGCTGGCCGCCCCTCACCCAGCTGTTGTTTTTCTCGACATATTTCAACTAATTTCCTCCACCTGCCGTCCGACATCATAATCCTCTCAGCTTAGTCGACTTGTTATACCGAGCTCACCAATCTAGTACTTTTTTTACCCTTTTGGATAATTGTTTCTGAATGTGGCATTGCTACAATTAGTTCTATAGGCGGGATATTCTCTACATTCCAATTCACCCATATCCACCCGGAAATTTTTAAATAAATCTCTCAAAAGGTGTATCATGGAAAATTCTTCCCATCAGGCTGGTTCACGAAAACTCTTCATCTCTCTTACCGCCCTGTTCATTCTCACGGTGCCCATTGCCTCCCCGGCATCCGACAACTCGGTCACTACATATGTGGTTGGTGGCTCCAACTCTTTCGACCTGGCCCAGACAGGTGATCTCAACCAGGCCTCCTCCTGGCAAATCGGATTTGGTCAGGATATCAACATCAACCAGCTTGGCCGCGACAATACAGTCGGCTCCCAAGCTGCTCCGGTCGTGCAACTAGGCTTTGATAACAGCCTAGACATCGCCCAATACGGATTCAACAACTCGGTCAATGGCTCCCAGGTTGGTTACAGCAATACGGCGATCTTCGTCCAATACGGACTGGCCAACAGTCTCGACTTCTCTCAGCACGGTGTCGGCAACTACATGGATGCCACGACCCACGGTTACGGTATCAATCTGGATCTCAGCCAGGCCGGAAACGGCAATACCCTGAATGTACATTTAGGCGGCAGCAATATAGAACTGGGAATTTCCCAGCAAGGAGGAGCGACGGCCACGGTAACCGGCAACTGAGGTAGCATCGGGGGCTATTGCAAGGCTCGTAATGAGCAATTTATCTACATCAACAAGGGGGATTAATTCCATGATGAAAAGAAAAATATTTGCGACTGCGGCAGCACTCGCCTTAAGCACAGCGGGGTTTGTCGCAGCATCAGACAACAACACAGCTGATGTCTACAGTGAAGGTGGGTATAACACGGCAACCGTCAACCAGGTTGAGTACAGCTATAATAACTCTGCCACGATCGACCAGCTGGGTTTTTTAAATAACGCTCAGATAGATCAGGAGTACACCTATAGCGCCACTGCTGAAATTTCGCAGGAAGGAGTCGGCAACCTCGCAACAATCGGCCAGTACGGTGCAAGTCTTAGCGATGCATCAATTGGTCAGCTGGGAATATTCAACCAGGCTGAGATACTTCAGCAGGCTGCCTTCGACTCCAGCGCCTCCATCGAGCAAGCGGGCCTTGGCAACACCGCATTCATCCTGCAGACCTTCTCGCTGTTTGATGAGGCCGAAATATCCCAGGCTGGTGTTGCCAATGATGCGACTGTGGTGCAATACGGCTCGTACACCTCAAGCGGGGCAATTGACCAGGCTGGCAACTTCAACGTTGCCAACATCTATCAGCTCGCCTCTGCTGGTTCCATGGCCGAAGTCGTCCAGATGGGGAATGGCAACCAGGGCAATATCGTCCAGTTTGCCTCCCTAAATGATGAGGCAAGAATTCTCCAGTCTGGTGACTTCAACTACGCGGCCATTGCCCAGGCATTTTCCTACGACAATGAGGCGCTGATCGAGCAGTACGGTACCATGGATGTCTCGACCATAAACCAGTCTGGCGCCAATAACAGCTACGCCTATATCTACAATGACAGCACATCATTCGAGAACCGGGTAGAAATCACTCAGCAGGGCGACTCACACTATGCCACCGCCTCTACCTACTTTGGTCCGGGCAGCACCATCACCATCAACCAGTACGATTCCGGCAATACCGCCACCGCCACCTCGGTAGGCGCGTACAACACCATCACCATCAACCAGGGCTCGCCATAACAGCCTGATATACCGCCCCCCTCCTACCGCTTGTCTTCCAGCAGCATCGGGAGGGGGGACTTTGCGTAACGATCACACCTTCACAGCAATCACTTGCCTTCTGCCCCCCCCCAATCTCATCGCGGCATAACGTTTGCTTCTCGATGAGCAGTATTCTCCATTCAAAAACTGATATGCGGGGAAATGGTTTTCCCCAACAGAATTCTGCAGATACTGCTTGTCCTGGTTCACCGAGGCAAACAACGCGATCGTCACAGTCGATTGAAATATCATCATTTTTCAAGAATGCTATCACGATTAGAGAACATCTTGGACAATACAGCCACGGGCAGCCATTACCACGACTACAGCTCATCTCAATTCCTGGTTCCGAGATACTTTTGTGAACTGAAGAAAAATCTGGGCTAGCAGCTACTACTGGCTACTACCAGGCCACCTTCCAACTGCGGGCGGCAAGAGAGAGTTCGACCACTTCAAACCGCCTCATCGAAAAATAACAGTTCAGGATCAAGTTGCAGCGTAGTGCACAGCTGAACGCATGTATCAGATGATTACTCTAATTCATTTGATTAGGACCTACAGTCGAGGCAACGTCATGTCGGCTCCTCAAGTGCCAGCCGATGGACTTAATACTCGACAACATTTTATATTCCACCTAGTTGTCAACTCCATCTAGCGCCGACCCACCAGGATAGGCTGTAGGCACTAATAATATTGACAGTACCTTTTGCCTAACATAAACTAATACTACCTTTTGAGACGATATCACGCGCCGCTCAAACTGCGTGGGATACATTGTTGTAGTTGATGAAAAATACGTGCGATTGAAAATCATCCGAATTCATTACTTAACTTTTTGCTGAGCAATGTCCGGATTGAGGGGAGAGGGGCTAAATGGTGCAGGAGGAGCAGGGGACCCGTTAATAGTGAGCGAGAGTTGACAGCTATTTTCAGCACGACTCGGCCAGGAACTCGTCTTACGCGGGATATAACCTTATCAGTGACAGGCTATAGGACAAGACACCAATCGTTCTAACACCATATTCGACCATGAGATATGCCACAACAAGCCATCATATACTTTCCGCTCCCTTCTAACCTGATGGACGATCTGTTGAAATTCTATCTTAAGGATCATTTCAACGAGCAGTGTACCGTTACAGACAGTTTCGACACCGACTCACCCAAGGTGCACACATATTTAATGTACGACTTCTTGGAAATTCACCGGAACCCAAATGACAGCAGTACCAGTTTGCACGAATACCCATACCATGCTGAACCTCGGGTTCATTACATTGTCGTCAACATGCAACCCGGCACTGAAGACAGCCTCTCCCGCTTTCTGCACCTCAACAAAGTAAGGGGAATCTTTTATAAAAATGATCCGTTGGATGTCCTCCACAAAGGGTTGCATACCATTTTGCAAGGTGAGGTATGGGTCCCCAGGAAGGTCCTGTTGCAATGGATGAATTCGTCCGAAAAGATATCTCCGGCCAGCCAGCCCCAACAGGTTCTCAGCTCACGGGAAATGGTTGTGCTGAAACTTCTGGCAGCCGGTAAGTCGAACCAGGACATTTCTGAAGAACTGTGCATCAGTACCAATACGGTAAAAGTACATCTCTACAATATGTATAAAAAGCTCAAGGTCTCTAATCGTATCCAGGCAGTTCGGTGGTTTTCTGATTATTCCGGAGGGTAACTTGTGGGAAATTACTGCACACGCGATCGGGCTTTGCGGATTTGGTCTTTCCACAAAAGAAAACAGTGCTTACGGCCAGAAAGACGGGCAGGACCGATGATGGTCGTATTCTTGTTTATCGCATTGTCTCTTCTTGTTCGGCCGCCCTGCACTGTAGCTCAAGATGTCGAAATCGGTGCACTGGTGATCAACAAAACCATCACCCGCCTTGGCGATGATTTTTATGATGAATTTACTAATAGATGGGATCCTCCGAAACAACTCGGGCCAATGCATATTTCTATTCAGGAGGCACCAAGCGCTCGCTGGGGGACCATCATAGCTGTTTTCGTAGGAAGTGAACGGTATTTCGTCACCAGGGTTTCCTCACGCCAGGTGGATATCGAGGAAATTGCGGAGGCTGCAGTAAAGCAGGTCACCATCACCCTCATCAGGCAGCATCTGCTCAGGATACAAAACGGAGAAAATGGCGACCTGGTGGGAGATGGCCTGTAACCACTTTACAATCAACAAATAACCAATAGGGGAGTATTATGAAGAAGACACGAATGGCAGGTATTCTGATCGGTATCTTCCTGGGGTTCAGCTGTGCGGTGGTGCAGGCTGAGCAACTGAATTTTCGGTTTATTAACCCAAGATTCGGTGGGAGCCCGCTCAACTACGCCTGGCTCCTTGAGTCAGCCTCTATTCAAAACGATAATGAAGTTGATCTGCTTGATGAATTTGAAGATAACCTGAACAGATCTATTCTCAACACCCTCGCCAGCCAGATCGTCCGCTCCGCCTTTGGCGACTTTGGTGATGAGCTACAGCCCGGCAATTATTCGATCGGCAAGTACAACATTAACGTCTCTACTGGAAGCAACATTCAAGTGGACATTGTCGACCAGACGAACGGATCATCTACCTCCGTGAGTGTTCCATACTATTAAAAGGAGAATCATTAAAAGGAGAGAGCCGTGAAAAAGATACTGACAACTGTAACCTTCCTTGCCTTGACAGCACTTCTGTCATCCTGTGCCGGGCCGATGACTGAAACCATGACCCCAGCTCAGCTGGGTTTCAAGACCCGTGCCAGTGAGGACCTGCTCAATCTCCCCAAGCCGAAGGGTAAGGTTATCATTGCCGTATACAAATTCAGCGATCAGACCGGACAATACAAGCCTCATCCAACCAGTACATCTTTCAGCACCTCGGTCACCCAGGGAGCCACTTCCATGCTGCTTGAAGCACTCAAAAAGAGTGATTGGTTCATACCTGTTGAGCGCGAAGGCCTGAACAACCTCCTAACAGAAAGAAAGATCATCATGGCCAAGCTCAAAGCTGAAGGCATGGAAAACGCCTTACCGAAATTGCTTCATGCTCCTGTGCTGCTGGAGGGTGGCATCATCTCTTATGAACACAATGTCTCCACAGGAGGCTTAGGCGCAGCCCATCTCGGAATTAGTGGATCGACCCAATACCAGAAAGACCAGGTGGGGATTTACCTGCGGGCTGTCGATGTGCAACGGGGCGATGTACTGCTGGCCGTGTCAACCACCAAATCGATACTGAGCTTTGAGGTGAGGTTTGGCTATTTCAAGTTCATAGAAATTGATGAAATCGCCGAAGGGGAAGCGGGCTACACCAGAAATGAACCACCTCAGCTCTGTGTATTAGAGGCAATGGAGAAAGCGGTGATGAGCATGATCATCGAGGGCATTCTGGAGCGTAAGTGGGAACTGGAAAATCCGGAGGACATCAGGCACCCGGTCATCCAAAAGTACCTGGAAGAAAAAGGCATTGAAGCACCCGAGACAATTTACAACCAATACCTGGCAGGTGCTTGAGTTAGCCAGGGCCCAGAGGGGAAAGGGAGTAGTTATAACTCTTTTTCCTCGGGACCAGCCTTCTCTCTCGGTAAAAACCCTCCACCACTCTCGAGTGGTGAGGAGGTTGAACCAAACTATGCCGGCTACAAATCTCGCACAGTCAATGGCTGGCCCCCCACAACACAGAACCTTAACTATCCGGCCCACCACAGCCAGCTACCATGAGCCACCTCATCGCCATACTTCTCGTAGCAGCGCAACTCAGTTTCGCAGCAACAGCGACCTGCGGGGACACTCCCCACCGGGGCAGCCTGAAAATAGAATTAGTTGACAACAATATCCTGCTGGTGCGGGGAGTTTGTCTTTCCACCCTTGCCGGACAACAGCTGCAATACAGTTTCACGGCCAAAAAGTCCGGTTCAGCCGGCACCGCCACCAGCAGCCAGAGCGGATACTTCATATCACGGCAGGGTGAAGCGCTTGAGCTCTGCAAAACCCGGCTGAACAGCCAACAGGGAGACCTCTTCCGATTTTCCCTGAAAATCTATGATCAGAACGGGGAAATATTCGTCGTTGAGGAAAAGTTTGAGGTTCTCTGAGCACGACTGTCACCTGGCTGCTGTCTTTATGCCGGCTCATGAAGCCTCGACTCGGCTTTCAGCTGACGTTGCAACTGTCCTGGCCGTCGATTCGCCTTGCTCAGGTAGGTGTCCTGTAGCTGGCCGTCTCTTCTGGCTAACCGCCAGCCCGGATATGTCACCAGCCCAGCAAGCCCTTGTAGCTGCAAGGTGCCCCAGCCAACCGCTGGCCGGGGAAAAGCGGTTTTCTTGCGCGGGTGCTTAGATGGTGGGGAATGTTTCCTTATGTGGTGCAATAGCCGCGCCAAGCCACTGAATTGTCTCTCCAAGATTTTTCATATTAGTCAGTCCTTCCGCATCGTCACGAACTTCTCCTTTGTCACGGCCAATTCCCAGGTTCCAATAGGTAGAACCTGGAATAATCATCTGATTCATCAGGAACATATGATTAATGGTGTCGTATACGTGGGTCGCTCCGGCCCTACGCACAGCAACCACAGCAGCACCGATTTTGCTTCTGAAAATCCTGCCGTTGGCCAGGGCAACATAGCCGGAACGGTCAAGTAGAGCCTTCATCTCGGCACTTACATCTGTAAAGTAGGTGGGAGAACCCAGAATAAGCGCATCCGCCCTTACCATCTTCTCCATAATCTCGTTAAAAATGTCCTTGCTCTGGATACATTGCATATTCTGCGTCTCATGACACTTGCCACAGGCAAGACAACCGCGTATTGCCTTACCGCCCACCTGAACCAATTCTGTTTCCCAGCCAGCTTCCTGGAGCGGCTCAAGTGCTGTACTCAAAAGAATCTCGGTGTTACCGCCCTTTCTTGGACTTCCGTTAACAGCTAATGCATACATAATATTTTCCATAGGTTGTGTGTTATTACCGTTGATAAGCGTCGACATAGTTGAACTTCTGCACTGGTCGACTATAGTTCACGCCCACACCACAAACAAGTACTGTCTTTTTGCGCCGGTACTTACACCATGTATAGTGCAGAGAAAACAAATGACCGAATCAACGTGCAAAATCAAGCAGTTAGGGGACAAGACATATAGATGTTATTTTGAACTCACCCTGCAGGTGATTGGTGGCAAGTGGAAACCGATCATCCTCTACCAACTGGCAATACATGGTGTTTTACGTTTTGGGGAGTTACGCAGAGCGATCCCCGACATTACCGAACGAATGTTAACCAGGCAGCTGCGAGAGTTGGAAAAGGATGGCGTCATTCACCGAGAGGTATACAAGCAGATACCCCCCAAGGTTGAGTATTCATTACTTTTTGCAGGCGTTCAGCTTATCCCCGTTCTACTCAGCCTCCGCAAGTGGGGTGCGGACTACGAACACCATCATCCCGAAGCCCCAACCCTGCCAATATCAGCAGAGCATGAACCGGTATCTCCACCCCGGATAGCACTCATGTATCAGGATCAATTGAATAACTGAGTTCACTTTTTGGCAGATGCCGGCATTGAAGTTCACCCCAGCCATGCCGGCATCTATCAGTTACAACAGTAATCCGTACTGATTTGCTGCTGATTTTCACCATCGCTGCGCCAGGCCTGTCCGAATATAGTGGCAGCCTCGTCCTTCGTCCCTTCAACACATCGATATATCGTCCTTCCTGCCACAATCTATTTGATCTTCATTGAGTTCGCATTTCATCATTCCCTTAATTAATACAGATACCTAACACATATACCTATAGATATCACCCTGTAGTATACCACTCTGTATCACATATTATTACGATATTTCAATTATTTACACAGCGTAGGACTTCTCTATTTTAGACTTGCATTTACTCCTATAGCGTGGTATCTCGGAATTGTGCATAAGAAAAGAACAGGCCATATACAGTTTTTTATCTTGTGCAATTTGAGCCAGGTTGCACCCTTCTCGGCACAAGCAGGTGCAAGGGGTGAACCAATTAGTATCAGTGGTGTTTTTCTGAAAGTAGTTATGCTACAAGGAGTATCCAGTGAACGAGGAGGCCTCAATGAAAGATCTGATGTACAATGTGGAAGTAAATGGCAAGCAATACACTCTTACGGGTGAAGGTCAGCTGACAGACATGAACAGCTGGGACAATGACATCCTTAAGTGGCTCGCTGACAAAGCTGACATAGAGCTGAAAGAGGAGCATCGCGCCGCACTCCTCTATATACGCGATAACTATATGTCACGCGAGAGGTATCCTGTCGTTCGGCTTGTGGCTGACCACCTCGGACAGAAATATGGGGCAGATCAGGGGACGCCTAAATTCTTTTACGATCTCTTTCCCAAAGGCGTTGGCCAGGCAAGCACCCTCGCAGGCATTCCTGTGAAAGAACTCTGTTTCTGATTTTTGCCAGGCATAGATCGGCACCAGAACCGATACATTAAGCAATCGGAAGCCGGTCCATCAGCCGTATCTCCTCCTAAGTTTCCCCGCGCCTGATTTTCACTGGGGAAACTTTTTTCGTTTATCCATCCTGATTTCAGTTAAATACCTTCCGACACCCTGCCTCACCACTGAAATATCAACGACCCGGCTTCTCTTTTTTCTCCTCAGGCGCTAAAATTGTTTTGGGTGTTGCATTAATCACTTTTTATGCTCACTTACAACCTGTGCGCTCCCTCACCTGTTTGCAAATGACGTTTCTGCCAATGACTGTATCGAGGGTCGCCCGGACCGTTGAGGCATGCTGTCAGAGTCGATTGTGACCCAGTCGTCGCCGGCTGCACAGTTCGCCCAAGAAAATGCATTGTTTCAGCTTGTCTAACCTTCACCAACAAGGAGACGTGATGCCAGAAAGCGTATACAAAATTATAGAATTGGTTGGCTCCAGTCCTTCCTCATGGGAAAAAGCCGCAGAAAATGCAGTAGAATCTGCCGGACTCAGTATTCGTGACCTGCGTATCGCAGAAGTAACCAAGCTAGACATGAAACTTGATGAAAACGATGGCCTCTGCTACAGGGCCCGTCTCAAGCTTTCATTTAAAATCCTGTCGGAATAGTCCGGGCTTAGCGACCAGACTACGTTCAAGCCAAGGGCCGGCCATCAGCTGTAAGTGAACAATCTTCCATGTACGCACTCCACTTTGCGTCGATAGAAAGTTACGCCTCCTTCACCCCATTCTTCCCACATCTAATTTCCCTGGTATAATTGAGATGATAGCTCCAAAGCACCATGAGGCAGCCAGGATTTCTGCAGCGAAATCCTGGCTGCCTCATGGGTCGATACTCAATTACACCCTTCTCAGAAAATGCACCCAATGAATCCAGACATACGCCATACAAAACCGGACCAGGAGTTTTATACCAGTGAACGATGTCACATAATTGAAATATCAAACTGCAGCAACGATAACGAAGCGTCTATAGCCAGGGCACGCGTAGAGCCGGGGATAACGACTGAGTGGCACCAACTTACAGATATTACAGAAAGATATCTTATCATATCAGGTACAGGCATGGTTGAAATCAAGGGGTTGAAACCCACCCAGGTTACTGTGGGAGATGTTGTCGTCATACCTGCCTCCACGCCTCAGCGCATAACCAATACCGGTGATGACGAACTTCTTTTTTATGCGATCTGCACGCCCAGATTCATCCCGGATGCATACATCAGTCTTGACGGAAAACAGTGAATTCTCAGCATCGATCACTGGCAACAACCAGCCAAAAGTGGTAAAGCGAGTCTCGCGACTGCATCCTTACCACGATCTATCTAATTACCCGCCTTGTACTCCACGGGCAATTACGCTTTGAAATCAATAGTTTTATCTTGGAGATATCGTTTGAAACTTTCTCAACAGGCTCAAGGTCTGCTCATCACCACCGCCGGCGTTCTGGCAATTTCCCCGGATACCCTCCTGGTGCGACTTCTTGAGCTCGAAAAGTGGTCTCTGCTCTTTTACCGGGGAATTATCATTGCTACCTGCCTGACCCTGTTCACTGTCTGTGTTCACCGCCGAAAAGCTGTTCAGCAATTTCGCAGCATTGGCATACCCGGACTCTTCGTCGCCCTGCTCTTTACCGGCAGCACAACCTGCTTCGTTATCTCTCTCTATTACACCAGTGTCGCAAACACCCTTATCATTGTAAGTGCTTCCTCGATGTTTGCAGCGCTCTACAGCAGGGTATTCATGAAAGAAACCGTCGCCCTGCGTACCATAATCACCATGCTGGTCGTGATAGGGGCAATTGGTTATATAGTCCAGGATGGTATCGGCAGCGGCTCTCTGCATGGCGATCTGCTCGCTACCTGCAGTTCCATGTTCATGGCTGGCGCATTTACGCTTACCAGGGTCTCCCGGTCCCGCAACATGATCCCGGCATCTGCTCTTTCGGGGCTGATCACCGCAACCATCGCGTTCTTTCCGGCAACATTTGTTCTGCTCGACTTACAGACATGTGTTTTACTTGTTACCCTCGGCATCTGCCTTGCCACCGCCTTTGGCCTGTTAACCGTTGGACCTCGCTATATCTCTGCCCCGGAGGTCAGCCTCCTGATGCCACTTGAGACAGTGCTGGGACCATTGCTTATCTGGTGGGTTATCGGAGAACAGCCTGGGAATACAGCCATTACAGGTGGCATTGTGGTGGTTGGCGCGCTGACCATCCATTCCCTGCTCAGCCTTAAACGCACGGCGCGACCAATCCATTAAAGCGCAGAGAGCAACTCACTCAATCTGCCATAACCGTAAGAGTCATGGCAGTTTGAGAGATTCAGATTTTAAATGAGGAAGGCATTTCCGGCATAGCACCTTTCTGGGAACAGACCCATGCCGCCACTCGGTTGGCCTTTTCGTTGATGTCATCCAGAGAGTAATTATTCAACAGACTGATAACTGTTGCTGCGGTAAAAGCATCACCTGCACCGATGGTATCACCTATATTTTCCGTTCTGATTCCAGGGTGATCCGACACTTCCCCCCGACGTACCAGCAAACTGCCGCGATCTCCACGGGTCAATACTGCCAGGGTGAGGTCATGTTTTGCAACCAGCTGGTCGAGAATCTCTTGTTCACTGCCGGAGATTGCAGCCATCTCTGCCAGGATCTGCAACTCGTCATCATTGAGTTTAATAATATCAGCTAACGCAATCGACCCCAACACCACTTCAGCTGAATAGAAATTCTGCCGCAGGTTGATATCAAAAATCTTCAGCGCCTTTTCCGGCAACATCGACAGGTAATCAGTAAGCACCCGTCGCGAATGCTCCCCACGCTGCACAAGGCTGCCAAAACACACACCATCCAGCCGCGAGGCCAGTTCGGCAGCCGCGTCATTGATTGCCAGATGATCCCAGGCAATATCGTCCGGGAATTCATAACTGGCAACACCGGCCCCATCAACCCGGGCAAGCACATACCCCGTGGCATACCCCTTTATTGTGGTGATACAGGAGGTTGGCACCTTCCGTCGACTCAACTCAGCAAGGGCCCTGCGGCCTCGCGTATCATCACCAATTGTCGATACTGCGTACCCCTCCGCTCCCAGCATGCTCGCATGGTAGGCAAAGTTAATTGGCGCTCCTCCCAATTCTTCACTATCTCCTACAATATCAAATAGAATTTCGCCTACTCCTGCAATAACCGGTCGCTCCATGATCACTGACTCTCCCAATTGCTTGTGCCATGTCGGGTTACCTTTTAATCTTCTCTGGCAACAGACATTTTTCAAATCGTTTTTTAGCCTTATATCCGCCTGTTTCAGTTGTACCTGGCAACAATCACCAAGACAAGTTCTCAAGTAAGAAAATAACGGCCAAGGGCAACCAACACCATTCCTACAGCGACGGTACCAAAAAAAGATTTGAACTTCCAGGCCACCAGGAATGTGGGCAAGGCCACCAGTAAAAAGAGATTCTCATCTGATATATTCAGCGTGCCCTCCGGGCAGAGCAAGCCCGGAGCCAACAGCGCAGCCAGCACCGTTGCCGGCACAAAACTCAGCCACCTGCCGATCCAGGGAGCAAGGTTTCTTCCTGAAAGGAGCAACATCGGCAACACCCTGGGCAGGTACGTTACCAATCCCATACCGACAATTGTCATGAAGATGATCGACTGGTCCATTGCTCCACCCCTAGGCCGACGGTCGAGGCAATGACCGTTGCGGCAATAACATGAAATTGTTCAAAACCAAGCAGAAACAGAGATACCGACAGTAGCGCCGCGAGGGCTGCCATCATCAGGTAAACCGGCTTCACCAACTGTGGCACCAGCAGCGCGATAAACATCGCGGGCAAAGCGTAATCAAGCCCTATTGGTCTGACGTCCGCTATCTGGCCACCGGCAAAATACCCAAGCACCGAGCCGATTACCCACGATGACTGGGCGGTGATATTCACCGCAAAGGTCTCGGTCAACCGCGGCATCTCCCCCTTCATACGCATGGTGTGCAAGGCAAAGGTTTCGTCAGTCAGCTCATAGCCGAAAAAAGCGATCTGTCTCTTTTTCCACCCTTTCAGTTTGGGGGCCAAAGCCGCTGACATCAAAAGATGGCGCAGGTTAACCACAAAGGTGGTCATAATAATCGCCAAAGGAGCCACTCCCGCGCCGAACAGGCCTGCTCCGATCAACTGAGCACTGCCTGCAAAGACGATTAATGACATCCCCACGGCATTCACTACGCCAAGGCCGCTCTTCTGTGCCAGAACACCATATGCAAAACCGACCGGTATATAACCAAGCACTATGGGTAACGCCTGGCGGAATCCACTTAACAACGCTGACTTCACAACTCCTCCACCTGTTATTTATTGTTAACGACACACTTCTTTTCCTTATTAAAACAGCTCAGTCTCAAAGGAACAGATACAGCTTTCCTGAAAATTAGCCAGTACAGTCGTTTGCAGGCAAGCGAAACATCAAGAGTAAAAGCTCAAGTTGTGGTATGTTTGCCACCGATTTAACCGGAATTTGCAATGAACCTGCCCCGTATTGTGCTTTTAGCTGAGGACAATGCTTAACTATCTTTTTTCCATACATACCGCTATGAGAGCCCTCTCTTCACGACATACTTTTTCCTATAAATACGTATACTTGTCTCTTTGGATGTGCGGGTTTGCGCTGGGTGCCAAAGACGTTCTGCTAACCGGCTCATCCGACCCAAGGTTCATGCAATACATTGTTATCTGGGCACTATTTTCCATTTTTATCTATTTCTGTACCGGTTCAATCAAGAAAGTCATTATCAAAGATCAAACACTCCTGGTTTCCAACTACATTACCGACAGGCAGATACCATTGGCCGATATCCAGTCCATAGGCGGATCATCGTTTATGAGTCCTAAGCAGGTGTGGTTCACCCTCAAAGGTTCAGGCACGTCCAGTGTGAAAATCAGCTTTATTCCGGTGGGAAAACGAGTGCGCGGACCAGGGAAACATCCCATGGTCAAAGAGTTGGCTGAAGAATTGAATATTGAAGTAGCAGGTTGAGTTTCAGGAACTACCGGCGGGGGGGGAGAGAAAAGCCTGAACCTGAATTTTTCATGAGGGGCTCCACGTACCTATTCGCCCTTCCGGGCAGGGGAAGCAGTGCGCATTATCTGTCACGCTGAGTTTTTTTTACAGCAATCCTTTTGATAAGGGCACACCCGCTGTGGAATGCGCCCTTATCACTAGTCTTGCTTCTTTGACAATCCATTAAAAAACTGCAACAGCCGCTGATTGGTACCAAAAAGGTGATCCCGCATAAAAAGCCGTGCTTTTTCAGGATCTTGATCTTTTATCGCCTGATAGATCCCCTCGTGTTGCTCCCATACTGTTACAATACGCTCTTCACTGGAGATAAAGCCATTCAGTACCGGCTCAAGGAATTCACGGGCAAAATCAAAAATGGCTTTGAGGGCATGCGCGCGCAAAAAGTTATGAGAAGCTCTGGCAATGGCTAAATGAAAAGCGATTTCATTTTCCCAGGTAAAGGATTTGCCTGAGGTCTCCTTAAAAGCCTTCAAGGCGAGGTGGATCTCCTCTAGGTCCTCTTCCGTACGTTTTTCCGCTGCCTCCCTGGCCGACGACTGCTCAATACTGCGGCGAACCTCATACAAATCGACAATACGCTTCTGGTCCACCTCCATGATTTTTTTAAGAGGACTAAGGGGAACCGCTGCGTCCATGTTCTTTACATAATTTCCCTTACGCTTTTTAATCTCTATAAAACCGAGCGTTTCCAAGGTGTTCAATGCTTCGCGCAGTGAAGACCGGCCTACTCCGAACAACTCGGTAAGTCTTCTTTCACTTGGTAGCTTTTCCCCCGGAAGCAACCTGCCTTCAGTTATCAAATCAATCAACTGAGAAACAATCTTATCTGAAACTTTTTCGACCTTTACTTCCCTAAACACATCGTCCATGCATATTCCAATATTTTGAACTTTGGTCTGACCAGAAACCTGGTTTTATTCCTCCAATGCAAGATAAACTAATCATGTTCAAGTTACCAACAAAAATAGCAGACATACCGCAACTGCGAAATGTAAAATAAACTTGACAACAGGCCCATAGTAAAATAAGTTGTGGTCAGACCAGCCAACAATGTGACCACAAGCTTTCAATTAAAACAACAAATTGCTTGGGCCAGACGCTGGACATTACTTCATTCTGGCTTCCGTTCCGGAACCTCCCGTCATGGAGGAGAGTCTGCCCTCCCCCCATGACACCCCAATTCGCAGCAAGAGGTGTCTGAATGTTGATGACCGCGACATTTCAGACGTACAAGCCTCTGCTCCTGTTCCTTGGTCAAAGCAGCGTTTTAAAGCCTGAACTCCTCCTTAGACTGCTTTGACCTTGGAACAGTCTTCTTATTCTATCCGCCTCAACCTGAATTGCGGCCCAGTTTTCCAGCCTTTCCGCTATCGTGAACCTGCCCTTATATTTCTAAAAATTTGAGGATATGCATACATCAGCGGCAGGCTCTCCCTGAAATATCAGAAGAGCCTTCAAAGGTGAACGTGTAACGGGTTACATCTCAACCAATAACTGGTAGATCACTAAAAAGCTGGCAACGCCGAACCTGAGTAGTGCCAGATGTTAAATTATCAGTCACTTCACAATTGGAACCTCTCCCTGAAAATTTTCTTTTCGAGAAACCCCAGGGCCCTGCAATCTTCAGAAGCCCTCTGCATCATCGGCATCGGCCCACAGATATAAACCGCTGCTGAGCTGCGCACATTTTCAAGCCCGGTGATGCTCCCTGTTCTGCGGATTGACCATAACCTTGCCAGTTTCCTTGAGCCCACCATTGCAAGAACACAGCCTGCGATCACATAGACCGTCAAGCGCGGCAACCCATCGAGATAGGATTCAGAGACATTGAGAAGGTGGACGATAATTCCCGTGAAAGCCAAGTAGCCGAGTGGCTTATGGAACCTGAGCCAGAGCTTATCGCGAATGTCGTATCTTTGCCTGAATATTGAGGTGCCAACAAGAACGAGAAGTACAATCAGCATTATGCCCCCAACAAGTGCAGGCCAATGTTGCCACCTGAACGGCAGATTTCCCCAGCCGGTTGAGAAGATAATCAATGCGGCATGAGTCAGCCCGAAATTCAGGATCAGCATGCCATTCAACCGGTGCAATATCAAAAGATTCTGCAACCCAAAAACCCGATCAAGGCTAGATATTCTCGCCACCAGCACATCCAGCAGTCTCCTGAAAAGAGTAAGGCCCCGGAAATCAACTCATGGTGAATTGTTTAATTTCCAGGGCCTTTAGTCTAAGGTTGAACAGTTTTTTTTGCGCTGAGAGCGGATTATCGTCTGATTCTCTGAAGATAATCGGCAACCGTCAGCATACCTAGCCGGAGCTGGGTCAGGCTGAATTTTTCATTGGCCGCATGGGCACCGTCATCAGGCAAACCAAACCCCATCAGAATGATAGGTGCCTGCAACACAGAATCAAATAGAGCGGCAATTGGGATTGAGCCACCTTCACGCATCAGTACCGGCCTGTTCTGGTAGGTTTCTGCCAGGGAATCGGTGGCAGCCTTAAAAAATGGATTTTCCGCTTTTACAGAAACACCTCTGCCAGAATGCATGTTGACCGCAGTCGCCTCATGACCTGCCGGCAGATTTTTCTGCACAGCTTTTTCGAACCAGCCGAAAACTTCATAGGGATCAAGTTCTGCCGGCAGACGCATGCTCACCTTTGCCAAAGCCCGCGCCGGTATCACCGTTTTAGCTCCTTCGCCGGTAAAGCCGCCGCGAATACCATGCACCTCAAGAGTCGGCCGTACCCCAAGACGCTCCAGCGGTGGATAATCCTCTTCACCGACCAGTGCATCAACTCCCATCTCATCTTTGAGGGACTCTGCAATGTTTAAAGGATCAGCATCCCAAAAGGCTTTCTCCTCCGCTGCCGGTCGGCCCAGGGCCTCATGCAGTTCCGGGATATTGATCACACCATCCTCACCTTTCAACCTGCTTATCAGCACACAGAGTGCATGAATCGGGTTTGGCGCCACGCCGCCGTAACTGCCCGAGTGCAGATCAGTTCTGGCGCCTGACACCGCAATCTCGGTATAGAGGATACCACGCAACCCCTGAACGAGAGACGGCTGGGTCTCACTCACCATATGCGTATCGCAGATAAGTACTGCGTCCGCTTTTAACAGTTCCGGGTTTCTTTCGACAAAACGTTCAATTCCGGCACCACCAGACTCCTCCTCCCCTTCCAGCAGGATTTTAACATTGACGGGCAACTTTCCCTCTGTTTTCAACCAGGCCTCCAGGGCACCGATCACCACCATGATCTGCCCTTTATCATCGCTCGTCCCCCTGCCGTAAATATTACCGTCACGCACCTGGGGTTCGAAGGGAGGTGTGTCCCAATCCGAGACCGGGTCCACCGGCTGGACATCGTAGTGACCATAGATCAGTACGGTCGGTTGCTGCTCGTCCACCATCCATTCGGTATAAATCAAGGGATGACCGTTGGTGGGAATAGTCCGCACTTCGGAAAAACCCAAAAATACAAGTTTATTGCGTACCCATTCAGACGCTGCGTACACATCTTCGTCATGTTCACCCAGAGCGCTGATACTCGGAATAGCAAGCCATTCACTCAACTCCCTGATAAATTTTTCCTGATTCTTCTCAATATATGCAACTCTGGTTTCAGCCATGATTCATAGCTCCTTTCCTGAGAACGTGGATTAAAATGTTTGCTGTATGCCCAACATACCAGCACCTGTCCCCCAATAATATATGAGGTTTTTAGCAGCAGCAATATTTATCGGCCAAGCCGGATTCCCCCTCGAGCCAAAACCCACACCATGCCGAGCCGTGGGATGCATAACACGTATCTTTTTTGGGCCACTTCAATATAATTCGAGCAACTTTATAACTTTTGTGTAAAATTATTTATTGATCACCAGTGCACTACGCTCTGCTGTAGCCTTTCGCATGTGCCGCCCCTGGCACATCACCAATACCCTTCCCGGTACCTGCCCTCATGGCGAGCCACCCTATCGGTGCAGCTTTCAGGTACAACGTGATCGTGCATCACTATTTTCCCCCTTATTATACCCAGGCAACGAGCAGACCAGGCAACCGGTAATCATTTCAAACTAATACTTTCTTTTCAAAAGAGAATTCAACAACGGAGTCGAAGATGCTCAAGGTAGGTTTTATTGGATGGCGCGGAATGGTTGGATCCGTTCTTATGGATCGGATGCGTGCAGAGAACGATTTTCAGGGATATGAGCCGGTATTTTTTACCACCTCACAAGCCGGTCAAGCTGGTCCTGATGTCGGTTTTGGCGCAAAACCCCTCGAAGATGCCATGAATATTGACCGCCTGGCGGAAATGGACATCATCCTTTCCTGCCAGGGTGGTGGCTACACGACGGCTGTTTACGAAAAACTGCGCCAGCAATGGGATGGGTACTGGATCGATGCCGCCTCCACCCTGCGTATGGCTGATGATGCAATCATCGTGCTGGATCCGGTCAACCGTTCGGTTATTGACCAGGGGCTGAAGAGCGGTGTTAAAAATTATATTGGCGGTAACTGCACCGTATCCTTAATGATGATGGCTCTCGGAGGACTCTTTGAAGAAGATCTGGTGGAATGGATTTCTTCCATGACCTACCAGGCCGCAAGCGGTGCCGGGGCCAAGAACATGCGGGAGCTTATCACCCAGATGGGTCAGCTGGAAGACGAGGTTAGCGACCTGCTCGCCGACCCGGCTTCCGCCATTCTCGATATCGATTCAAAGCTTACCGCCAAACTGAACGACCCGAGCCTTTCCACTGACAACTGGGGTGTTCCCCTGGCGGCCAGCCTCATTCCCTGGATCGACAGAGCAATGGAAAACGGTCAAACCCGTGAAGAGTGGAAAGGTATTGCCGAGACTAACAAGATTCTCGGGTATACCGGTGATTCCGTAATTCCCGTTGACGGTCAGTGCGTACGTATCGGCGCCATGCGTTGTCACTCCCAGGCGTTCACCATTAAGCTCAGGAAAAACCTGCCCATTGAAGAGATTGAGAAAATCATCGGCAACCATAATGAATGGGTCAAGGTGATTCCGAACGAGCGTGAGATCACAACTCAGGAGCTGACTCCGCAAAAAACCTCCGGCACCCTGACAGTGCCTGTGGGCCGTATCCGCAAGATGAACCTCGGTGAAGAGTACCTTACCGCCTTCTCCGTGGGCGATCAGTTGCTCTGGGGAGCAGCGGAACCGCTCAGACGAGTGCTGAACATCATTCTGCCGAGTCTCACGAAATAGACATCTCTCAGACAGGCGTTGCATCGGTTTGGCAGCTATGGCCTTTCACCGTTGCAACGCCTCATTCAGCACTGCTTACTCTGCACATCCGTGAACTATTGGTTACACTAGACACATGACAGAAACAATTGAACAACCCTCAGGGGATATGCTGCTCAGGACACTCGCCATGCCTGCCGATACCAACCCCAGCGGAGATATCTTCGGCGGCTGGATCATGTCGCAGATGGATATGGCTGGAGGAATCCTTGCCAAACAGGTGGCCCAGGGAAGAGTGGTAACCGTGGCCGTGGAGTCTATCCATTTCATCAAGCCGGTTTACGTTGGTGATGTGGTCTGCTGCTACGGCAAGATCATCCAGGTCGGCAACACCTCTATCACCATTGACCTGGAAGTATGGGTTCGCAGGGTTTCCGGGGCTGAAGGCGGCAGAGATAACCACTACAAGGTGACCAGGGCAGCCTTTACGTATGTGTCTGTCGACGAAAAAGGCAACAAACGGCCGATCAAGGATTCAATATGCCCCATCTCCTGAGTTAACTCCTGAGACCGGCGCTCGCTCTTCAGCAACAGATCTTTCTGCCGACTCTCATTGCTGTTTTCCCATAAATTGGTCTGGCCTTTAGTTTTCAGTCGCAAGCAGTCGTGATTGGTACGGATGCTCTTTTCAGGCAGTACGGCATTTTGCAAAAATGCTCCATTGTACCGCCTTTGCCGGGACAGCCCGGATCATACCGATGAGCCACACCGATTACATTGTGCGCAGGATTACCCACCGGCATTTCAACTGATTCATTTCCCATGATTTCTATTGAACAGATGTGGTATCATGGGCCTCTAACGTGTACGGCAGTGGAATATCAGGCGCGGGACAATACGTCTCATACCGTGTACCCAGCATTTTCCTGCCCCAACTTTCTCCCCTTCCCTACAGCTTTTTACTCACATTTACAACCCAATGCGAATTTCACAACTTCACCACCCGCGACTAAAGGTAGAAAACTTCACCACCTCCCCCGGTGAGATCTGGTGCGGCTACGGCACCGGACGCTCAGGCATCAACGAATTTCTCGCACTTTTAGAAGGAGAACTCGTTGGAGATTTTTCTGACTCTATTACGTTTGACCAACCACCAGCCATCATCTCATTCGGTATCCAACAGGAGATTTTCGAAGAAGAGATACGAAATGATAACAGTGATTTCATGGACAAGCCCGATATCGGCACTCCGGCCAGCGACTTTCTGCCTGAAGATTCACTGTCCGACCCACTGATTGACCTTTTCGATCTTCGAGCATCACTTGCCAAGGGCTATCGCCAGCTCAGTTCCGGCCAAAGTAGAAAACTGCTTATCCTGCAGGCAATTCTGGAGGGTGCACAAAATATCATCCTCGACTCTCCCTATGACGGTCTTGATCCTGTCGCCTGTGAAGATCTTGATCGTGTCTTCAGGGAATTACCGAAAGAGCAACTGAGGCTACTGGTGCTGGTTCGAAATTTTGAAGACATTCCAGACTGGTGTGACCACCTTGCCCTCTTCGCCGACAGCATGCTGGTACGTCAGGGCAGTCGAGACTCGCTCCTTGGCGAAGCCCAAACCCTGCACAGCCAAAGCAAGGCTCTCTTTGAGAATGTCTTTTACAATGGTGCCGAAAGTACCGAACAGGGCCTGGATCTGGAACAACACCAACTGGTTACGCTCAAAGATGGTTTTGCCAAGTATGGCGACTACCCTGTCTTCTCCAGCCTCCAGCTGACTATCAACAGGGGAGACCACACCCTGATCACCGGGCCAAACGGCTGCGGCAAGTCCACACTTTTGCAGATCATCACCGGTGATAATTCCAAGTGCTATGCCAATGAACTGTATATGTTCGGCAAAAGAAGAGGTCGTGGTGAATCAATCTGGGAAGTAAAAAAGCACATGGGCATCGTCTCCCCAGATATCCACCGCAATTACCGGGTACCCGGCAGCGCTCTCCACGTTGTGCTTTCCGGTCTCTTTGACTCCATCGGCCTCTACTCCAAGGTAAGCGCGGCACAGGAAAAAGAGGCGCTATCATGGCTGGCCGCCATCAACATGGCCGACGAGGCCAATAGACCATTCCGCAAACTCTCCTATGGGGAACAGCGACTGGTGCTCATAGCCCGTGGGCTGATAAAACGACCGCCCCTGTTGATCCTCGATGAGCCGACCCAGGGACTGGACAGCCCTTCACGCAGGTCGTTACTCGATTTTCTCGAATCAATCAGTTCGGGTAAACTGACTACCATTCTCTATGTCAGCCATCGACAGGACGAGTACCGGGGATTCTTCAAACACCACCTGCGGCTTGGTTCATCGTGATTCATCCCCGCAGCAGCTCTGCCGGCCCGGCACCTCGTCAACCAGTGACGTACCTTGTCGGGCCATATTCCCGGCCACATTATTGCCTCACACTTTCAAAAAGTTATCTTACAAACGCTATAATAGCCACCGGTCATCAGGAATCTGGCAAACACTTCCCTTTCAGCACCACAGCCATCTGTACCGGTTGAAATTCATTGTGGCTGCATCTGTTACTTTCCCTCGCTGCCGGATATAGTTTTCGCATCATTTGGACTGATTCAACTGTTTCCAACTTTCTACACGACATGTACCATTCCCATGTCGTGCGTTATATATTTTCACGCTGTTCATTTTAGAGGAAGCCTATGAAGAATTTTTTGTTTTACACCGCGACGGTTCTTATCTGGGGCTCAACCTGGATCGGCATAAAGTTTCAGCTCGGTGTTGTTGAGCCGATGGTCTCAGTTGGCTACCGTTTTGCCCTGGCAGCGCTGCTGCTCATGCTCTGGTGCCACTTCAGGAGACTGCCCATGCGTTTCACGTCAACCCAGCATCTCTTTATCGCCATGCAGGGGACCTTCCTTTTCGCAGTGAACTACCTGCTGTTTTATATTGCTGAGCTCTACGTTGCCAGCGGCCTGGCGGCTGTCATTTTTTCCACCATTCTCTTAATGAACATGGTGAACGGAGCCATCTTCCTCCGCTCGCCCATAGACATGAAGGTTGTTTGCGGCGGTATTCTCGGCCTGGCCGGCATCGTTTTGGTATTCCGCCCTGAAATCGCTACATTCACTATAGACAATCACGGATTGCGGGGAGTCCTCTTTTGTATCGCAGCCACCTATCTCGCCTCTCTCGGCAATATTCTCTCTGCCCGCAACCAGAAGAACGCCTTACCCGTTGTCCAGACCAATGCTTACGGTATGGGATATGGCGCATTGCTCATGCTCGGATTTGCACTTATTGCAGGTAAAAATATGCAAATCGACACCAGTTTTGCTTATTTGGGATCACTTGCCTATCTTGCTGTATTCGGCTCAATCATTGCTTTTGGTTGTTATCTCACGTTAATTGGTAATATTGGTGCCGACCGGGCCGCCTATTCCACTCTGCTCTTCCCGATCGTGGCACTGGTAATCTCGACCATCTGGGAAAATTATCAGTGGAGCTCTTCCTCCATCTGTGGAGTAACCCTCATTCTCTCGGGAAACCTGTTGATGCTCCAACGTAAAAAAATGGCTAAAACGACTGATACCACGAACCTTACAACCAGAAATGAAACGGTTCACAAAGAGGGCATCAGCTGCAAAAGAGAGCCATTACGCAATCCTGCAAAATAAAACAATATCGTGAGTACCATGAAAACTGTTGGCTTACTGGGTGGCATGAGTTGGCAATCGACCTCTCTGTACTATAAGATGATCAATGAATTGGTACGCAACCAACTTGGCGGGCTGCATTCTGCCAAAATCTGTATGGTCAGCGTTGATTTCCATGAGATAGAACAGCTCCAGTTCGCTGGAGAATGGCAAAAAGCAGGTGAGTTGCTTGCCGAACAGGCCAGGAAGGTTGAATCAGGTGGAGCGGATTTCCTGCTGCTCTGCACCAACACCATGCACAAGGTTGCCGGTGCAATTGAAGGGGCTATAACCATCCCCATGCTGCACCTTGCAGACGCCACCGCTTCAGCAATCAAACAAGATGGTAAAAGAAAAGTCGGCCTGCTCGGTACCCGATTCACCATGGAACAGGAATTTTACAAAGGTCGGCTCAAGCAACAGGGACTCGAAGTCATTATCCCTGATGACCGGGGGATGCAGCGTGTCCATGACATCATATTTGATGAGCTGTGCAAAGGGGTGGTGCGCAACAGTTCGCGCCAGAGCTATCTGGAGATTATGGATTCAATGATTAAGCAGGGGGCCGAGGGTATTATTCTTGGTTGTACTGAAATCTGCATGCTCGTGAACCAGACGCATGCCCAGGTGCCACTGTTCAATACTACGGAAATTCATGCAGCCGAAGCCGTGAAACTTGCCTTGACGTAATCCCGGTCAGCCACAAACCAAACATGACTGAATATATTCATATATTACAAGATATTATGCTGACACTCCCCGTGTGACGATTTATTGTCTCTCATCTATGTTTGTGCTCCATGCACTGACAAACTCATCATAAGGAGAACGACGATGCATACTTTTCGTTTCAGAAATAACGACACCATCCCGGCTCTTGGCCTGGGAACCTGGAAATCAGCTACCGGAAAAGTATACGAGGCGGTTAAAACAGCTCTTGATATTGGCTACAAACATATTGATTGTGCGCCAATTTATGGCAATGAAACAGAAATAGGCCAAGCCTTCGGTGAGAGTTTTTCTTCTGGGATTCTCAAACGAGAGGAAATATTTATAACCTCAAAACTCTGGTGCAATGCCCATGCGCCGGAGATGGTGCAACCTGCCCTTGAAAAAACCCTCGCCGATCTCCAACTTGAATATCTTGACCTTTTCCTAATCCACTGGCCGGTACATTTTGTGCCGGAAGTTGTTTTCCCAAGCTCAACCGACCAGTTTATCCCCTATAAGGAATTACCTATCGCTCAGACCTGGGAGGCAATGGAGGATCTTGTCGCCCAGGGGCTGGTTCGCCATATCGGGGTGAGTAATTTCAGCATCAAAAAGCTCCAGGAACTTAGTGAAAATTCACAAATAGCTCCTGAAATGAATCAAATTGAGATGCACCCGTATTTACAGCAACCGAAGATGATCGAGTTCTGTAACACAAACGATATCCTGCTCACCGCCTACTCTCCCCTCGGGTCTCCCGATCGACCTGCCGACTTAAAAGCTGCCGATGAACCGCTGTTGCTTGAAGAGCCGGTTGTCCAAAAGATTGCTGAAGCTCATAATGTGAGCACTGCACAAGTACTGATCAACTGGGCCGTCAATCGCGGTACTGTGGTGATCCCCAAATCTGTGACACCCTCCCGTATCCAGCAGAATCTCGAAGCTGCAGATCTGAATCTGAGCGAAGAGGAGTACAGGGAAATCGACACAATCGATCGCCACCGACGCTATGTGACTGGAGAATTCTGGGCACCGGAAGGAAGCCCCTATACCATTGCCAATATCTGGGATGAGTAACTGCACGTGGGACGTGGGACGTGGGACGTGGGACGTGGGACGTGGGACGTGGGACGTGGGAAAGCGTAACCTTCCCGGAACTCAAAGCAATAAAAAAATCCCGATACCATTCCGGTACCGGGATTTTTCCATATCATTTCTTCAGCCCTTAGTCCCTCCGCCTACCTCAGTCAATTCAGGTGGCGTCAGGTTCGAAGTTTTCATCAATACGCTATAGTTGTTCTATGCGTATTGATGAAACACTGAAGAAGATAGCGTCAGATGGATTGACACCACCCTCGAAGATCCACAATACTTACACCTGCCAACCAGCGGAGTGCGTGGCCTTCCCACTTCTGTCGATCACAAAGCACTCGGTATCAGGCTGTGAGTTGATGAACTTCACGCCATCCACCGGCTCCATAACAAAGACAGAGGTACTGAGGGCATCGGCGTCCATAACGGTGGAAGCCATTACGGTAACGCTAGTGGACAATTGTGGCGAATGGCCGGTCTTGGAATCGACGATGTGGTGGAAAACCTTCTCCCTGTCGTAGAACACCTCATAATTACCGGAAGTGGCAATGGCTCCGTCTTTCATGGTGATTACATCAGGATATTGCTTCGACTTTTTCGGGTCCTGAATTGCCACAGTCCAGGCCCGGCCCTTGGCAGCAGTACCGCTGGTGCGGATATCACCACCTGCATTGATCAGGTGATTGGTGATGCCATGCTTGGCGAGAACCTCTGAAGCCCGGTCAACAATGAATCCTTTGGCAATACCATCGAGGGTAATACCCATATCGCTGTGGGAAAAGAGGATATCGCCGCCCTGTACCTTGATCTTGTCGGTACCTATGGTCGCCAGCAGCTCATTCACCTCACGCTCTACCGGCTCCTTGCCGGCAGCGAACGACTCGTTATACAGGTCGATCAGCGGCTTGACGGTGATATCAAAAGCACCGGCAGTCTCACGGTTGTAATACATTGAGCGCGCCACCAGTTCCTGCATCTCTTTCGGTGGAGCAACGATTCTGCCAACCCCGTTCAGTTCGCTGACCGGGGAGCTGGACTCGAAACGGGTCAGCATGGAGTTGAGACGGTCTATCTCTTCAAAAGCACGACCGATTGCATTCTCCGCCTCATCGCGGGATGGGTGGATGGCAGTCATTGCCACATAGGTCCCCATGGACAACCTGGTAGCGGTTACCTTGTACTCTTTTTTGTTGAAAAGAAATGCCTCAGCCTTTTCCGCCGGCAACAAGGCCACAGAGGCCGCGCCAAGCCCAAGCAAACCGGACAGCTTCAAGAACGATCTTCTCTTCTGATCAACAACATTTTCGGCAGTTTTCATATCAGTATCCAATCCTTTCATATTATCCGGCCATTTTCAGGCCATCTGCGACGTCTCTGGTTATAACCTGACGACCGTCATACATTCTGAAAATATCACGAGGGCACTTGGCAACACAAGCCTCTTCACAACTGGGCCCATAGTCGATACATGCTTTATGGTCGATCTTGATCTTATTGTCTTCATAGCTGACGGCATCCGCCGGGCACGCTTTGACACAGAGCTTACACCCGATGCAGCCCACTTCGCAAACGGATTTTACCAATTTGCCAAGATCTTTGGTTGAACAAGGTACCCAGACACGGGCCTTCAGGGTTTGCAGCTCGATGATACTTTTCGGGCATATCTTGACGCAAGCCCCACAGCTTACGCACTTATCCGGGTTGATAACCGGAAAGTTCTCTACCATTTCAATGGCATCGAACGGGCAAACCGCTTTGCACTCACCAAGACCGATACAGGCATACTGGCACTTGGAAGGCCCGCCGAAGCCGAGGTTGGCAGCCGTGCAGGAGGCAAAGCCGATATACTCATGTTTGTGGCTGACGCGACCTTCGACGCGGGAGCAACGCACCACCGCCATCTGGTCTTCCACGGCAGCCATTTTTTTACCGGTGAGTTCGGCAACCCTGTTGGCAACAGCCTCTTTACCAGGGAAACAAAGATTGGGAGGTACGTCGGGGTCGTTAACCACTGCGATGGCATATCCCTCGCAACCCGGATAACCGCAACCACCGCATTGAGCCATGGGCAGGGACTCCGTCACCTCTTCGATGAGCGGGTTGACCTCAACCGCAAATTTATGGGCCGCAATGGCCAGGCCTATCCCGAAAAACAGACCGATACAGCCAAGCAGAACCACTCCACCTAACGCTATTTTTATTAATGCCGGATCCATATCACTACTCTCATATTCATCCGTTAATAGTTAACATCCTCTGTCCTAGAACAGCTGCAGACCTGAGAATCCCAGAAAAGCCATGGCAAACTGACCGGCAACGATAAAGGCCATGGGCAGCCCCTTGAAAGTTGGCGGAATGTTTGCGAGCTCCAACCGTTCACTGACAGAACTCATGAGATACAGAGCCAGCAGGAAGCCGCCACCGGCACCCAGCGACAGCATCAGGGTCTCAAAGTAGTTGTAATTGTTGTCAGCCAGGATGAGTGGCACCGCAATTACAATACAGTTGGCAATAACCAGGACCAGATAGACACCGAATGAGTTAAACAGTACCGGGTTCACCTTTCTGAGAATGGTATCCACGGCCTGTACCGTCAGTGAAGTGAGGCCGATGAAGATAACGATCTGCAGAAAGCCGAGATTATACGGCACCAGCACAAACTGATAAAGGAACCATGCCATGGAAGCCGAGATCACCATAACGATGGTGAACACCACACCCATGCCTTTAGCGGTAGCCTTACGTTTTGCCGTTCCGAAAAACACACAGAGACCAAGGTACTTGGTAAAAACAAAGTTCTGGATCAACAACGCCGAAATCATGATCGAGAACAGATAGCCAAGATAAGACTTGGATACCGTGAAGTCGATTATGGCGTCACCCTTCAGGTTTCGTGCCTCGACCACGTGGGTTTCGGTGGTGTTCAGTGGATCTGCAAATTTCAGGGATACTGACTTGCCGTTTGCTGCCACATCCGCCGCAACAAGCTGCAACCTGATATCGGGGTCCGGCTCTTCGTATACCACATAGTTATTTATGTCACCAGCACCGGCATCTGCTGCACCGGCAAAGGTGACGATGATTTCGTTGTCATCACCAAACTTCTTGCCGCTCACAAAATCTGCAGCCTGCAACCAGGCAGGCAGAAGGAGCGCCACCAGGGTAAAGCAGAGTATTTTACTCAGGTGTTTCTTTATCATGAGGTTACTCCTTTCTTACGCTTGTAGACCACTTCCACCCAATTGAAGAAAGCCATCATGAGCCCGACCACAAAGAAACCGGCACTTGGCAGGATGAAAAACAAGAGCGGTTTGAAGCCGAGAACGTCATAGCCGAGAATCATGCCGGAACCAAACAGTTCACGGAAAGCACCGATGACGACCATACCAACCATAAAACCAAGCCCCATACCGACCGCATCCCAGAACGAGTCGCTCACCTTTTCTTTACAGGCAAACATCTCAAGACGCATGGTGATGATGGCAAAGGCCACGATCAGTTTTACAAAAATTCCCATCTTGGCGTAGGCGTCTGGCATATACGCCGCCAGCACCAGGTCAATTACGGTAACCCAGGTGGCGATGGTCAGTGTGTAGGTAGGAATACGAATACGGGGATGAATTACATCCTTAAAAAGCGATATCGTCACACTGGAGAACACCTGTACGAAAAATACGGCAATACCCAGCATGATACCGTTCATGACGTTGGTGGAGATACCCACAGCAGGACACATGGACAAGGCCAGCTTGAATATCGGGTTCTCACTCAGGATACCGCGACCGAGCAATTGTGAAATAGACTTATCGTTTGCCACGTTACTACCTCTGCTAAAGTTTAGAAGGAAACAGCAATCTGCTGTTCTTTCAGTACGGAGTCGAGGGTATCGATGCGGTATGCAAACTTCTTGGTTATACCTTTCAGACCATCGGTTACCGCTTTGGTAGAGATGGTCGCACCCGTGAGCGCATAAATATCCTGTTCCCTGTACTTCTCCATCATTGCCATCTGCGCAGACTCGTCTACCTTGCCTTCCAGGGCTTTCTGATACTCGCCCGGCAGTGGCTCTTTAACAACTTCCAACCCCTTCAATATCTCAAAGGTCTTACCATCGAACTGGTTCTTGAAGTAATCCTGTTCGATCTCTGCACCAAGACCGGGATCTTCCTCATGCTCCAGGACCTCGAAACCCAGCATGCTGTACTTTGGATCAAGGGCCATCATCACGTGGATAAAGGTCTTGAAGCCCGGGAATTTGCCACCAAGCAGATAGGCAGCCCGCTGACCGTCGTCGGTCACCACAATCGCCTGCTCGGCAAAGACAATCTCCTTGCCGCCGCCAATTGCCGCCAATATTGCTGTCTCCCGGTCTTTTGCAGAGATCGCTTTCTCTTCCGCAAGCTCTACCGGTTGCTGAAAGGCCAGTTTGCCATCAAGATCCAGCACCACGAAAACAAAGGGTGCGGCAGCGTCATGAGACGCCGGCAACAGGTAACCGATGTATTGCTGACCAGCCTCTTTCACCACATAACGATACAGTTCATGCATGACGAGCGATTCAGGCGGTGGAGTCTCGTGACTATAACCGAGTAAGGAGAATCGAACCGTTTCTTCACGAACGTGCTCATTATGGGTCTTGGCCTTGTTGGTAATGATAAAAGTCGAACCCATCACCACCGCTGCCAACAGACAGGAGACCGTCAGTCGGAATGTAATGTTCATTATCTGGTTCATTTGTCACCTCCCGCAGGGCCGGCAAAACGCTTGGGTTTGCAGAAGTTGTCGATAACACTGGCAAGCGGGTTCATCAGCAGGATGGCGTAACAGATACCTTCCGGATACCCGCCTTTCAGCCTGATCAACACAGTCAAGGCGCCGATACCGACGCCGTAGACAAGCTGGCCGGTCTTGGTGGTTGGTGAGGTGACGTAGTCGGTGGCCATATAGATTGAGCCGAGAATCGCGCCACCGGAGAGTATAGCCAGCAGTGGATCGCCACCGAAATAGCTCTCACCGCCAAAGATCCAGGTAAGGGTCGCGATTGTTCCCAGCACAGCCACCGGGGTATGCCAGGTGATGTAGTTTTTATAGATCAGGTAGGCCCCGCCCAACACCAGCAGAAAACCTGAAGTCTCGCCAATACAGCCAGGGCGCCAGCCCAAAAAGAACGAGGTGTACAGGGATGCGCCGGAACCAAACATCTCGGTAAAGGCGACCATACCCTGCTCTTTCATGACGGCAAGCGGGGTGGCGGTGGAGACCGCATCCACACCTGCACCGAAATAACTGAATATCGCCAATCCCTCGACCGGTGGCAGCCAGGCGGAGGTCATCGCCACCGGGAAGGTCGCCAGCAGAAAGGCACGCCCCATGAGCGCCGGGTTGAAAATGTTAAAACCGATCCCACCGAAAAGATGCTTGGCAATATAGATCGCCATTACCGCGCCGAGCACCGGCAGCAGGTAGGACACACCAGGCGGGATAAGGAAGGCGAGCAGCACACCGGTGAGCACCGCGCTTCCGTCTGTTATGGTTACTGGACGTCCCAGGGATTTCTGACTTACATATTCCACCGCTACACAGCTGACAACAGATACGGCGGTGATGATCAGGACCTGGAATCCGAAAATAAAGACCGACAGGAACAGGGGCGGCATAAGGCAGGCCACCACGGTCCACATAATTTTGGCAACCGTCTCATTACTTTTCACGTGGGGGGATACCGAAACTATCCACTCCCTGTGCGCTGGTAATGACTGGTTTTCTGGCACTTGCATGTCTTTAAAGATTCTCCTTGAACTGGTTATTATCTCTCGATGCAGACCACTCAATAACTTTTTTTGACTGCACTTTTATTATTTTTTGGTGTCAGTAAAGCTCGCTACGACACGTTCGGCCGGTTGCTTTTGCACCGGCTATCTTTTGGCCTTCATTTTCGCCAGTCGAACAAACTGCACGAGTGGTCTCTTGGCCGGGCAGACATAGGCACAGCTGCCACATTCAAAACAGTCGAACACTCCGAACCTGGCGGTATCCTCAGCGCGGTTGGCTTCTACATGGATCCCAACTTCTTTCGGCTCCAATCCCATGGGGCAGGCATCAATACACCAGCCGCAACGAATACACGCAGAATGGGGATTGGTATCCACTTCATCTTCTGTGAGAAACAGGACTGAAGAGGTAGTCTTGGTGATTGGGATACTGAGGTCTGACACCGCAAAACCCATCATTGGACCGCCCATGATAATCTTGGTCAGCTCAGGTTTTACGCCGCCGAGGTAGTCAACGATATCGCTCACCTTGGTGCCCACCTTGACCAAAAGGTTGGCCGGCTTATTGATACCCTTGCCGGCAATGGTGACCACCTTCTCATAGAGCGGTTTGCTGCAGGCTACCGCGTCGTAAATCGCCGCTGCGGTAGACACATTGTGTACCACCACACCCACAGCCGAAGGCAGTGACTGGGAAGGGACTTTTCTACCGGTTAAGGCCTGGATCAATTGTTTTTCCGAACCTTGCGGATATTTCACCTCAAGCCCCTGCACCTGAATCGTACAATCGGCGCTGGAGACAGCCTCCGCAGCCCTGGTCATGGTCTCGATTGCATCGGGTTTATTCGACTCGATACCGATCTGACACTTGGTAACACCAAGGATCTTCATGATTATGCGGGCACCTTCCACCACCTCCGAAGCGTGCTCCAGCATCTGGCGATGATCCGCGGTGATATACGGCTCACACTCGGCACCGTTTAACAGCAACTGGTCAATCTGGGCATCCCGGGGCGGACTTAACTTGACATGGGTCGGGAAACCCGCGCCGCCAATACCGATAATGCCTGCCTCATGCACCTTCTTTTTAAGCTCATCTGCAGCCAGCTGCTGCCAGTCACCTGCCTGATAGTCGGCACGCGCTGCCTCGTGATCAACTTTGATAGTCACGGAAGGCGCTGAGACACGCATGGGATGCGCCGAAGTGCCAATGGCCTTGATCGTTCCCGCCACCGGTGAGTGGAGTGGTACTCCCAAGCCCTTTTTCACCTCACCAATAAGGCCTCCCTCGACCACTTCCTCACGCCGCGTAACCGTCGGCTCGCACGGGGCACCAATGTGCTGACCGAGAATAATCTCCAGCTCATCGGGGACCGGCATTCGCTCAATAGGAAGAGCGGCAGTCTGCCCTTTTGCTTCCGGCGGATGGACTCCGCCTTGTAAAAACGTCAGTAATGATTTCATATTATCCACTTACTGAAAGCTAAAATCTGCAGTGCGGGCTTTCGTGTTCCGCACCAGGTTCATCACCCGTATCTGAAGTTCGATCAGACTACGCCACCAAACTGTTTCATAAACTGCACACGTTCAAAGGGTGCCGGGTTCTCCGCCTTGCCATAACTCAATCTGCCACGGAATTCTGCAATGGAGTTGAAATTTTTCTCCTCCATCCACTGTTCCAGACCAGCCAGAATCTCGCCGATTTGTCCAGTCCCGTTCTTGTACAGGGTCGATACTACCTGAACTGCCGCAGCACCAGCCAACAACTGTTTAATCACACCTTCTGCGTCGTGAACTCCAGTAGATGCTGCGAAATCCTTCTCTATATTTGCTGAAAGTAAGCCAATCCACCTGAGCGACTCACAAATATCGGCTGGTGTACTGAAGACGTCTGCCTTGCTTACTTTCAAAGATTGAATATCGATGTCCGGGCGATAGTATCGGTTGAACAGAACGAATCCAGCCACCCTGTTCTCCGTCGACCAGGCCAGACGACTGACAAGGTTGGCAAGCCCGGCAGAATAATTGCTCATCTTCAGGGCAATGGGAATATCGACAGTCTCACTCACCTTCTTTAAAATAGAGAAGTAGAGCTTCTCGTTCTGCTCACCACTTTTTTTCGGATCACTCGGCAGTTGGGCGATATTCAACTCAAGACCATCCGCGCCTGCCTTTTCCACACGCTTGGCAAAGTCTGTCCACTCGCTGTCGGAAACACAGTTAATACTTGCGATAACGGGGATGTCTACCGCTTCCTTGGCATCCGCGACAAGAGCCAGATACTCATCGACGCTGCCCGCCCTGGTATATTCACGGATATATTCAAACGCATCAGGATAATCTGTGTGATAATCGCCCAAATTAGCTGCCAGTTCAGCCTCAATCTGTTCTTCAAACAAGGACTTCAGAACAACGCCCCCGGCACCTGCTTCAGCCAGTTCCTTTACCTTATCGACCGACCCGGTGAGTCCGCAACTCCCGGCCAGAACCGGATTCTTCAGGTCCAATCCAAGGTATTTTGTGGAAAGATCTTTCATTTTCTTCTCTCATCTCAGAAGTTCAATGTATGATTACGGTCGAGGAGTAAACGGAAAACCCCGCCCTTCTCCACCGCATTACCTGCCCAGCCTGTCTTTTAATCTCGACCAGCCTGGAAACTACATGCTTTCTGTATCTTTACCGATAAAAACATCAATCTATCACTGGCCCGGAAACCCTTGCTCAAGCCCGACTTCATTCATGCCTGAAACAAAACAAGGGATTATCCTCAAAAAAGGACAATCCCTTGTCAAACCTAACAACACCTATTGTATGATCCGGATCCCAGCTCTGCCACGCCCGTGCTAACGCTCCCCGGGCATTGCCGGTCGTCCCCACTCCCTGGCAATTGCCAGCAAGCCGAACTACCTGTTTTTTTTGAGTTGATCAAGACTATCATTTTCTTTTTTCACTCACAATAAAGCTGTATAGTCCACTTAATATGTATTATTCTTGTCGTCTCATCTTTTTCAAGACCAGCTTTTTCACCCATTTCTCACTCGTATATCGCTGACTAACGGTTTTTTCTGCCAAGGTCAAGGCATGAAGATGACCGGTTGACCTGCCGAAACTGCACAAATCAAGACAACTACATGGCAATCATCTGGTAACACAGAAAAAAAATTAAATCGCAATTGCCGCAAAAATATTTGCTAATTCTTAAAATATTGCTTACGGGTTGCATAGTCCGCACACATTCAAGCCGAAAAGCAGTCTATCGCTTGCTGATGACTATACCCGCAATTCATATTTTTACCAATAATAACAAGGGATTTTTCACGAAATGCCGGGCCACTACTCGGTAGAGGCCCGATTGTGCCGCCTGTGCATCAAGTGCTTATTATGTCGAATTTTAAAAGAATAATGGACGCCAACCCCATCTTAATGGTGTTGGGCGGTGCCTTTCTCATCAGCTTTTCCGCTGTCTGGGTTCAGCTTGCCAATGTGCCTGCTGCCACTTCTGCATTTTACCGCGTTTTTTTTGGTTTTTTATTTCTGGTGCCAATTGCCTTTTTCGCCGGAGAACTGAAACGAATACCACCCCGTCTGCTGTCGCTGGCCGTCCCCTGCGCCATCGCTTTTGCCCTCGACCTCTACTTCTGGCATGCCAGCATCGGGTATATTGGCCCGGGACTTGCCACGGTCATCGGTAATTTTCAGGTCTTTTTTATGGCGGCCTGCGGTTTCCTGTTTTTCGGTGAGTTGCTTCGAATCAGGTATATGGTTGCGCTGCCCCTGGCATTTTTCGGCCTTTTCCTGGTAATCGGTTTCGACTGGTCTAACCTGCCCCAGAGTTACAAAACAGGGGTAATCTATGGTTTTCTTACAGCGTTCTGCTATACCATCTATTTGCTGATACTCAGAAAGATTCAAGCCGACAAGGAGGTACAAAGCCGCTACAGCCCGCTGATGCTGGTATCGTTTTTCACTTCCTGCTGCCTCGCCCTCTGGCTCCTTGGTTCAGGTACCAGCTTTGCCATCCCCACCGTAGCCGACGGCATATACCTGCTCACTCTCGGACTGTTCAGTCAGACCATTGGCTGGGTTATGATCGCTAACAGCCTGCCGAAAATACGGCCTTCATATACCGGTCTTATCCTACTGCTGCAGCCTGCGCTCTCCTTTGTCTGGGATGTACTGTTTTTTTCACGACCTACCGCTCCAATTCACTGGATAGGTATTATCATTACTCTGACAGCCATTTATATGGGATTAACCGGCCGCAAGACCGGGCAGTAACAGGATCATTGCAAATATCGGTGAAAAATGTAATCTTCTCTTATACGCCGTGAAATGTAACGCTGTCTTATAACAGCCTAATCACTACCAAGAAGCTGATATGAATATGAAGATTCTGAAGTATACGGATGCACCATCCCATGAGATTGACAACGAAGTTGCCAAGGGGGTAACCGGCCGGGTACTTATCGGTAAGGACGACGAGGCCCACAACTTCTGCATGCGGATATTTACCTTGAAACCAGGTGGTTTTACTCCGCGTCATAGCCACGAGTGGGAGCATGAAATTTTTGTTCACTCCGGAACCGGCAGGGTTTTCAAGGATGGAGAGTGGCAGACTGTCACCGGCGGTACTGCTGTATTCATTCCGGGCAACGAGGAACACCAGTTTATGAACGGCGGAGCTGAGAATTTCACTTTTATCTGCCTGATTCCCTCAGGAGTTGACGAGATCTGATTGAGATGAGCTGTATTGCTATGGTGGTATTGCATACTGCAGGTATATCGTAATACAGCTTTGAGACCTCAACCTCTCAGGGCAACTGCCGAAAAACCGGTTGATGCTGCACGAATCACCATGGCTAAAACGCCCTTACCAGATAGCTCAATAATCGAGCGGTACTCCGAGCTACCCGTATCCGCAGTCATCTCCAAACTCTCAGCTGCCCTGCAGGAGGCGCACTGTGTGCTCAGTGCGCCCACCGGTTCAGGCAAGACCACACTTGTGCCGATCGCACTTCTCACCCTTGCGCTCATTCCCGATCATAAAAAAATCATAATGCTCGAACCCCGGCGCATAGCCGCCCGTGCCGCTGCTGTGCGGATGTGTACTATGGTAGGGGCCCCGGTTGGTACCATTATCGGCTACCGCACCAGATTTGACTCAAACATTTCCGCCGAAACCAGAATCGAGGTTGTCACAGAAGGAATCCTGATCCGGAAAATCCAGGACGACCCTGAACTGGCCGACACCCAACTGGTCATTTTCGATGAGTTCCATGAACGGAACCTTCAGAGCGATCTTGGCCTGGCCCTTTGCCTTGATCTCTGTGAGCTACGGGAAGATCTGCGGCTGCTGGTGATGTCCGCCACACTTGAGGCACCACCAATCTGCACCTTGCTTGGCGGTGGTGTACATATCGAGGCATCCGGCAGGAGCTATCCTGTAGATATACACCACCCTCCCGTAACTCATCGGGCAACCAATCAATTCACTCATCAAAATCCCCGACCTGGCTCAAAATCAGCAATAGTCGATCTGGCACTCACCGGTATCGCGAGAGCCATTCAGGAACAAGCCGGGGACATCCTTGTTTTTCTGCCCGGTGCAGGCGAAATACACCTTTGCCGTGAACTCCTTGCCGAAAAGTACAGTTCACTGCTCGCAGATACTGAATTGCTGCCACTCTACGGAAACCTATCCCACCAGGAGCAAGACCGGATTTTTCAGCCCAAAGCTGCCAGACGACGTGTCATACTCTCAACCCCCATAGCCGAAACCAGTCTTACCATCGACGGTATTCGCTGTGTAGTCGATACCGGCTACTATCGTCGGCCCGTTCACGACCAGAGCAGCGGCCTGTCACGCCTCACCACCGCCCGAATATCAAAAGCATCTGCGGATCAACGTGCCGGCCGCGCAGGCAGAACCGCACCGGGTATCTGCTACCGACTCTGGGATAAGCACATCGACCACGGGTTGCTTACCAGCACCCCGCCCGAGATAATCAACAGCGAACTCAGCGCCCTGGTGCTGCAACTCGCACTTTGGGGTGTCCGCGATTATTCAGATCTGAAGTGGATTGACCCACCTCGCCGCTCATCCTGGGATAAGGCGTTAGTGTTGCTCAGACAACTCAATTGCCTGACCGATACCGGAGATATCACCGCCCTGGGCCGAAAGGTCACCCCGCTGCCAGTGCATCCCCGGCTAGGGGTATTGCTTATTAAGGGAAATAGAGAGGGGGCCTGCTGGACAAGCTGTCTACTTGCGGCGCTGCTCTCAGACAAGGACATTTTCCGAAGCCGGACTGTCACTGCAGATATTCTGCCACGCCTGGAAGCTCTCTGGTCATTGGCCGATGCAGGTTCGGGCAGAAAGGTTCATCCCGCAACAGATGTGCGATTCTGCAAGGCTGTCATCAAACAGGCACGCCAATTATTGAAAATAGTAGGCGGTACTATTGAGTCAAAACCTCAGTTGAACGATGCTGGGTCGTTACTCGCCTATGCCTATCCCGACAGAGTCGCCTCCCTGAGATCCGGCTCACGCTCATCATACCTTCTTGCCAATGGCAGAGGCGCAATGCTGGCGGCTGATGACAGTCTCGCTGGAACACCTCTTCTCGTTGCAGCCCAGGTCGGTGATACCGACCATAGTCCACACAGCGGACAGAGCAGGATCTACATGGCCGCGCCGATCACCCGATCGGGCCTTGAATATTTCCATGCTCATCTGCTCCAGGAGAATGAGGACGTCAGCTGGGATCAGCAAAATAGACGAGTAAAGAGCGCTATCGAACTCAGGCTTGGCCAGCTTGTACTTGCGAGCAAAAAATACACCAGCCACGACAGCGACAAAACAGCACAGGCTTTTATGGACGGGGTTGGCCAAAATGGCCTGGCAACTCTTCCCTGGACACGGGAATCCCGCGATCTTCAGGCACGACTCTGTTCACTTCATCACTGGTTGCCCGATACGTGGCCTGATCTTTCTGACGAGCATCTCGCCAACGATCTTGACTGGCTTGTACCCTACTGCTCAGGGATGCGAAATCTCGGCCAGCTGAAATCGCTGGATATGAAAGCAATCCTGCTCTCCATGTTCGACTGGAACCAGGCTCAGCAGATCGATGGCTTGGCCCCGAGCCATATCCAGGTTCCAAGCGGCTCGAAAATCCGGCTCAACTATACCCCCGGCGAAGCACCAGTTCTTGCCGTACGATTGCAGGAACTGTTCGGACTTTATGAAACACCCCAGGTGTGCCGCAACAGCGTATCGGTTCTCATCCACCTGCTCTCACCCGCCCAGCGCCCGATCCAGGTCACACAGGATTTGAAGTCTTTCTGGCTCAACACCTACCCCGAAGTGAGAAAGGAGATGGCAGGCAGGTATCCCAAGCATTACTGGCCGCAGGATCCGTTTGAGGCCCAGGCGACCAGAAAAACGAAGAAACAGATGGATAGGAAATGATTCAGACCACCACAGGGAAATACGGAATTCCTCGGTGCGCTTTCTAGTTTGATGACCTTACCTGTCCGATTAGCGGGTTAATGACGGGCGCACCGATTCCATAGATAACCACCATCCCTGTGCCGCCGCCCATGGTAGCGGTCCTCCTGTCAGGATTGTCGTCTACCAATGCGGGTATGACATCCCAATTGTTCGCCATCCAAACGTTACCTGCATCATCGAGCATCGTATCGGTTGATTCTTGCAGTACTCCGGAGCGGTAATAGTGGATTATTTCACCTGTTTTCTTACCATCAGGGCAGAGTTTTTCATTGGTACCACACATGTGGATAAAGCCAGTGCCCAAAAAATTACCGATGAAAACCGTATCATCGCCTGCAATACTAACCCCCCAGGGTGCATAAATTTCACCTTCCAACACTTGCTTTTGGAGGACTGCACCATCGGGGGATATCAGCGTCACGTTGCCTGTCTTGGTTATACCCTGCTGTTCATTTTTAAGAACTTTCTCGATATTGATTTTGAACTCTTCTATGATACTTGCTTTTTCAGGTACTTTTGCGAGCGGGTATCCCATCGAAAAATTATTTCCAACCCAAACATGACCGGACGAATCAATGGCAACTCCACGCGGCGCCATGCCACCTAGCTGGATTTGCTGCGCCTGATCTGGCTGACCAGCGAGGAAACGCGTTACCGTGATAGACCCATTGTTTGTTACCCAAACGACATTTCGATTGTCGACGGCAACAGCAAAAGGTCTTTTCAAACCTGGCACGTTGACAACCTCACCCTTGGTGTGATCACCCTTTGGAAACCGGATCAGTTGGTTCAGTTGGTTGTCGCAGACCCACACATCCCCATTAGGTGCCGTTGCCAGGCCCTGAAGCGCCCCATTCTCGCCATCGACATGCGCAGGGCCAAGTACCTTACCATCAAGGTCAAAAACACCGACCGTGCCATTAAAGCTACTAACCCACACTTTATCGGCCGAAACCGTTGTGCCCCAGCCAATACCATCGAGGCCCTGCCCATTATAGCCTACAAGAGGAGGCGATAGGGCCTCGCCACCTGGTGCCAGCCTGACAACGCCCCCACCAATCGCCTTTGAGAGCCCGGACTGGGAGCCCGGCATCCAGTTCTGCCCGCTCCATAGCTGCCCACGATTATCAAACATCAGCCGCCCTGGAGAATAGGTCCCACCTCCAGACAAACGCACCATGAGTGCGAAGTCATCCGGAACATAACTGAGATAGGGTAAGAAGTTGGTAGAGCGGCGCTCCTCACCATCGGGGTACGGGAATGCCGTAGTGAATAGGGCGAATAATTCTTTGGTGTTGAGGTAAGGCCTCACGGCAATGTTACGCAATGCCGTGAGCGTACTCTTGCCAGCAGTTATATCTATAAATTTTTCGCAGTTCGAGGGATCATTTCTGGCGCCGCACAATGACATAAGTGCTGCAAGGGTATTCATTCGAGCGACGGTTTCGGAAAACGTCAGGTTACTTCCATTCAGGACAGTAGCGCCGAAGGTGCCAGTAGATACGTCAACCAGGTTTTGCACATGCTGCGACCCGATTAAAAGGCCATTGGCAGAACCTGTTATGTTCTGATCCTCGGCAAACAGGCCAGCAAGAGGCCATACAGAGCCAATAGTTGAAAGTTCATTTATGGTAACGGCACCCTGCTGATCCGCACGAAGCACGGCTAATCCTGCATAATTGGGCACATCAACGCCATCAATTTCTCCGCCCTTTGAAATAAGATAGTAAAATCCTGAGACAGGAGCAGGCACAGTATCAAACTGTATTTGCCCCGCCTTCGTCGTGCTGCCCTGCCCAAGCATTTTAGGCTTCGTTTCAGGCTGTGCTTGCCAAAGCGTTACTTCAGCATTGGATACGGGTATGCCTGCTGAAAGTACCGTTATTGAAAACTTTTGGTCCGATGACCACGCCGCCGATGTTGTGAGTGATAATGCCAGCAAACAAATGAACCAGTAAATAAATGTATTTTTCATTTTTGCACCTACTACGAATGATTGAGATTGCTGTTCGTTGCACCTTAGACTCAAATTTGAAACCAAAACGCTAGTGCTCGACGAAAATGATAAACACGCAAAGCGTGACTGGCTCTCTTTCGAAAAAAAACTTCAACTATCCGTTAATGCGGGGTCTCCCCCTAGTGGTGATTTTTGTGTCCAGGCCACCCGAAAGAGAGACGGTCCCAACATTTCGGACCACCCCTTAAGTTTACCTGCCAACAGTTCCTCAATCATGCTAAATTGAGGAATTATGAAAAGGACAAGACGAAAACATACAGCGGAGTTTAAGGCCAGAGTAGCCTTCGAAGCCATTCAGGGACTCAAAACTCAGAGTGAGATTGCGAAGGAATTTGAGATCCACCCGGTAATGGTTGGCAAATGGAAGACTGAACTGCTTGAACGCATGCCTGAGCTTTTCGCCAGCAAATCCGATAAGGGAGTTAATGCCAGCGATAAAGACAAGGATGAACTTGAGCGGAAAGTTGGCCAATTGACAATGGAGGTGGATTTCCTTGAAAAAAAGTGCAAGCAGTTGGGGATACCGCTGAAAGGGCGAAGCAAATAGATTGGATTTCCCAACTGAGCATCCGTCGTCAATGTGAACTACTCAAAATCCACCGTTCAATACTCTATTACCAGCGAAAAGACGAGTCTGCCATAAACCAGAGACTCATAGGGTTAATTGACAAATATCACCTGGAAGACCCCTCAGCAGGCACTCGGCGGATGAGTAAATATCTGCGCAGAGCAACAGGGATGAGAATAGGCCGAAAGCGGGTTCGTCGCCTTATGCGTCGTATGGGCATAGAGGCAATTTACCCACGTAAACGTACTACCATTCCAGGGAGTTCGACCCAAATATATCCATACCTGTTACGGAAATTGCCAATCACCAGACCGAACCAGGTGTGGGCCGCGGATATCACCTATGTCCCGATGAGGAAAGGGTTTGTTTATCTTTTTGCCATAATAGACTGGTATTCAAGGAAAATAATCGATTGGGAAATCTCCACAACCTTGGACACTGAATTTTGCTTGCGCTGTCTCAACCGTGCCATACTCAAGCATGGTCCACCGGAGATATTCAACACGGATCAGGGGTGTCAGTTTACTTCCGGAAAATGGACCTCAGCACTCAAGGAGCACGGAATAGCCATCAGCATGGATGGCAAAGGAAGATGGATAGATAATGTAATGATCGAGCGTTTTTGGAGGACTATCAAATATGAAGATATTTATTTGAAATCGTATGAAAATCCAAGAGAGTTAGCTAAAGGCATTACTAGCTACATTCAAAGATATAACGGCGTGAGGCCACACGAAAGCTTATCAGATGCAACACCTGATGAGATTTACTACAAGCAACAAAGAAAAGCGGCTTGAAAAAATTTCCAACGCCCTCTCCCCGCGGGGAGAGGGCGTTGGAGCAACCGGAACTGTAGGAAGTAAACTTAAAAGCAGCAAATGGTGGTCCTAAAAACGGGACCACTTCACTACGCTTTACCAAGTATACTCAGGAAACTGGCATATCCTTCACGATCAAAGTTATTGGATCTTTCGTTCATGAAACCATGCAGGTATTTCGTTTTGTGGCATTGAACGTTCGCCTTGAACGACAATCTTTCACATACTTGCTGAACATCGTAGGTGGGCTCTGTTGCTGCAAAATACCATGTGATTGGAATCTTCGGGTTTATTTCTAAATACATTCTAAGCTGGGAACTATAGAAGCAAATTGCTTTTGTATCTTTGTACAGTTCCAACTTCTCGGATAATGCCCATATTGCAGATGCGCCTACACTGAATCCTAGTAATGTAATTTCTTCTGACTGGTTTCCCTGTAACTTTGCATGCAATGTCTCAGCATATGTATCCAGGCCAATTTGACTTTTGAAATATGCGTAGGCTTCTGTTTCATCCCTGAAGCTCAGATCTTCACCTCCATAAGGGTCGATCACCTCAACATGGGAGTATTTATTTGAAATATTAGATAATAATTCAAGTAACGCCTTGGTGTTACCAAAAATGTCAGATACAACCTTGAGTTTCATATCTCTCTCATGCAAGGTGCGTTAATCGTCGTTATGCTTTTCGGTGTCCGCTGACTCTAAATCACTGCGCAGATAGCTGATCACCTCTCTGTCCAGCAGAAACTGACCTGGCCAACTCTGCTCAGCCACTCGTTCTTTAGTCAGTTCCTCCCTGGGCACTATCACATCTACTCCGAAAGGGGTTGGTTTTCTGATAGCATTCTCATCAGCCACGACATGGGACCCATCCAAGGCCAAAGCCGCTGTACCGGAATCGATAATCAGTTTGCGGTTGGCCAAGCGTTCCTTGCGGGAGGGCGCACAGACACTTCGACAAAATCCACATACCGTGTAGTAAAACCAGTCAGGATCAAAGACCGCCTGCCGATAGTCGTTGAAGCTGTTATCAGCACTCTGCATCTGTGGGTCCGCCTTCTGCAGGCGTATGCACAATGAATCAAGTTCGTCTTTTTCCTGAGGCAGGGCACGGCTGAGACGATACGGGCTCCAGTTAGACCAGCTGCCGGAAGCGGCCAACCCCTCATAACCTGTGCATCCGATCCAGCAACATGTGTTTGGACGTTTGCCGGAAATAGTTTCCGTAATGCCGGCGACTGTAACCTTGGTCGAGTTTTGGGGGTGAATCATTGCAACGGGACAAACCAAACTACACATTTTGCATCTGTCACAGGGATGTTTTTCATCCGGGATTGGCTTGTCTGCGATCAGGGGAGCAGATGTAATAACACTCCCCAACTCAACCAGTGCGCCATATTCTCTGGTGAGCAGGTTACCACTCCAGCCCAGACGGCCGACCCCGGCGGCAAGAGCTGCGTAGCGGTGTGAAAAATCTGGGTGAAACTCTGTCAGCTCTGTTATGTCGGCGGCATCTTTCTCAGGTCTGTAATTGTTGTTCAGGTCAACGTTAACAGCCTCATATCCTTCCGATCTGAGAAATTCGACAAGCTCATCCCCTATGGTATAAAGCGATTGCACTATGGATTTTCGATTTTCACAATGAGGCTGCCAACTTTTTTTGCTGATAAAGTCCCGTACGATCTCCTTGTCCAGCGAGAGTGCAAAGGAAACAACTGAATTTGCAGAATGTAAGAGGTAACGTGGATCAGCCGATGGAGGCCCGTCTGCAAGAGCCTTTCTGGTGGTTATGCCGACCAGATGAGCACCGAGACTCAAGGCAATGGACTTCAATCGTGTTTCAATGGGTTCCATAACGATCTCTCATTCAATTTGATCTGATATTCAGTTCATGAACTCTTGAATCTGAAAAAATTCTGCCATTGCTGCGTCCGGAGAAGTGGTGGACTCAATATTCCGTTACTTCGATTTTTCTTCTTTACAATACCCCAAAAGGGAAGAGCTATGGCTGGTATGTCGAAAAATTTAATTTTACTCTGACCGTTTTAGATCCTCCAGTCTTGAATATTTCTTTTCAGCATTCCTTTGACCTGCATCACATACGAGCACTGAAAGTGGTTAGACATTCATTCTGGTAGGACATTCTACAAACAAAAAGCAGCCTTGCAGAATCGCAACCAGAAGATACCACACAGTAGCAGCAGGTCTATTTTCCTTTCCAGAATATTGCCAATTCGGCTTGATGAACTAGAAACAATCACTATACTCTAACTTGTAGTTTGATCTGTTCTGCTATCACAGAACAATAAAGACACACCAAAGGAGGAAATGTCATGAGCATGAGAGGCGATATTATCTCAAAAGAGTATCAGAAAATGGTCTGGATCAGGGACAAAGACGGTAAAGAATACGCATGTTATGCCGAAGACCTCAAAAGTCTTAAGAAAAAAGAGGATATGACTGAAGAAGAGAAAGAGAAATGTCTCGATATCAGTCAGGTTGTTGGGGCCAACTGGTAAGCCTCAACCTTCCCAGAATGTGGTCGAATCAAGTAGCGACCATTTTAAATTGCCTTTTTGAATATATGAAATCCCTGCAACTATGTTGCAGGGATTTTTTTGTTTTAACCACGAAAGAGCCTGCTGGGCCTCTCTGGCAAAATCGAGGTTAAACCTCTCAACTCTACACGCTCTCCTGATGCCTCCCTCTTCCCAACCTCCAAACAATCAAGTACAATCGACCCCATGCAGTTAAGCACTTAATATCCGGTCACCGTTTTTATCCAACCCACCGATGGAGAGAAGTATGGCCAGACCTCTGCGAGTGCAATACCCCGGTGCCATTTACCGGATCAGTCACCAGGGCACCGGCAGGCAACAGGTCTTCCGAGGCAAAGGGGATAGAATCAGTTTTCTCGATTCTCTTGAAAAGTCTGCCGCCACCCATGGGGTTAAACTTTTTGGTTTCGTGCTGATGGACAGAACGTTTCAACTGCTTGTGCAAACACCGAGAGGCAACCTCAGCAATTTTATGCGCCAGCTCAACATCCTCTATACCAGCTACTTCAACAAGACCCACAGGCGAAGTGGCAATCTTTTTCGTGGACGCTTTAAATCGCTCCTGATCCAGGACAGCTACCTCGATCTTGCCGGCTGCGCCATGCATTTGAGCCCCGCACAAACCCGGCTGAAACGAAGAATGGAGAATAATGACCGCTGGGATGATCTCCGCCGGTTTGGCTGGTCCAGCCTGCCTGGGCATCTTGGTCGATACCCACGCTATCCATATGTAGACCATAGCCGGCTGCTGGCCAACTTCGGCGGAGATACCCCTCAGGGACGAGAACGTTATGGCCGTCATCTTATGGGCAATCTTGATCAGGCCTGCGATCTCACACCACACACCAGGGGTCAGGCCATACTTGGGGATAAGGATTTTTTAAATAATGTAACTGAGCGCGCCATGACTTTTCAATCTTCGAACCAACACAAACCTTTACCCATAGATCCGGAACACGTACTCCTGGTACTCGAACAGTTCTGGCAAAGCCCCCGTAGCGCTTTTCTCACCACTCCTTCTTCAAGGCGAATGGTTGCCATTGACTTTCTTTACCGGCATTGCCGTATGACCAATCCTGCAATTGGCGACCTGTTCGAGCTTCACTACAGCACCGTCAGCTCATTGCGTAATCGCCTTATCTCGCTTCGCCAGTCAGACAAACTGCTTGATGGTGAAGTGCTCACCATCGAACGGAGTCTTAGCCGCTCTCTCTGCAATTGATCTTCCATGGACGTACTTACCACCGAAACCTATCTACTGATTTTCTTCGCTTTTCTGCTTGGCGGTATTGTTAAAGGCATTATCGGCACCGGACTGCCCACCATTGCCCTGGCCATAATTACCGCAACCATCGGCCTGAAAGAAGCCATGGCCATAATTTTATTGCCATCAATTCTGACCAACATCGGCCAGGGGTTGTTGGGTGGTCATCTCGTTTATGTGGTCAAGCGCAGCTGGAGTTTCCTGGCAATGACCTTCTGCACTGTATGGATTGGTGCATCTCTTATCACCAGAGTGAACATCAGCTGGCTCTCCGCCCTTCTCGGCACAATTCTACTTATCTATGCTGTTGTAGGTCTAACTGCCCGTATTCTACCAAAGCCTGGTTCAGCCGAGAGCTGGATGAATCCTCTTTTCGGCTCTGTCAATGGCTTGCTGACAGGCCTCACCGGCTCCTCCGTGATCCCCGGTGTACTTTACTTACAAAGCCTTGGACTTAAACGGGATCAGCTCATTCAGACCATGGGGCTGCTGTTTCTCATTTCCACCTCCACCCTGGCAATGGCACTGCAGAAGAACCAACTGCTCAACCAGGAATTACTCATCCTCTCCGGGCTTGCCTTCATTCCCGCATTTCTTGGAATGCTGGGTGGTATACATATCCGCAAGCGAATTTCCGAAGCGCTCTTTCGCCGACTCTTCTTTATTTTTATGCTCATTCTTGGGTGCTACATCTTTGGCCGAGCGATCCATCAAGGTATATACTGACAGTGGAAGTGGTGCAAATGTTCAGCTAAAGAGCACCTTCCACCCATATGCTTTCTGTCTATTGCCAAAGGTGAGCCATGCATAATCCCAATTACGCAGAGTACAGCCTCGCTCAACTGGGAGATTGTCTCAACCATATCAACAGGGATAAATACCCGGACCGGTATCAGCTGCTGCTCCATGAGATCTCACTTCGAACGGAACGCGGCGAGGCTGTCTGTGATCCCCTGATCAATGAACTCACAGGGGCGGATATACCATTTTCTCTGGCACTCAGACTCTGGTTATGTTTCTGCTGGCGATACACCATTTGCAGCACAGGGGTCGCGGCACTGTTTATGGCTTCATACACTGCCATGAACAGACTGTACATTCTCTCGCCCCTGATCGTTGGTCTGATGGTGGCGGCAACCATTGCCCTCCTGATTCTCAGCGGCGCTGTGATCATGAAGCAGGCCCTGGCCAGGCCCTACCGTCCGTTTCGTATACGTGTTACACCTGCTGCCGTCTCGACAACCGACTCATTACTCACTCAACCAGCAAGGAGCACAACATGAACATTCTGATTATAGGGTGCAGTCGAGGTATTGGCCTTGAACTTGTCAAGCAGACCCTTGCTGCAGGCCATCTGGTTACTGCGCTGGTACGAAATCCTGACAAGTTCCACCTGTTACATGAAAATCTCTGCACAGTTCTGGGAGACATCCGTGATCCCATTCAGGTAAATGAAGCGGTCAAAGGTCAGGATGCGGTCTGCCTGACCATCGGGGTTCCAATCACCTTCAAACCCGTCACACTGTTTTCCGATGGAACAAGAATAGTTTTAGAGGCCATGAAAAACCACGGTGTCCCCCGGCTTATCTGTGTCACCGGAATAGGCGCAGGTGACAGTAAGGGGCATGGCGGTTTTTTATATGACGTCATCTTCAAACCACTGCTATTGAGAACTATTTATGAGGACAAGGACAAACAGGAAGAACAGGTAAAAAAGAGCAATCTTGAATGGGTCATTGTCCGTCCGGCCGGATTAACCAATGGGCCAAAAACCGGTAGTTATATGACGTTCACCCATCTTGAGGGGATCACCTCAAAACGTATTTCCCGTCGTGATGTGGCGCACTTTATCGTGGCTGAACTGGCTGAAAAACGATTCTCCAGACAGGCGGTGCTGCTCACGTACTGACATGATAAAAAATTTCCTGTAAAACTTCAAAAGCCCGGTCAGAGATTAATCCGGCCGGGCTTTACGAATTTCTACAAATGATTGCTCAATTCTTTCAAGAACCGAGCAACTTTTTCTTCAGGTCCTTGGTAACAGGCTTATCTCCAAGCCAGATTGCGAACATTGCGTCCGCAAAGTCCTTGCCTTCAACCACCCCTTTTTCGACTCCTGCCACCGTCACAGCAACGCCTTGTCCCGGGATATAGTTCAGCACAATCTGATCACCTTTTTTGACTGTGACGAACATCGAGTTGAATTTTTCGATCCGATCAGCCATTGCTGCTCTCACATCTTCGCTCAGATTCCCTTCGAACCCTTCATTCCAGGCACCGACAAGTTTTTCAGCGCTCACCTCATCGTAGAGGAAGTGCATCACCATCATCTTCTGCCCCTCATCGGCTATGACTGCCGCCGCATCTTTTGCCGGATTTTCGAGGTAAAGCTCTGCGATATAGATCTTGAAAAACATCTTTGACCGTATACCGGCACCGTTCAGGTTCAGGGTTACCCCATCTTTTCCCGCCAGGCTCTCGGCCACAGATACCCCTGCAATGTCCTTTGCAAAACCGGATGCTGCCAACAGCAGCGTCATGCCAATAGCCAGAATTAAACGCATACAATCTCCTCCCTCTCAAAGGTTTCGATTTTCTCCTTACCGGAATTTCTCATGAACATTTTGTCGAAACTAAGAAATCTGTAACCCGCAGGCACTGAAATACCTTATCAAGCCGTTTTTCTAACAAAATACTCTTGAGAATCCCCCTACCCTCTCTTCCATCTTACGTTAACTGCAACCAGTTATATATACTCCAAATTATCTATCAGGAAAAGAATTTCTGTGGTTTGCCACATGATAGGTGCATGATTATAGGGTATACTGATTGACGTTCAACATAACCCCCATATCTATAACTACGTATAGTAATAAATTTATGAAAGATATTCTTCACCGCGTCATCGCCGATGACGGTAAGTTCTTCGGCCTTGCCTGCGACACCACCAGACTTGTTAATGAGGCCTGCAGAAAACACGATGTCGGCCCTACCGCTGCAGCTGCTCTCGGCAGGGCACTTACCGGTTCGGCACTGTTGGCAGCACTCATGAAAGATGGCCAGTATGTTCAGTTAAAATTTGAAGGGAGCGGTCCCCTGGGTAAGATCATAACCGAAGCCGGCTATGATGGCTGGGCCCGGGGCTATGTTGCCAATCCCCAGGCAGATGTTCCTTTAAAGAATGGCGCCGTGGATGTGGCTTCCGGTCTCGGCCGGGCTGGTTTTCTGACCGTCACCAAGGATATCGGCGGCAAGCGGAAATATCAGGGGATGACACAACTCTACACCAGTGAAATTGGTGAGGACATTGCTTTCTACCTGCTGGAATCAGAACAAACCCCATCGGTTGTTGGGCTCTCCATCCATCTTCAGCCTGACGGAACTGTCAGCGCTGCGGGCGGTTATCTTATTCAGGCCCTGCCCCCTGTGGATGAAGAGATCATAGGTTATCTTGAAAAACGGGTGAACAGCCTTGACTCTGTTGGTCAAATGTTGCTCTCTGGTAATACCCCGGCAGAGATACTAAGCCAGCTTTTTGCGGAAATACCTCACCATTCCACCGCTAGTACCGACCTGATCTATCAATGCAGTTGCAGTGTGGAAAAAATGGAGAGGGCCGTGTTTTCTCTTGGCAAACAGGAGTTACAACATCTGCTGGAGAACGAGGGTGGAGCGGATGTGCAATGTGAATTCTGCCGTGACAACTATCATTTCGACCGGTCGGACCTCGAAAGAATGATCTCTTCAGGCAGCTCCAAACAGTAACTTCAGCGTAAAATTGCTACATGCAACTATTTTCATGACGAAAGAATCCGCTGGCAAAGACATAAATCATGCCTCTGCCAGCGGATTTTTCTTTTTTTATCTGTTTTTGTCAGGACTTACCGTAAAGCTTGAGGTTGCGCTTTAATTGTCCGACCTGCACTCCCAGGGGAATACATCTGTCTTTCTCCAGGCAAGCCTTTGCCTCAAAATCCTCAACAAACGTTTTCAGATGCTTGTTGCCTCGCTTAAGATCAACCACCCAGGCGCCGCGTTTCCAGTCATACTCTACCGTATAATCCGAACCACACGTACCCGCTTCAGGCATGATGCTTTCTATTTTCCTGCAAATGGCCTCTCTGCCCATAAGCTTCTGAGCCATGATTTCACCTCCGATAGATATCTATCACTCTGATATTGACTGCATCAGCACGAACGTTTGCTTCTGCATACCTACAATGTAGGCACGCTCCACCGTCATTCAAGACATACCAAACCACTGAAAGGCCGCCTTTATATAAAAAAATCGAGGGAGGTCACTCTATGATACCCCTCCCCCTTTATACTCCTTGTCAGAACACTACTAAGGGAGAAGAAAAAATGGGGAACAAATCACAGTCTACCGTCAGCACAGCACCTGCATTCTCAATATGTTCAATAACTGCTGCCTTCCAGTTACGAGCTGAAATATCGACCTTGTTCAAAAGGTTGTTCGTTGGGGAGAGCAAAACATTCGTTCGCAGGGGGTGGGAGATGTTGCAATACGGCCTTACCACACTCTTGATTACTGCCATATTTCTGGCATGCGGCTGGCTGTTTCTGATCCAGCTCGCAGAACACGGCTGGGGTGGCTGAGAGAATGGGCCCCATCAGCGGAGCCATTCGACAATGTTCAGCCAATAAAAAACCCCGGAACAGCGTTGGCTGCCCGGGGCTATAAACAGGTACTTACTCTTTCCAATCAGGACGGAGATACAACTCAGTGAGCTGTTTTCTGTCCACCGAAGAAGGTGCCTCGGTGAGCGGACAGGTCGCCTTCTGTGTTTTCGGGAAAGCGATTACGTCACGGATGGAGCTACAACCGCAAATCAGCATAAGCAGACGGTCGAGACCAAAAGCAAGACCACCATGGGGCGGAGCACCAAGCTCAAGAGCCTTAAGCAGGAAGCCGAACTTATCGTTTGCCTCTTCTTCACCAATACCAAGCGCATCAAGCACTTTGGCCTGGACATCCCGCTGGTGGATACGGATGGACCCACCGCCGATCTCGGTACCGTTCAGCACCAGATCGTAGGCCCGGCTGTATACCGCGCCGGGATCACTCTCGAGCTTATCCAGATCTTCTTCTTTCGGGGCTGTGAAGGGGTGATGCAGCGCCTGGAAACGTTTGTCCTTCTCATCATATTCAACCAGCGGAAAGTCGGTGACCCAGATGAAGTTAAACTCATCTTTTTTCAGCAGGTCGAGGCGACGGGCCAGTTCAAGGCGAAGCTCGCCGAGATACTGGAAGACAACCTTCTTACTATCTGCACCGAAGAAGAGAACATCGCCTTCTTCTGCACCAAGAGCCTCTGCGATAGCAGTACGCTCTTCCTCGCTGAAGAATTTGGCAATCGGTGACTGCCACTCGCCATCCGCCTTCATCTTCACCCAGGCCAGACCTTTGGCGCCGTACTGGATAACATAATCAGTCAGATCATCGAGATCCTTTCTGGAGAAGCTCGCACAGCCCTTGGCGTTGATCGCGCGGACGGTACCGCCACCATCGGCAATTGAACGGAATACCTTGAAGCTGCACTCCTTGGCTATATCGGTCAGATCGATCAACTCCAGGCCGAAGCGGGTATCCGGACGGTCGGTACCGAAGCGGGACATTGACTCGTCGTAGCTCATACGGGCGTATGGCGGCTTGAAATCAATACCGAGAGTATCCTTGAACAGCTTGGCGATCATGCCTTCGGTCATGGCAATGACCTGCTCCTCGTCGACAAAGGAAAGCTCCATATCGATCTGGGTAAACTCAGGCTGGCGATCGGCACGGAGATCTTCATCACGGAAACATTTGACGATCTGGTAATAACGATCCATACCGGCAATCATCAGCAGCTGCTTAAAGAGCTGCGGAGACTGGGGAAGGGCATAAAATTTACCGGCGTTTACCCGGCTCGGCACCAGGTAGTCCCTCGCACCTTCCGGAGTTGAACGGGTCAACATCGGAGTTTCAATATCCAGGAAGCCATTATCGTTGAGATAATTGCGGATGGACTGCACTGCCTTGTGGCGCATGATCAGGTTTGAAGCCATCTCCGGCCGCCGCAGATCGAGATAGCGATATTGCAGGCGCAGGTTGTCGGAGACCTCGGTTTCCTCATCCAGCGGGAATGGCGGGGTCTGGCTGGAGTTGAGTATACGCAGATCATCGATCAACACCTCAATCTCGCCGGTTGCCAGCTTGGGATTAGCCATATCACCCGGACGGGCTTCAACTCGGCCCTTTACGGCAAGAACCCACTCACTTCTCAGCTGGTGCGCCTTAGCGTGGGTCTCCGGATTCACCTCCGGATTAAATACCACCTGGGTAATACCTTCACGGTCGCGAAGGTCGATAAAAATTACACCACCGTGGTCACGTCTGCGCAGGACCCAGCCCATCAGTGTGACTTCTTCTCCGATATTGTCCTTGCCGAGTGCATTGCAGGAATGCGACCGGACTAAGCTTCCCATTGATTCCATGATTCGTCAGTCAGGTTAAATTGTTCTCTGCCGTGAACAGGCAGAGAGGTAGATTATCTGGTGGCCGGACAGGTTGTCCGGCCATACAGTTCACAGTGTTATTATATTTTAAAAAATATCGTATAAAATCTTGCCAGGGCCCTGGTCGGTTATGCGCCGGCCAGCTGCTGCTGAATGGCTGCAGCATCAAGAGCGATATTGATCTGCTCCTGATTTCCCATGTTTCTAAGTACACCTGTGCCTTTTGCCAGTTCATCATCACCGACAATAAGCACGTAATTCGAACCGGCCTTGTCCGCCTGTTTCATCTGACTCTTCAGGCTTCGCCCCTCGTGATCCAGACCGACACGCAGTCCCGTCACGCGCAACTCATTGACCAGACCGTAGCAGAGACGAACTGCCTCCTCTCCGAGGCCGGCAATAAACAGATCGAGTTCATTTGGTCGTCCCTGATCCTGTTCTTTCTGCTGCAGCAGGAGAACCAGTCGCTCCAGGCCGAGGCCGAAACCGATACCGCCTATTTTTTTCGGCCCGCCCAGCTGTTCAACCAGGCCATCATAACGGCCACCGGCACACACTGCAGACTGGGCACCCAGATCGCCAGTGATAAACTCGAAAGTAGTTCTGCAATAGTAATCAAGTCCGCGAACCATGAACTTGTTTACCTGATAGTCGACACCAAGTTGTTCAAGGCTGCTGCGAACGGCACCGAAGTGCTCGTCGCAGCCGGCACAAAGATTCTCTACGATGGAAGGAGCATCTGCCACTTGCTCACGACATCCCGGCTTTTTGCAATCCAGCACTCTCAAGGGATTTGTTGAGCTGCGTCTCTTGCAGTCATCACAGAGGTGATCAATTCTTTCACTGAGAAACGCCAGTAATTTTTCCTTATACGCAGGACGGCACTCGCGGCAACCCAGGGAATTCATCTCCAGGCTGACCGAGATTCCCAATTCGCTGAAAATCATGGCGGACATTGCCATCACTTCCGCATCGACCCGGGGATGGTCGGCACCGATTACCTCTGCACTCACCTGGTGAAATTGCCTGAGGCGACCTTTCTGCGGACGCTCATGACGGAACATCGGTCCTATGGTGAAAATTCGCTGAATCGGCCGCTGCACATAAAGTCCGTGCTCGATATAGGCACGAATAATCTGAGCTGTCGCTTCAGGGCGCATGGTAACCCCTTTATCGACAAAGCTGTACATCTCTTTTTCTACGATATCCGTTGCTTCACCTATAGAGCGTGCAAAAAGCTCAGTTTTCTCGAGTATTGGCAAACGTATCTCTGAAAACTGAAACCGTGATACTATATCGCGAACCGTCGCTTCGACGCGCATCCAGAGCGCGACATCTGCGGGAAGTATATCTTTAAAGCCATTCAGGGCCTTGAGCTTCATCAAAGTCCCTCCAATTCTGGGAAAGAGTGGAATTGTTCTGCTGATAATCAAAAAAGCATAAAATAAAACGCAAATTTCCGACTTTGTCAAGGAAAGCCCAAAAACGTTGCAAAACCCTCACCATAAGTCGCGCGCTTACATACAAACATCCCCAAGGTATTCATATGCCTGTAGTGTCGCAATATCTGCCCGCTTGACAAAAACAGGCAAGAGGGGCATTATCCGTCCTGCTACTACACTAATATTTAACAGGAGTATTGACGTACATGAAGTTACCATCACTAACTATAGGCAAATTCACTGTACCGTTCCCTCTTTTGCAGGGTGGTATGTCAATCCGGGTTTCAACCTCATCTTTGGCAGCGCCGGTCGCTAACTGCGGCGGCATCGGAATTATTGGCGGCTCCGCCATCCCGGCCGAGGAATTGCAGGAAGACATCCGAAAAGCAAAGGCCATGACAGACGGCGTTGTAGGCGTAAATATCATGTACGCCATGAAGAATTTCTACAACAACGTCATGGGCTCCATCGAATCCGGAATCGACATGATCGTAACCGGTGCAGGTTTTTCCAGGGATATCTTCAAGATCGGCAAAGAGCACAATGTTCCGATCGTTATGATTGTATCCTCACCATCACTGGCAAAGCTGGCTGAAAAGCTTGGTGCGTCTGCCATTATCGCCGAAGCTGCAGAGGCCGGCGGTCACCTTGGCACCGACAAACCTCTGAGAGAGATTTTCCCATCCATCCGTGATGCAGTGAAAAACATTCCGCTCATCGCTGCCGGCGGCATCAGCAACGGCTATGAAATGGCCGAAATGATGGACAAATACGGCGCCGACGGCGTTCAAATCGCTTCCCGCTTCGTGCTCAGTGAGGAGTGCGACGTAAGTGACAAATTCAAACAGGCCTACCTGGACGCAGGCAAGGAGGACATTGTCCTTACTTCTTCGCCCGTAGGTCTTCCTGGCAGAGCCATCAACACGCCTTTTGTCTCCGGTAAAAACAGCGGTGAGGATCACAGCACCAAAAGATGCGTTCACAAGTGTCTCAAGAAGTGTGATCACCACTACTGTATTAGCGAGCGCCTTATCGCATCGCGCGATGGAAACATTGATGAAGGCCTGGTGTTTGCTGGTTCAAATACTTATAAGATGAAAAATATTCTGCCCGTTTCTGAGATTTTCAACCAATTCAAAGAACAGGCAGAAGCGGTATACAAGGAAGGAATCGGATTCGCTCCAGCGGCATCCTGACCTGATTGTTGCCACGGTACATACTAAGGAAGTTTCAGCTATGCCTGGCACGACCACAAATTCCATCCGTATAATTACATCTAAAGAGCATCCGATCACCCCCGAGCAAATCTCGGCGGATGCTCTTTTCGTGCTGAAAAAGCTCAACAAGGCCGGATTTTCAGCCTACCTGGTCGGTGGTGGAGTGCGCGATCTCTACCTTGGCAAAAAGCCCAAGGATTTCGACATCAGCACCAACGCCCGCCCCGGCCAGATCAGGAAGCTTTTCCCCAATTCAAAAACCATCGGAAGAAGATTCCGACTGGTACAGGTTATCTGCCGAAGTGGTTCCATAATCGAGGTTTCGACCCTGCGCTCCTTAAGCGAGCACGACCTTGACGGACCTGAAGCGGTACTGGCTCCCAATAACACCTTCGGCAGTCTCGATGAAGATGCCCAGCGGCGTGATCTGACGATCAACTCCCTTTTTTACGAGATCGAGAATCAGACTATTATCGATTATGTCAGAGGCGTTGATGATCTCGATGCCTGCATCATACGCATTGTCGGTGACCCCCAGAAGCGCATCAACCGGGATCCGGTCCGGGCCATGCGAGCCATTCGACATGCGGCCCGCAACAATTTCAGCATTGAGGAAACCTCTCTCAAGGCGATTTGCGACAACCATAAAAAACTCCTGCTCTGCCCTCCGTCCCGACTAAGGGATGAGACCCTTAAGGACATCTACAGCGGCGCTGCGGAACCATGGTTCAAGCTCTGCATAGAGACAGATATATTTTGCGACCTCTTCCCTATTTACCGCAAAACTATAGACGCAAAGGTACATGGCAGTACCGGTTGCCAGGAGCAGCTGCACAAGGTTTTCGCCACCATTGACAGGGTAAACAATATAGCCGTATCGAACAATGTCTCCAGGCAACCTGACTTTTTTATGATGGCGCTGATCCTGATCCCGTGGGCAGAAATCAAATACGGCATCTTTTCAAAACAATTCAAAGGTCCGGAACTCTTTCACACCAGCAAGAGAATACGTGCCGATATAGATAACCTGCTCGGAGTCCAACTGAACCTCCGGCGCTCCCTCCGGCAGGAGATGACCACTCTGCTGACCAACCTCAACTCTCTCATCCATCACCGCCAGAACAACTCCTGGCCCAAGTGGCTTCGCAAGAAAAGTTACTTCAAACGCTGCCTGCTTTTCTACCGCTGTTACATGGAAATCACTGCCGACAAAGAAGTGAGCGAAGAACATCTCGAGATAGTGCACAGCTTGCACAAGACGCCAACCGAGCACAATGCCAAGCACGTCTCCAGCCAGCGCAACCGACCCGCTTTTGCGCCCAGGTCAAAAAAAGGCATTTTTGGCTTTAAAAAGTAACCGTCCTCTTTGAACAACTTGCACAACGGAGATGCCCGGAGCCCTGCCCTCCTCTTTTTCTCCTATATCGCGCAAGTGCTTATTATTATGGTTATTTATCTTTTTGTTCATTAATTGTAGTGCTTTGCATAACCATTTTTGATATATTGCCCACTCATTTTATTTGCAATTATCAACAATTATATCTAAGTACAACTATGATTGCTTAATCTGCGTAATCTCCCTTTTTTCGGATCTTTAGTGAATTCAGGCGCACTTTCCGGGAAGAGGGCTAAATGCGTTTTGAGGTTGTTGTTCTTATTTTTAGCCCGGCATAGCGGTGCCGGCACATTCGCGCGCTTGCGCACAATTGTTGTCACAGCAATAGGAGGTTGATATGGCAGACACGGTAAACACAACTCTGGATCCGCAACTTAATCGGCGCGGTTTCCTCAAGGGTATCACCATGGCAGCCGCAGCTTTGGGGATGTCCGACGCAGTGATTCCCAAAATGGTTGAGGCTGCTGCTTCCGGCGAACGCCCAAGAGTTATTTGGCTGCACTTCCAGGAATGTACAGGATGCACCGAGAGCCTTCTGCGCTCTTCCCATCCGGATCTGGCCCGTCTCATCTTAGACATTATTTCTCTCGACTATCATGAAACCGTCATGGCCGCTGCAGGTCATCAGGCTGAGCACAATCTTCATGACACCGTGCAGAACCATCCGTTCATTCTCGTCGTCGAGGGTGCTATTCCTACCAAAGAGAACGGAATTCACTGTATGATCGCCGGCAAGACCGCTATGGAGATCCTCGCCGAAGTAGCACCGAAGGCCAGCGCGATCATAGCAATCGGCACCTGTGCCACCTATGGTGGTGTTCAGGCCGCTGCTCCAAACCCAACCGGCGCCGTCGGTGTACAGGAACTCGTTGACAAGCCAGTGGTTAACATCTCCGGCTGCCCACCGAACCCTGTCTCTTTCCTCGGCACCATTCTCCACTACCTCACCTTTAATCGTCTGCCTGAGCTGGACAAACTTGGACGTCCCAAGTTCGCATACGGTCGAAGAATTCACGACCACTGCGAGCGTCGCGCTCACTTCGACGAAGGCCGCTTCGTTGAGCAATTCGGTGACGAATTCCACAAGCTCGGCTACTGCCTCTACAAGGTCGGTTGTAAAGGTCCGGAGACTTTTTCCAACTGTCCTGCAGTACGCTTCAACGACGTCGACGTATGGCCGGTAAGTGTTGGACACGGTTGTATTGGCTGTACTGAGCCAAACTTCTGGGATACCATGACTCCGTTCTACGAGAGACTGCCTCAGGTCAAGATCCCCGGTACCGGTATCGTCGCAGATGCTGACAGCATCGGCAAGAAAGTCATCGGTGTTACCGCAGCAGCTGTCGGTGTTCATGCAGCCGTTGGTATCGGCAAAGGCCTGATCAAAGGAAAAGGCGGTAGCGACGAAGCATAATTCGTCTGCAGCGTAGTTCAGTGAATTTCATACCTGCACGACGATACTGCATGCAGTTCGTCAGCGGTATACCAATATTTTATGGAGGTTTAGCTCATGGCTCAGAGAATTACCATTGATCCGGTAACCAGGATCGAGGGTCACTTAAGAGTAGACGTAGAAGTAGATGGGGGCGAGGTCACAAAAGCCTGGTCTTCCGGCCAGATGTACCGTGGTCTTGAAAACATCTTGAAAGGTCGCGATCCGCGTGATGCATGGCTGTTCGTACAGCGTATCTGTGGTGTGTGTACCACCGTTCACGCCATGGCGTCAGTTCGTTCCGTAGAGAACGCCCTTGGCCTTGAGATCCCGCTGAACGCTCAGCTCGTCAGAAACATGGTTCAGTCCATCCATTGTCTGCACGATCACATCGTTCACTTTTATGCCCTCTCAGCACTTGACTGGGTAGACGTGGTTTCCGCCCTCGACGCAGACCCTGTCGCCACTGCAAAACTGGCCGACAGCCTTTCCGACTGGCACGGTAACAGCCCTAAACGTTTCGCCGCAGTAAAAGACAAAGTAAAAACCCTCGTAGCCAGCGGCCAGCTCGGACCGTTTGCCAATGCTTACTGGGGCCACGAGGCAATGAAGTTGCCACCCGAGGCAAACCTGATGGCGGTTTCCCATTACCTGGAAGCTCTCGACTATCAGCGCAAAGCCACCCAGGCTCTGGCCATCATCGGCGGCAAGAACCCACACGTACAGAACCTCTCCGTAGGTGGTGTTACCACCAACCTGTTCTCTGAGAACCAGACTGCGGTAACCATGGAGCGTCTCTACTACATCAAGCAGCTGGTAGAAGAGGTACGTGACTTCATCAAGATGGTTTACATGACCGACGTTGTAGCTGTTGGTGCACTGTACAAAGACTGGCTGCCATACGGCGCCGGTGTTACCAATTACATGGCGGCTCCTGACATGTTCCTCGATGCAGCAGGAACCAAGGCCGATCTGCCGGGTGGTACCATCTTCGATGGCGACCTCAGCACCATCAAGCCAATCAACACCATCGCTGACCAGTATTTCATCGACAACGTACAGGAATCAATTGCCAAGGCATGGTACGACGGCGACTGGTCCAAGCATCCGTGGGAATCTTCCACCGATCCGAAGTTCACCGAGTTCGAAGACGATGGCAAGTACACCTGGCTCAAAGCCCCTCGTTTCCAGGGCAAGCCAATGCAGGTCGGTCCTCTGGCGCAGATGGTTGTTGGTTACGCACAGGGTCACGAGAGAACTGTCAAAGCAGTTGACGCGTGTCTCAGCCGTATCAGCGCAGTTGCCGGCGTTCAGGTTGGTCCTGAAATCCTGCACGGCACCATCGGCCGTCACGCAGCCCGTGCAGTACGCGCCGGCATGATGGCGGATCTGGCTCTCGAGCACTGGGATCACCTCGTAAACAATCTCGCCAGCGGCGATTACGAGATCTTCAACCCACCTGTCTTCCCGAAAGGCGAGCAACGGGGTGTTGGTGTGCACGAGGCTCCTCGTGGTCTGCTTTCTCACTGGATCGTTATCCAGGACGGCAAGATCAAGAACTACCAGGCTGTTGTACCTTCAACCTGGAACGCCGGTCCTCGCGATGCAGAAGGTCAGCTCGGACCATACGAGGCATCTCTCATGGGTAACCCTATTGCTGATCCTGAGAGACCTCTCGAGGTTCTTCGTACCATCCACTCATTTGATCCATGTATCGCCTGTGCGGTTCATATGCTTGATCCGGAAGGCAAAGAAATGGTGAAGGTAAAGGCTCTGTAACAACAGGTCCCTGAACACGAAACCTTTCTTTCCCGGTACTTACCGTAGGAGGTATATACAATGGCAACATATGAAAAGAAGCAAGCATGGAGCATCCTGCTTCGGATGTTCCACTGGATGTATGCCCTTTCCATTGTGGCTCTGTGTATCACGGGTTTTTACATCAACACCCCGTGGACCAACACAATGATCGAAGGCAGCGCAAGCTGGCCAATGGCCTGGATGCGCTTTACCCACTTCGTTGCGGGCTACGTCTTCTCATCTGCGTTGATTATTCGCGCATTTTTGTACATTTTTGGTAACTCTCAGGAGAGAGTCTGGGATATTCTGCCGATCACACCACGCAACATCAAGAATCTCTTCGGCACTATCCTGCGCTACGCGTACATCACCGATAAACATGACGTTCGGTTAGGTCATAATGTAATTGCAGGACTGACCTACCTTTTCACCTTCGTCGTCGCTATCTTAATGGTAGTCAGTGGTTTCTACATGCTGTTCCCTGAAGCTCCTTTCTGGCAGGGGATGGGACTCGCTATATTTGGTAGCCAGCAGTGGGGCCGTTATATCCATCATATCGCTATGTGGTGGTTCATGATTTTCGCTCTTATCCATGTCTACCTCTGTATCTGGAATGACGTGAAAGAGCCTGAGGGTATCATTTCCTCTATCTTTACCGGTGACAAGTTCGTACACAAATAAGCAGGAACATAAAGGGCTCGAAATCCTCATCCGCGGCACAGTCCAGGGTGTCGGATTTCGACCCTTTGTCTACAACTTAGCCTCTCGTCTTGGCATCCACGGTACTGTAAGTAATACCAGTGATGGCGTCCATATACGGGCGTACGCCAACGACGACGGGCTATTTTCTTTTCTTGAAGGGTTGAAAACAGAGGCTCCGCCTCTTGCCCGCATCACTTCAATTGACGAGAAACCTCTGGTCGAACCTATCGATCCGGCCCATGAGGATTCTTTTACCATCCTCGCCTCGGTTGCAGGCGACTCTGCCAAGACAGCAATACCACCAGATATAGCTATCTGTGATGACTGTATCCGGGAACTGCTCACCCCCGGTGACCATCGCTTCCACTACCCTTTTATCAATTGCACCAACTGTGGGCCACGCTTAACCATCGTGGAATCGATTCCCTATGACCGGCCTAAAACCTCGATGAAGGTTTTTCCCATGTGCCCGGTGTGCCTGGAACAGTACCAGGACCCCACCGATCGTCGCTTTCATGCCCAGCCCAACGCCTGTGCCCATTGCGGACCAGAACTTTTCTGGCATGCCAAGGACGGTACCAGACGTATCTGCGACTCCCCCCTGGCCGAGGCCGCAACCGCACTTTCCCATGATATGGTGGTGGCTATGCGCGGTCTCGGTGGTTTTCACCTGGTTGTAAACGGTCACTCCCAACTGGCCGTGGCAAAGCTCAGGGAGAGGAAAAATCGCCCGCATAAGCCGCTGGCAGTCATGATGCCTGATCTTGAAACGGTCAGGAAATATTGTGTTGTTGATGATAAAGAGCAGGATCTGCTCACTTCCGGCGCACGACCTATTGTACTGCTTAAAAAGAGAGACAGCTTCTCTCTGCCGTCAGATCTTGCTCCGGAGATGAATGAATTAGGCGTGATGCTGCCCTATACACCCTTTCAATATCTTCTCTTTCAGCAAAAGGAATGTCCTGATGTCCTGGTTATGACTTCAGGCAATGCCAGCGGCGCTCCGATCTGTACCGCCAACGACGATGCGCTCAAGCGACTGGCCCCGATCTCAGACAGGTTCCTGCTGCACAACCGTGACATCGTTACCCGTGTTGACGACTCAGTTGCCCGTGTTACCAATCATCGACCGCAGATTTACCGCCGGGCGAGGGGCTACGTTCCTACCCCACTCGACATCCCCTGGAAATTACCGGCAGGTATCGGCTGCGGTGGCGGCCTGAAATCCACATTCGCGCTGAGCGAGGAGAAAACCGTCTATCTCAGCCAGCACATCGGTGACCTTTTTAATCTCGAATCATTTGATTTCTATAGCGAATCTGTTGAACATCTGAAAAAGGTCTTCCAGATCGAGCCCGAGATTGTGGTCTGTGATCTGCACCCCGACTATATGAGCAGCCACTATGGCGCTGAACTGAGTAAGAAGAAAGACCTTCCGCTTTATCAGGTTCAGCATCATCATGCCCACGCAGTTGCCGTTATGGCGGAGCATGGCCTTGAAGGGCAAACACTTGCCGTTGTTCTCGATGGCACAGGCTATGGTCCTGATAATACCATCTGGGGTGGCGAAATTCTGCTGGCTGACCTCACCGGCTACCAGCGCCTGGCCCACCTTCAGTATCTGCATCAGCCTGGTGGCGACGCTGCGGCCCACGAACCCTGGCGAATGGGGTTGTCCGCGCTGTTTCAAATGCGAGGGGGAGAACCCTGCGCGCCCAATGAGTTGCCAAAAGGGCTGCACCCGATCCCTAGCGGGCAGGTCAAAATCATCAACACCATGCTCGAGAAAGATTTCAACACCCCAACTACCTCAAGTTGTGGTCGCCTGTTTGACGCAATGGCCGCCATCCTCGGCGTTCGACACACCATAAGCTATGAAGGACAGGCAGCAATTGAGCTGGAAGCACTGGCCAGGACCGCTGCCACCAACACCTGGTATCACCAGATCCCCGATTTTCAGCGTCTTGCAGGCAATCCACCATTGTGCAAAAAGGGCGAAAAGTGGGAGATATGTTCATCGGAATTTGTTACACTGGCGCTCCAGGCACAGGCCCAGGGATTGAGCCGGGCCGGGATCGCCTTACAGTTTCACTTACAGCTTATCAGCTGCATCTGTGAACTGGTTGAGCGGTTGTCCGTTACCACCGCTGTCAGAAACGTTGTCCTTGCCGGAGGTTGCATGCAGAACAGCTTGCTCCTTGAGGGATTACAACGAAAGCTGACCGCTAAGAAATTTGCAGTTTTTACAGGGGAAAATGTACCGATCAATGATGGTGGCATCTCCCTTGGCCAGATAATTACAGGAGGTCTGCAGCATGTGTCTCGCAATACCCATGAAGGTTGTCAAGGTTGAAGGCAACCCCGATGACTTCACAACCAGCCAGCTTGCCACCGTCGACGCCGATGGCATCCAGAAAGAAGTTCGTCTCGATATCGTTGACCACTGGCCCAATGTAGGCGACTACGTAATAATACATGCCGGTTTTGCTATTCACTCCCTGGTTGAGGAAGAGGCGAAAAAAAACCTCGCCTTGCTCAAGCAACTGGCAGATACCATGCCGGAAGAACTTCTCACCTCCCCGGATGATTTGAAATAATGAAACACTATGATGAATATCGTGACGCAGAGCTGATCAAGCCACTCGTTGAGGAACTTCATCGCTCTGTTACCAAACCGTTGCGGGTAATGGAGGTCTGCGGCTCCCATACCATGGCTATTTTCAGAAACGGACTCCGTTCCATCCTGCCGGATGGTTTGGAACTCGTCTCTGGTCCCGGCTGTCCCGTCTGCGTTACCTCAGCTCCACATATGGACGCTTTTATCGCCATGGCTGACAGGCCAGGTGTGCGGGTCGCAATTTTTGGTGACTTGTTCCGAGTACCGGGATCCAACGGCTCCCTTGCCAATGCCAGTTCCAGAGGGGCCAGGGTTGATATCGTTTATTCACCGATGGACGCCCTTGAAATTGCCAAAAACAATCCTGATGAGCTGGTCGTTTTTCTTGGTGTTGGTTTCGAGACCACCACTCCGACTATCGCCGCCACCATCATGGCTGCCAAGGTTCAGAATGTGCAGAATTTCAACGTGTTTTCTACCCAGAAAACCATGCCCGTTCCCCTGAACGCCCTGCTCGGTGATCCTGAGTTGAAAATTGACGGCCTGCTTTGTCCCGGCCACGTCTCGTCAATCATCGGGGCCAAAGCATACCAGCCGCTTGCTGAGAAATTCGGCCTGGCCTGTGTGGTTGCCGGATTTGAAACCGCTGACCTCGTCAAGAGCCTTTCCATGCTGGCCCGGCAGGTCGCCACCGGCGATATCAAGGTTGAGAATGTCTACTCTCGTGTCGTTAACTGGGAAGGCAACCCACGCGCCCAGAAGATGGTGTATGAAATCTTCGAGCCCTGCGATACCGACTGGCGTGGCCTCGGCGTCATACCCGGCTCCGGCCTGAAGATTCGTGATCAATACCAGGAGTTTGACGCTCAGGTCCGCCTTGAAATCGAACTGCCGGAAGTCGAAGAAGCCAAAGGCTGTATGTGTGGTCAGATTCTCAAGGGTATCAACACCCCTCAAGATTGCCCGCTCTACGCGAAACGCTGCACCCCGGCCAACCCGATTGGCCCCTGTATGGTTTCCAGTGAAGGCACCTGTGCCGCCTATTTCAAATACGGCCAGGATTAAGTTCAACTGCTGGAAAGCAGTCGGTGCTCTTTACCAGACTTCTGGACGGTAATGTTTTTTATAGAGCGTTTTTTATAGCGTATTGGATATAAAAGGATCTCATGTCAGATAAAACTATTCTTCTCGACCATGGCAGCGGCGGTCTCGCCAGCCAGGAACTGATCGGCACTCTTTTTCTCAAGCATCTCGACAACCCGATCCTGCACAGTCTTGAAGACAGTGCAATCATAGAAAAACAATCCGGGCGACTCGCCTTTACCACTGATTCATATGTGGTCGACCCGCTGTTCTTTCCTGGTGGGGATATCGGCAAACTCGCTGTACACGGCACCATCAACGATCTCGCCATGCGGGGAGCCAAACCTATCTGCCTCAGCCTGGGTCTGATTCTGGAAGAAGGGCTGCTCCTGGATGATCTGGAAAAAATCATCATCTCCATCGCCGAAGCATGCAACGAAGCGGATGTTCCAGTGGTTTGCGGAGACACCAAGGTGGTACCGAAAGGTAAAGGTGACAAAATCTTTATCAATACCTCCGGCATAGGGGTCGTTGCCGATGAGATCAATATCTCATCCAAAAACGCCAAAGCCGGTGACGCGGTGATCCTTTCAGGCACCCTGGGCGATCATGGCATCACCATCATGACCCGCCGCGCCGGAATCAGTCTCGATGGCGATCTGAAAAGCGATACCATGGCGCTTCATGGCCTGGTGGCAAAGCTGCTCGCCGAGCTACCTGACGATGTCCGCACCATGCGTGACCCGACCAGGGGAGGTGTAGCCACCTCACTCAATGAAATTGCAGATGCAAGCCGGCTCTCCATCGAACTGAAGGAAGAGGATCTTCCCATACGACCGACAGTCCGTGCCGCCTGTGAAATGCTCGGCCTTGAACCTCTGTACCTTGCCAATGAAGGCAAGATGCTGCTTGTCGTAAGCGGTGACAAGGCTGAGCAGGCCCTGGCCGTGATGCAATCTACCAGAGAAGGCGCTGAAGCAAAAATTATAGGCAGGATCGTCGAAGGAAAAGCGGGTCGGGTTGTAATCAACACCCCGGTAGGTGGTTCGAGGGTAGTGACCCAACTTCATGGCGAACCACTGCCGAGAATCTGCTGATATCATAAATTACTTAGCCAAGAAAACTTACTATGACAGAGACAAAGAAAATAGGAATCGCCGGTATCGGCAACCTGTTGCTCAGGGATGAAGGCTTTGGCGTTCATGTTGTTCATTACCTCCAGAATAATTATGATTTCCCTGAGAATATTGATATTCAGGACGTGGGCACCGCCGGCATTTATATGGCGCCATTTCTTGAGACCTGCGATCCCGTATTGGTGATCGATGTGGTCGATATTGCAGGGGAACCCGGCTCATTCCACTTTTACTCACTCCAGGATGTGAAAGCCGGAACGTTCCAGACCCGCATGTCTCCCCACCAGCTTGGCCTGCTCGAGATTGTCGAGGTGTGTAAACTTCGAGGCGAGGCACCTGAGCAAGTTGAGTTCTACACCATAATCCCCAAAGAACTCACTGAAAGTATTGAACTCTCAGACGTTGCCGAAGCACGGATGGTTGAAGTTTCCGAGATGATACTGAAGAGGCTCGACGAACTTGGAGTGCAATATACCAAGAAAGACGTGCCATCTGGCACAGGACCAGTCTGAGGAGCCACCATGCATGAAATGTCACTGGTCCAGGGGTTGTTCGAGCAGCTCAAAGGACTCGCAGCAGAAAACAATTCAACCAAGGTGCTCAGTGTCACCATGGAGATTGGACCCATCTGCGGGGTGGTCGTCGACTCGTTTCAGTTTGGTTTTGAAATCCTTTCTTCCCAGGAAGAGATGTTCAAAAACACCGAGTTGATCATAGAGATACCTGAAGTAACCTACACCTGCACCAGCTGTGGCCATCAGGAAGTGTCGGCCGGTGAAAGACCCGATGCATGTGCCAAGTGTGACGAGTTTTTCCTCACCCCGTCGGGTGGCGACGACCTTATCCTGAAGAGGGTTGAGATGGAATAGCAGGCTGCAACTGTATTACTGCCTGATTATCAGGGATTTTATATAATTTTACTACGAGGGAACGACTATGTGCGATAGCTGCGGTTGTCCAAGCCCATCACATACCCATGATCACGATCATTCCCATGACCATGATCATAGCTCCAAGACTGTCGATGTTCACGCCAGTCTCTTTGCTGCCAACGATGCAATGGCCAAAGCCAACAGGGATCACTTCGATGAACTCGGTGCAGTGGCGCTGAATCTTATCAGCAGCCCCGGTTCAGGCAAAACCACCCTGCTTGAGCACACCATCGAAGCTCTCAAGGGCGAGATCAAGATCGGTGTTATTGAAGGTGATCCCGAAACGGACCGCGATGCAGAGCGCATCCGCGCCAAAGGTGTGCCAGTCGTGCAGCTCACCACCGGCGGAGCCTGCCATCTTGACGCGGCCATGACCCACAAAGGCTTCCATCTGCTGGAAAAAGAGCCTGGTTATGAACCGGTCGATCTGCTTTTTATCGAAAATGTGGGGAACCTGGTTTGCCCGGCAAGTTTCGATCTGGGCGAGCATGAGCGGGTAGTACTTGTCTCTGTACCGGAGGGACCGGACAAGCCGGCAAAATATCCACGCACCTTCGGCACCGCACACACCTTTCTTATCACCAAGACCGACCTGCTGCCCTACTTCGACTTCCCGGTTGAAGAGGCGCGCGGCGAGGCCCTGAAGACCAACCCGAACCTGAAGGTGATGGAGCTTTCCAGCACTACAGGCGATGGTTTTGACGCCTGGCTCGACTATTTAAGAGCCATGGTGAAGGCCAAGAAAGCAGCATAGGGCTGAAAGGCTGACCACAAGCATTGAAAACAAACACCAAAGCCTCCGGAAGCATGCTTCCGGAGGCTTTGGTGTTATGCTAACTGCTCCCCGAAAAATCTCAGCGCATTACCGCTGCAGATCTTCTCAACCACCTTTTGCGACAGTCCGGACTTTACCATCTCCGCAGCAATTCCAGGCAACACCCCGATCCCTGAAGCATCTGCGATCAACCCGGTAACCCCATCGAAATCACTGCCAAAACCAAGGCAGTCTTCGCCGCCCACATTGATGAAATGACGGATATGCTCAATGAGTTGTCCAATTTGAGCGGGCGGCAGGCTCCCCAGGGCCTCTTCGCTCAACCTTTCAGCCTTCTCATTGGTCATGGTTCCGTTTTTAAAACCCTCGATTATGCGAATTCTGTTCTGCTTATCATGCACATAGTACTCCGGGCAGATAAAACCGGAACCGAGGGCAAGCCCGATCATGCCACCCCGATCGGCAATCTCACGAATCATCTCATCGTTCAGGTTACGTTCATTCGCGCACACCGATCTTGCGTTCGAGTGGCTGGCAACAAAGGGTTTATCAGTGATTTCTGCAATATTCCAGAACGCCTCATCGGAGGCATGGGAGACATCCACAACCACGCCAAGCTCGTTGCAGCGCTGAATTAACTGCTCTCCTAATGCGGTGAGCCCGCCACCACTGCCAAAGACAGTACCGCAAAATTCATTATCGTCCCAGGCAATGGTCAGCAGCCGGACCCCATCCTGATAGAACTCATCTAGCAGATCAACACGCCCCTGCAGCGGCACAGCGCCTTCAATGGCTTTGACAATACCGGTCAGTCGCCTGCCTTTCGACCTTGCCTCAACCAATGTTTGCAAATCTGCCTTGGATCGTACCAGGGAAAGTTGCTCGCTGTGGGAGGCAACAAGATCGTCTATGGCTGCCAGGTACTCCTTACATGATTTGTAATCCTGTTCCGGTTTGCCGGTTGCCATCACAAAACAGGCAAAGACCTGCAAGGCCACATTTGCATCAGCCAACTGCGGTAAACCAATGTGTAATCCCTGCCCGCTCGGGAAGTCCCCATCACCATCGGCAACGGCTTTAATCGTATCACAATGCAAATCGACGAACTCCATTACACCTCCAGGTTATTACCAGTATGTACTGAATCAGACAACTGAGGCCGATCCCAGAGAAAACTGAGACCGGCCCTGATCTGTCAGGTGAAAGGGGTGAGGATAAAGGGGAACCTATATCTTTCTCCTGACACCTCACCCTTCACATTTCTAGCTCTTCGCTTGTTGACTGCGAATCTCAGCCAGCATCTCCCGGCCACCGTTTTCGAGAATGTACTCCCCTGCCTCCTCTCCGAGACTGGTTGCACTTTCCACCGCACCACTTACGGTTTTACGTAAAATACGTGTACCATCAAGGCTGACCAGACCGACAGTCAGGGTAATGCCTTGCTCACTGAGTTTGGCGAGGCCAAAAGCCGGAATAGAGCAGCCACCTTCCAGGGCTTTCAGATACGCCCGCTCCGCCAACAGGCATGCTTCACTTTTGCTGTTATTGAGACAAGCCCGAATTTTTTCCAACTTGTCACCGTCAAGACTGGTAGCAGCCTCTATCGCGATACAACCCTGCCCCACCGGCGGCACAAATTGTTCTTCATCAAATATTTTCACAATAAGGTCATCGTATTCCATGCGCTTTACCCCGGCATAAGCCAGCATCAGGGCATCACAATCCCCATCGCGCATCTTACGGATTCTGGTCTGCAGGTTTCCACGCATCTCAACCGCTTCCACGTGCGGGTAGAAATGCTTCAACAGGGCTACCCGTCTCACCGACGAGGTGCCAATACGAACTTTCCTACTGGTATCTTCGAGATCAATGCTCTTATCATCACTCACCAGAACATCGTTTACCTTCTCGCGATCGGTAAAGGCGATCAGCTCGAATCCTTCCGGCAGGCTCGATTGCATGTCCTTGGCGCTGTGCACTGCGATATCGGTAATGCCGCCTGCCAACTGCTCTTCAAGCTCCTCTGTGAAAACGCCTTTGCTGCCGATTTTAGCGATAGAGGTATCGAGAACTTTATCGCCAATGGTCTCCATGCTACTTATTTTGGTATGTATGCCGACAGCCTGCAACATTGCAGCAACCGTTTCAGTCTGCCACATCGCGAGTTTGCTCTTTCTGGTACCGATTGTAATAGTGGTCATTTGTTTTTCCTTACTTCAAGCAGAGCGGTAATTATAGTATTGTATAAAATCTGGTGTGAAGTGCTTCTCAAGTATCTTGACTGGCCCCTGAATCTACCATATACACTGGAGCAATGGAATCCATCTTTGGGTCCACCAAGTCAATCTGTCATGCGAATTCTTCTGTATAATATCCGATATGCCACCGGCCATCTGAAAGGATATCACAAGCCGTTTCCGTTTATTGGTTTCTTCAAGCGTACCGAGGTCAATCTCCAGCGCATAATCAATTTCATCCGCTCTGTTGACCCGGATATCATCGGCCTGATTGAAGTCGACTCCGGTTCTTATCGCTCCCGTAAAACCTGCCAGGCAGAAGAAATCTCCAACATCCTTGGCTATAACTGTATTGCGGAAACCAAATACAGTGAAAAATCACTGGCCCAGAAGGTGCCCATTCTCAACAGGCAATCCAATGCTCTGCTAACCCGGGAACGGATCCACGACAACACCTTCCACTATTTCCGAGAGGGCGTAAAGCGGCTCATCATCAAAACTGAACTGGAGGAGGCAGTAATCTTTCTGGTGCACCTCTCACTCAAATACCGACATCGCCAGCACCAGCTTGAGTATCTGCACACCCTGGTAAGGCGCACCAAAAAGGAAGTTATTGTGGCAGGTGACTTCAACACATTTTTCGGCAGTCGTGAATTAAAACTCTTTCTTGCCGCTTCAAATCTTGAGAGCGCCAATATTGAGAATATCCCCTCACATCCAAGTCATTCACCCCATAGACAGATAGACTTCATCCTCCACAGCCCTGGGATATCCATAGATAACTTTTATATTCCCGATGTCCGGCTGTCTGATCATTCGCCGCTGATTTGTGATTTCTCGTTCAAGTCATCGGTTGCAGCAGAACGGTTTTCGGCAGTGACACCGTAAAGCAACTTCCCTTATGCAGTTCACTGGTAACTGAAACTGTTCCGCCATGGGCTTCGACAATCGCCTTCACCAGGTTCAGCCCCAACCCCAATCCCTGCTGCGACCTGGATCGGTCTCCCCGGTAAAGCCTGTCCCAGATTCGTCCCTGTTCATTTGGTGAAATGCCCATGCCGTCATCCTGAAAGTGGATGTGGATGAAGTCATCAGCAACCTCTGTTGTTACCTCAACAGACCCGCCGCCTTTGCCATACTTAATTGCGTTGTCTAAAAGATTTGCCCACACCCGCGCAATCCGCGATGGGTCAGCCTGGATATACAGGTTGCCTGCCATATGGGCACGGAGGGCAATGCGCCGTTCTTCTGCCACATATTCGTACAGCGCCATCATTTCGGTAATCGACTCGGCCAGATCTACCTGGGTACGTTGCAGCTTTAAAGCACCCGCCTCTGCTTCGGCAACGTTCATCATAATGCCAAGCATAGACAACACCCGTTCCGACTCTTCAAGACAGTCTGCCAGAGAATCACGAAGTCTCTCTGTATCACTTGCCTCCTGCAACCCGAACTCTGCCACCGAGCGCAACCGGGTAAGAGGCGTCCTGAGATCGTGGGCAACATTATCCAGGTTTGCCTGCATCTCTTCCACCAACTTTCGATTTCGCCCAAGAAGCACATTCACCTCCTCATAAAGAACGTACTCTTCCGGAAAATTACCGACAGGCGAAATCCATAGTTTGCTTTTATCCCCCACCTTTTCCAAATTACTTCGTAGTCTGACGAGCGGTATCACCGTATGCTTTACAACCATCAAGGCAACGAAACCGCAGAGAATCCCGCCCGCTACCACAACAGCAAGAAAGAGATACGCAATGGCAAATACTGTCTGGCGTGAATCCTGACTGGGTTTACCAGCCTGCAGCATCAACCCTTTGTCAAGTTCAACAGTCACCATAGACCAATAAGTGATTGTGGAATTGTTTTTGGAATCTGTGATCGCCAGGGGATACCATGGGGTATTAATCACAGGCTGCAAATGCAGGATTTTCTTATATAGGGAGTGGTGCGTATCCCCACCTGCCACCAGCATCTGGTCTTCCCCGCGACGCAACCGGACAAAACCAAGCCCTTTCAGTTCAACCCTGTCCTGGGCTATTACCTGGCCAAACTGGACCCGGGCCGGATTGTTGCCTTCGACGTGACTCTCAATCAACTCATCCAGCAATGCCCTGGTTGTCTCAACCTCAGAGGTCCCAAGCTTATGACGCACAACTCCCAGCGAGATCAGAGCCAGGATGCATACGATACCAAATGTGACTATAAAGACCGGAAGCGCACTCCTGCACCGTGCAAGGGTCAGGTCATCTTTAGTCAGCCCGAAGGACATAGCCCATTCCCCGCACGGTCTGGATCATTTTTTTGTCAAAATCTTTATCGACCTTATTGCGCAGTCGGCAAACCAGGACATCAACCACATTGGTCTGAGGGTCAAAGTTGTAATCGTATACCCGCTCAAGGATTGTCGTTTTTGAAATAACGGCGCCACTGTTCCGCATCATCAGTTCAAGCAGGGCATATTCCTTGGCCGGCAGTTCAATTTTTTCGCCTGCTCTGGTCACTTCGTGCCTGAGCAGGTCCATTTCAAGCTCACCCGCAGTCAGCATGGTCGGCTGGGCATTCTTTTTGTCTCGTCTGATCAACACCTGGATGCGAACCAGCAACTCGGAAAATGAAAACGGTTTGATCATATAATCATCGCCACCCCGTTGCAGGCCCTGGATACGGTCATCTACCGATTGCCTCGCGCTTAAAATAAGAACTGGGGTATTTACACCGTGCTTTCGCAGCCCTTCGATTACCTGCAGCCCATCCATCTCCGGCAGCATGATATCGACCACCGCGGCGTCATGGATACCCTCCAGCCCCATGCTGAGGCCATCGGTACCGTTATAACAGGCATCAACAGCAAAACCGGCTTCCCGCAAGCCTTTTTCGATGAATCCGGAGATCGTTTTATCGTCTTCTATGAGTAGTATGCGCATGAACCAATTCCTTTCTGGCAGCCATTGAACATCACAGTGCGATCACTGAACAATTTCTGCCCGTGATACCATTACTTTCCCTGCAGGCACGCCGATAGGAAAAATAGTCTTCAGAACAACTGGTGCATCGGCCCGGCAGGATGATTGCCGAATCTGCCAACCCCTGCTCCAAGAGCTGGTCTCTCGATATCTGCCAGAAATCAAACCGGAGCCGGTCGTCCATATGCTGCTGAAAGTGAGCCGGAAGTTCTTTCTGGTAATGAACGAACTCTGCACAGCAGGGCCCCAGTGAAGGGCTGACCACCGCGCGCATGCCACCAGGATTACAACCAAACTCTTTTTGCATGGCCTGCACTGTGGTGCCGATAATGTTCATCACACTTCCGCGCCAGCCGCTGTGTACCGCGCCAATCACCTTGTTTTCCGGATCATAGAGCAATAGTGCCTGACAATCCGCATGCTGGACCATGAGCCCCACATCCGGTTGATTGGTGATAAATGCATCATATCCATCCACTTCCAGATCTTCGGTGAGTGGCTCAGCAAGAGAATAGACTTCCTCTCCATGTACCTGCTTTCCTGAAAGCAGGTGACTCACGCCCATCCTCGCTTTCACCAGCCTGCGGTTTTCTGCGACAAGCTCTGGCGCATCTCCCACGGCAAGACCGATATTTAAAGAATCAAATGCTCCCTTGCTTACTCCGCCATGCCTGTTGAACAACCCATACCTGCAGCTATTGCCCTGTAATCCTGCAAATTGTTCTATATCAGGCAATCCGCACTTATCCTGTTCCATTGTTTTCCTTTTGTTATTGTGCCATTGTGGCATCGTAGGTGACGCACCATATAGCCTCAAAAGGGTATAACAAAGGAGAAAAGCGAGCAACAAAAAAGGGGAGCATCCATTGCTGGACACTCCCCAAGATTAAACAGATACGCTATGAAAGTGTATTAGAATTTTGCCTCGAAGGTCAGGTAGATCTGATCGGCACTTTCGACAGGGTCCATTTTCATTGCCTGAAGCATTGCCTGGTCTCCGGCATCGCCCAAATCGTATGCATACATATTCCAATCACCAGAGCCGGTATAATCGTACTCGTAATGCTGGTATCCCAATCTAACAAAGGTCTTGGCGTATTTAGAAATCGCCTCTCCGGTCGGCAGGTCGTAAATCATATATAATTCATAAACTTGCCCACGCGTAGCCAGCTTAGACTGGTAGATCTCATCATGCCCTGGAGACATAGCGACCCAATACTGGGAGCCCCAGTTAACTTCAGCTCCGACTTTCAGTCCAATCTCGTCAATGTCATAGCGCAAACCAGCATAAATAGAATAACCGTGCTCATTATCTGTATTTGGCGCTCCAGCCATTGGATCATTAAACATGCCATTGGAATTTGGCATGGTCTGGGAGTAGCCACCGGAAAGGAAGTAGTTGAGGTCGCCAACTTTATTCTGATATACCGCTGAGGTATGCCAGATATCACCAATATTCGCCCTCGGCCCCATCATACTTGCAAACATAGCATTATCTGCATCATCGGAAAACTGCGGATAATTGACCACATCAAACGCCATAAAGGACTGAAGATAAAGGAACCGATCATCCTTTTTCATGATATCCCAGCTCAATCCAGCAAAATCCATATCATCAATGCTGTCAGTGGAATCTACTTGTAACCCATCCTCAAAGCCACGACCATAGCAGAAGCGAATCTTGCTGGTACCCAGGGCTTCCGGCCCCCAGCTCCAGCCATAACCAAGCGCCAGACCATCAAACGGCCAGTTCATAAATGCCATCGGGGTGGCCAGTCGCTCATCCTCACCCAGGCGAACCTCTGAAGGAGGTCCATCCGTTGTTGGCCTGCGGCCAATGGAGAACCACATCGGCAAGCCACCAATATTATTCCAGTTTACAAAGGCTCGATCCACATAGAGACTACTGTCTCCGGTTGGCGTGCGGGTTACATTGCCATCGAATATCGGCCAGATAGCTCTAGAGTCGTCCTGAAAAGCTGACTGCATGCCCCAGGTCTTGTACATGGCAAGGCGACCTTTAAACTCAACGTTCTCAGTAGCTTTCACCCGCATATTCAAGCGGAACCGGTTGGTCCAGAGAGAATCATTGCTGAGACTTTTACCACTAACCGTATCCGCATTGTAGTAATCAACCCGAGACCTGAAATCCCCGTAAAATTTTATGCGCGAGGCAAGGTCCCAGCCTTCTGTTTTTTCGTCAATCTCGTCTAAAATATCTTCCTGTTCCGCGTTTACCGCCTGCTGGTCCGCAACGGCTGATTTCAACTCGATAAGCTGCCTGCTCAGCTCTTCAATCTTGCGCTCAAGATCAGATACGTCTGGTGCGCTGTTTGCGGATGCTGCCATCGGCAATGCGAGCATACTCGCAAGGGCTAGTGTGGAAAACCTTTTGATCATAACTCCTCCTCCTGAATAAAAACCGGCTCAATCTCCCCATGAAAAAGAACCAAGCACTTCTATCTCCCCTGCTGCTTCAACCCTGGAGCTCTCCTACTCCGTGGTCACTGCAACAGTATTACGTTATTTTATAATTTAGGATTTTAATTTAATATTTGATTTCTTTAACGCTGTCAACAGGATATATGACTCATCACAATCCTGAGCAGATAGCTCGAGCCACTATTACGCTGTAACACGTGCAATCATTGCTCACAGCGCCATCAGCCACCACAAATTTAAATTGAGAGTTTTTCTGGAAATAGCATTTTGAAACGTTTAGACTGAAGGCCTCAATGACCATCACAAGGACATAAAATGAAGATACCGGTAATTCTCACCGCCTCCAGCGCGGCTAAACAAGCACGCGCAACCTATCTGGCTCTCGAAAACCATATTCGAGGCGCTCTACCAGTCATTCACACCAACCAGTATGAGTTTCACTGGAGCTACAGCAGTCGGGTTGCTAACAGGGAAAGGGCAAAAGGCAGCACATCATCATTACCTGAAATCGGCGATGTGGTCAGACAGTTGATTGATATGGGGCATAAGCATGCCATTATGCAATCTCTACAACTCATCGTTGGGCATGAGTTTCATCAACTGCACCGAGAGTCGAGTCATACTGAACAACTCGCATGTCACCTCGGGAAACCTCTTCTGACTGCTCCTGATGATTTTTATGAGTTCATGAAAATTCTTGCAACCATTGCAAGTCCATACCCTGATCACGCTCTTTTACTCGTCGGCCATGGCACACGTCATGCTTCATGGCCCCTATATCTTGGCCTGGAGCAGGTCATGCAGCGCCATTTCGGCAAGCGGGCGTATGTTGGAGTTGTGGAACACTATCCGGATAGTACCGACATTGAACAGCGCATTACACTCAGTGGCCACAGCAAGGTCCTGGTCATTCCTTTCTTTATGGTCGCTGGTGTTCACTTTCATCGTGACGTCGCCGGAGAGGGTATGTCTTCCTGGAGGAGCAGGATACTGAGGGCAGGGCTTGAAGTTGAAATCGCCTGCGGGGATGGCCTTGGCGCACTACCTGATATCGGCCGGATCTTCGCCCGCCATATCACGGACGCATCAGCCGAGATAGCATAAATGCCAAAGGGAGTAGCCAGTAATGACTACTCCCCTGATATAATAACTGTAGCTGAAAGGATATTTAGAAATACGCCTCAAAAGTCAGATAAATCTGATCAGCACTTTCCACAGGATCTTGCCCAAAGGCCTGCAGCATTGCCAGATCTCCCGCATCATCCAGGTCAAATGGGTAGAGATTCCAGTCCCCCGAGCCCGAATAATCGTATTCATAGTGCTGGTAGCCCAGCCGCATGAACGTCTTGGCATATTTTGAAAGTGCTTCTCCCGTGGGCAGATCATAAATCAGATATACTTCGTACACCTGGCCACGGGTCGCCAGTTTGGACTGATAGATCTCGTCATGACCAGGAGACATGGCAAGCCAGTACTGGGAGCCCCAGTTAAATTCCCCGCCCAGTTTCAAGCCGATGTCATCCCAATCATAGCGCACACCCGCATAGATGGAATAGCCATCCTCGTTATCGGTGCTTGGTGTCCCGTCGAAAAAGAACATACCCTCGGAATCTGGTATGGTCTGGGAATAGCCACCTGCGATGAAATAATTGAGGTCACTGACTTTATTCTGGTAAACAGCCGCAGAATGCCAGATATTTCCCAGATTTTTGCGAGCTCCAAACCCGCCCGGAAAATTTGGATCAGTTTGGTCCATAATGGGATCCTGCTGGGCTCCGAACTCTATGAATTCAGACTGGAAATTTGGATAATTAATGACGTCAAAACCCATATATGACTGAATATAGGCAAAGCGATCACCCTTTTTCATGATATCCCAGGCAAGACCTGCAAAATCCATGTCATGAACGCTGTCGGCGGAATCGGCCTGCAGGCCATCCTCAAAGCCACGGCCATAACAGAAACGCACCTTGCTGGTGCCCATCTGTTCAGCCCCCCAACTCCAGCCATAACCGAGCACCAGACCATCAAAAGGCCAGTCCATGAAGGCCATCGGCGTTCCCTGTCGCTCATCGAGACCGAGACGAATCTCTGCCGGCGGCCCATCTGTGGTTGGTCTGCGACCTATGGAAAACCACATGGGCAGTCCCGCAATGTTGTTCCAATTAAGGAAGGCACGATCCACATAGAGCGAGCTGTCTTCCGCCGGGGTGCGAGTCACATTCCCATCAAATACCGGCCACATTGCACCTGAATCATCAGTGAATGCAGACTGCATGCCCCAGGCCTTGTACATTGCCAGACGTCCTTTGAATTCGACATTTTCCGTGGCCTTTACCCGCATATTCAGACGAAATCGATTTGTCCAGAGAGTATCGTTCTCAAGATTTCTGCCAAATACCGTATCCGCGTTGTAATAATCAAGACGTGACCTGAAATCACCATAGAATTTGAATCGTGCGGCCAGATCCCAACCCTCTGTTTTTTCGTCGATTTCGTCCAGGAATTCTTCCTGATCCTCGTTTAATGCCCTCTGCTCGTCCACCGCTGCTCTAAGCTCAGCCAATTGCCTGCTCAATTCCTCAATTTTCAGCTCAAGCTCAGACACCCCTGGTCCACCGCTGTCACCATTTGCTGCTGCCGTAATCGGCAATGCCAGCATACTTGCAAGGACAAATGTAGAAAACCTTTTGATCATAGTCTTCCCCTCCTTCACAACAACTGGTTCCGGCCCCTAACATATACGACGCGTTGCCTTTTTCTCCTCTTTACCTCCCCCTAAAGCGCGAATTCATTTGATTGCCAGGCATTAATTGTAGCAATTATAGCATCGATCTGGATAAATTATAGAGATTAAATGCAAAAACCTCCCGAACTGTGCTTTTTAAAATCGAATCCCCCAAAAAAAATGGGGCCACTCCTTTCGGAGTGGCCCCAAACAGCAAGAAGGTTGGGTTTTGCTGGTGGAACTAGATTGCTTCTTTACCGCTTTCGCCGGTACGAATCCGCACAACATTCTCGACCGGTAGAACAAAGATTTTACCATCGCCAATTTTTCCGGAGTTGGCAGCCCCTCGAATAGCTTCAACAACTTTGCCTGCTATTTCGCTATCCACAACAAGTTCGATCTTAGTCTTCGGATTGAACTCCACGTTATACTCTGCACCGCGATAGACTTCCTTATGGCCTTTCTGACGTCCGTATCCTTTCACATCTGATACCGTCATTCCTGCAATGCCGAGGTCGGTGAGAGCCTCCTTTACGCTTTCGAGCTTGAACGGCTTGATGATTGCCTCGATTTTCTTCATTATCTCAATCTCCTAATATCAATCCTTGGTGAACTCCGGATATGCATCAAGACCACACTCGCTGATGTCACAACCTTCAAGTTCCTCTTCTTCAGTTACACGGATACCCATGAGAGCTTTCAGTGCCAGCCATACTACGAAACTTGTACCGAATACCCAGGCGAAGATCACTACGATACCGGTGAGCTGTGCTACGAGAGACCCTTCCGGATTGGTAAAAGCTACGGCGATCAGACCCCAGATACCGACAACACCATGCACTGAGATTGCACCAACCGGATCATCAACCTTTGCTTTATCTATGAAGACGATGGCTGCCACGACGATGAGACCACCAATTGCACCTACGATTGTTGCCAACAAAGGACTTGGGGTGAGAGGTTCAGCGGTAATCGCCACCAGGCCGGCAAGAGCACCGTTTAAGGCCATGGTCAGATCAGCTTTACCGAACCACGCTCTGGAGAAGAGCAGCGCTGCCACAAGACCACCAGCCGCGGCGGTGTTGGTGTTGACAAAAATCATGGATACGGCGTTCGCTTCTTCAATGTTACTGATCTTCAGCTCGGAACCGCCGTTAAAACCGAACCAGCCGAGCCAGAGGATAAAGGTACCGAGAGTAGCCAATGGCAGGTTAGCACCTGGGATAGCGTTGATTCTACCACTTACATATTTGCCTTTACGTGCGCCGAGCAGAAGTACACCGGCGAGAGCTGCAGAGGCACCACAGAGATGAACAACACCGGAACCTGCGAAATCGAGGAAACCGAGAGCGTCGAGGAAACCACCGCCCCACTTCCAATACCCCTGTACCGGGTAAATGAAACCGGTCATAACTACAGCAAAAGCCAGGAATGCCCACAGTTTCATGCGCTCAGCAACAGCTCCGGAAACGATAGACATAGCGGTCGCAACGAACACCACCTGGAAGAAGAAATCAGACATAGCGGAATAGTAGGTATCTCCACCACTTGCCAGCACATCAGCTACGGAGTTATCAGCACCGAGGAAAAAACCGAACCCTGGGATAATGCCGCTGCCGTCGCCGTACATGATGTTGTAACCGACGATCATATACATAATACAGGCGATAGAGTACAGTGCGACGTTCTTGGTAAGAATCTCAACGGTATTTTTGCTGCGTACCAGACCAGCCTCAAGCATGGCAAAACCGGCCGCCATCCACATTACCAGAGCACCCGACATCAGAAAGTAGAAAGTATCCAATGCATATGCAAGGTTGATCAGGGTGTCACCTACGCTGGCAACCTCTTCAGCACAAGCCGGCCCGGCTATGGCCAGGGAAGCGAGCAAAGCTGCTCCACCCCAGTACGTTCTGTTCTTCATCTTCAATCTCATTTTCACGACAATCCCTCCTTGTGGTTATAGCCTGCCCTTTCCCTCTTCTGAAACAGCAGATAAATTGGACAACAACAAATTTGTCTTTCTTATTACAAACACTGTGCCAGACCTGTTTTTTTCTTCACATCCCGCTAATCCAGGCACATACAGCCAATATTGCCCGAAATGCACGGCACCTCGGCACAAACAAGGATTACATTTAAGTAAGAATCAAACATCAATCATGCCACTTTTGTAATACTTTTCTTTTCCGTTTCTACAGGTAACTACCAGCCGACCTGTCGGACAACAGCCCAATCCCACGAAAAAAAAGCACCATTCACGATAGGCGTGAATGGTGCTTTTCAAGATACTGACCAGATCAGATGATACAGATTACATAGTTGTAAATAGCTCCAACAAGGGTACGGCGTATATCACCATCAGCGATACGCGTCCAAACGTGACAGTCCATATTTCTTGATCCGGTATCCTATCTGCCGCTGGGTGAGCCCAAGCTCCCTGGCTGCACGAACCTGTACCCAGCCATGTCGCCTCAATGCTGCCTCCACCTCTTCTTTCTCCAGCTGCTGTAATGATTTTCGCCCTCGGATAATAAGGGGGGCTTCCGCCACCGGTGGTGCTATAGCTGCCTCATCATGAACCAGCATTGCCCCACCCGCAGCACTGCTCCTCCTGACAAGCACATTTGGCGGAAGATCACCCAGGGTTAACCGGTCTCCTTCAGCCAGGATGATCATACGCTCAACCATATTCTGCATTTCACGGACGTTGCCAGGCCATGGATAATCAATGAGAAAGTCGAGCAATTCCGAGGTCAGCATCAGCTTCTTGCCATTACGCTGGTTGCTCATACTGAGGAAATGGTTGAGCAGTAAGGGAATATCCTCCATCCGCTCCCTGACAGGCGGTAACTGAATCGGCACCACATTCAATCTGTAGTAAAGATCAGCCCTGAAATTCCCTTCCTCTACAGCCTGCTCTAAGCCGACATTGGTGGCGGCAATAATTCGAACATCCACGTCATATGTTTTACTGCCACCAATCCGCTCGAACTGCTTTTCCTGCAGGACTCTCAACATCTTCGCCTGCAATGCCAACGGCATCTCGCCGATTTCATCAAGAAATATCGTGCCTTTATTCGCCAACTCGAAACGCCCGGGCCGAGTCGCGTGAGCACCTGTAAATGCACCTTTCTCATGGCCGAACAACTCACTTTCCAACAAAGTTTCCGGCAACGCAGCGCAATTCACTTTAATAAAGGCCTTGTCTTTTCGACCTCCCGATTCGTGCACTGCTTTCGCCACCAGCTCCTTGCCTGTTCCAGACTCACCGAGCAACAGCACAGTAGCTGAGCTTGGGGCTATTTTTTCTATAATGGAATACACTTCCTGCATGGGCTTGGAGTGCCCTATTATATAATGACCATCATGACGACTATGCAACTTTGCCTTCAGCGAGCGATTTTCCTCCTGCAGCTTGGCCTCTTTACGCTCTATTTCTTCATGCAGGGTTATGAACTGGGCCATCAGTGTAGCCAGCACAGTTAGAAACCTGACATCCTCGTCAAAGGAGACATCGCTGCCAAAAAGACGGTCAACACTCAACACTCCAACGGTCTTTTCCTGCATCAATACAGGAACCCCCAAAAAAGACAACCGCTCCTTACTAAATGCGGGACGCGAACCCGTTCTGTTGAGAAAGAGCGGCTCACTATGAATATCCGGAACGACAAAAGGCGCCTTGGTCTGGAAAATTTTCCCATAGACACCTTCATCAGGCCTGTACACGCCCCTCTGCTTTTCCTGTGTGGTCAAACCACAGCTCACCTTGATCATCAACCTGCCGGTCATCTTGTCGAGCAGCAGCAGGGTCGCCCGTTCCATTTGCATGGTATCGTTCAACACCTTCAATACACTGGCAAGAGTTGTCTCCAGGTCAACAGCCTTGCCGATAAGTTTTGTTATTCTATGTAATGCGAGCAGTTCTATGCCCTGAGTTGACTCCCCTCTTTTCGCGAAGCCGGATTTTGCGTAGTCCATCATCGCTCTCCTTAGCTGCATGAGGATTGCATTGATACCCATTACAATCCTTTCCATTTTTCATCTGTTAATCCTCAAAATTCCTGACTTTCAGATTACACAGCAAGTATTGCACCAAATTGGCACATTTTTGCTTTTTTGTCATTTTGTCACATACTTTCGGACACATAAGCGGAAACAGTTCTAACTATCATCTGCTAACATCAACCATTACTCTCACTTTCCTGTGACGAACCTGTACATTTTCGTAAAACTATTCTAAATTTTTTTCGCCAATTTCCTTACATGCCACATCGTCGTATGTACCGATCTGACATTCCTGTAGCATTCGGCACAAAACAGAAATCACCGCCATCCCACCCACCACACCACCCAAGGCCACACCAACAGCGCTCAACAGCACGATTTAATTACATTTAAACTTTTGAGCACGTGTCTGGCACACCATTTGCGATAACAGGTTGCAACAGATACACACTGCAACAGGCCGACAGCTTTCAATTGTGTCGGAACACGCAAACCCAAAAACCCAGGTACTTAAACAGGTACCTCAGCTCGAAAGGAGATCACCATGCGCAAAGTGGCAATCTACGGAAAAGGCGGAATCGGAAAATCAACCACAACCCAGAACACAGTTGCCGGCCTCGGAGAAATGGGCCGCAAAGTCATGGTCGTCGGCTGTGACCCTAAGGCAGACTCTACCCGTTTACTTCTCGGCGGCCTGGCCCAGAAATCCGTTCTCGACACCTTGCGCGAAGAAGGCGAGGACGTTGAACTGGATGATATCAGAAAAGCCAGTTTTGGTGGCTCATGGTCAGTCGAATCCGGCGGACCGGAGCCAGGCGTTGGTTGTGCAGGGCGAGGTATCATTACCTCCATCAACATGCTTGAGTCCCTGGGTGCCTACGATGAGAAGGAAGGACTTGACTACGCGTTCTACGATGTACTTGGCGACGTTGTCTGTGGTGGTTTTGCAATGCCTATCCGAGACGGTAAGGCTGAAGAGATCTACATCGTCTGCTCCGGTGAGATGATGGCCATGTATGCCGCCAACAATATCTGCAAAGGTATCGTCAAGTATGCTCAGTCTGGCGGTGTTCGCCTGGGTGGCCTGATCTGCAACTCAAGAAACGTCGACAATGAAAAAGAGATGATCGAAGAGCTCGCAAAAAAGCTCGGCACCCAGATGATTTATTTCGTGCCACGTGACAACGATGTACAGCGCGCTGAGATCAACAGAAAGACCGTCATCGAGTGGAACCCAGAAGCCAAACAGGCCGACGAATACCGCGGACTGGCCGAGGCTATCGATACAAACGATATGTTCGTTATCCCTACACCGCTTGAAATCGAAGAGCTTGAGCAGCTGCTCCTGGACTTTGGCTTACTGGAAGCGTAACCGAATTTTATTTTATGCAATTAGTGCTGAACGAATCTCCACATTCCCTGATTCATTCAGCGCACAGCACAGACTTGAAGGAGAAATATACCATGATGATCATGATTCGGGCCATCGTTCGACCGGAAAAAGCTGACGACGTACTTGCCGCATTAATGGATGCCGGTTTCCCCGCAGTTACCAAGTATTCCGTTGCCGGGCGCGGTAAGCAGCGAGGCATCAAGATCGGTGAAGTCACCTATGACGAGATCCCCAAAACCATGCTGGTGAGTGTTGTTAAAGCGCAGGACAAGGACTTCATCATCAGCACCATTATGAGCGCTGCCCGTTCCGGCACCAAGGGTGCTTTTGGAGACGGCAAGATCTTCGTGACCGATGTTGAAGATGTATACACCATCAGCTCCGGCATAAAAGAGCCTACAGAGGAGGTGACCGCATGAAAGAGGTAATCGCGGTTGTTCGTATGAATATGATGAACCGCACCAAGGCAGCTCTCTCTGATGCTGGTATAGCAGCATATTTTGCCCACGAAGCCCAGGGACGCGGCATGGGTTTCATCAACCCGAAACTGCTTGAAGGCGTAGAGCAAGGATATGAAGAGGCCGCAGCACTGCTTGGTGAGAAAGGCAAGCTTTACCCGAAACGCATGGTAACAGCGGTAATTGAGGATGATCAGGTGGACGAGGTGGTTGAAGCCATCATCAAAGTCAATCAGACCGGTAAACCCGGCGATGGCAAGATCTTCGTCCTGCCGGTTGCAGATGCAGTACGTGTTCGAACCGGAGAATCCGGCTTGAAATCTATCACGTAGCGTAAGCCCATCACCAGACTGCAGCAAATTTCAACCAACAACAACAGGGAACGATGGTTATCCGCCGTTCTCTGCCAGGAGATACAAATGGGTAAAGCACAGAAAGCCGTTCAGTGGGATCCCACTGACATAAAACAAAAACTCCTTGAAAAGTATCCGCCCAAGGTTGCCAGAAAACGTGCCAAGCAGATACTTATCAACGAAGCACAGGAAAACACCACGCCGGAGATTACCGCCAACGTGCGAACCATTCCGGGTATCATCACTATGCGTGGCTGCACCTACGCCGGCTGTAAGGGCGTTATCATGGGCCCCACCAGCGACATCGTCAATCTGGTCCATGGACCGATCGGCTGCAGCTTCTACGCCTGGCTGACCAGACGAAACCAGAGCGATGCCTCAGGCCATGAGAACGCCAACTTCATCAACTACTGCATGTCCACGGACATGCAGGACTCAGACATCATCTTTGGTGGTGAAAAGAAGCTTGAACTTGCCATTCAGGAGGCATATGACACTTTTCACCCCAAGGCTATCGCAATTTTCGCAACCTGCCCTGTGGGTCTGATCGGTGACGATATTCATGCGGTTGCAAGGAAGATGAAAGAAAAGTTTGGAGACTGTAACGTTTTTGCCTTCAGTTGCGAGGGGTACAAAGGTGTTTCACAGTCCGCCGGCCACCATATCGCCAACAACCAGGTATTTACTCATCTGGTCGGCAAGAGCGAACAGGAAAAGACCGATAAATACAAGATCAACCTCCTGGGCGAGTACAACATCGGCGGTGACGGCTTCGAAATCGACAGAATTTTGAAAAAATGCGGCATCACCAATATCGCCACGTTCTCTGGTAACTCCACCTACGACCAGTTCGCTTCAGCCAACCAGGCTGACCTGAGTTGCGTCATGTGTCACCGCTCCATCAACTATGTGGCGGACATGCTGGAGACCAAATACGGCATCCCCTGGATTAAGGTGAATTTTATCGGCGCCGAGGCGACCGCTAAATCTCTCAGGAAAATTGGCGCCTATTTCGCCGACCAGGAGCTGGTTGACAAAATCGAAGAGGTTATCGCTGAAGAGATGCCAAGCGTAAAAGCCATCTGTGAGGATGTTCTGCCACGCACCACCGGCAAGACCGCCATGCTGTTCGTCGGCGGATCGCGCGCCCATCATTACCAGGAACTGTTCAGTGAGATGGGCATGAAGACGCTCTCTGCCGGTTACGAGTTCGCCCATCGCGATGACTATGAAGGCCGGGAAGTCATTCCCAACCTGAAAGTTGATGCAGACAGCCGTAACATTGAAGAGATCGAAGTCTCGGCAGATCCCGAACTCTTTAAACCACGTAAGAGTGAAGAAGAGTTGAAAGCGCTTGAAAAATCCGGTTTTGAGTTCAAGGAATATGAAGGCCTTATCCCCGATATGGACAAGGACACCTTGATCATTGATGATCTCAACCAGTATGAGGCCGAAAAACTCGTAGAGCTGTTAAAGCCGGATATTTTCTGTGCAGGCATCAAGGAGAAGTTCTCCATCCAGAAGCTTGGAATTCCGATGAAGCAGCTGCACAGCTATGACTCCGGCGGGCCATACGCAGGTTTCAAAGGGGCGATAAATTTCTATCAGGAAATCGACCGCCTGGTTACCAGCAAGGTCTGGAGCTACATGAAGGCTCCCTGGGAAGAGAATCCCGAGCTGTCAGCTACTTACGTCTGGGAATAATAGAAAAATTGTCTTTTCGTCCAATCTCTTCGTTGTGCTGATGAATTTTATCCTCGACATATAAAGCATATGTCTGCGGGAAAATTCCTCAGCACGCCTCGACCTTGAACGAAAATCCTAATTTTTCGTGGAACTAAGAGAATCACGAATAGGTACTCACATGTTACTACGACATACACCAAAAGAAGTTACAGAGCGTAAGGCTCTGACAATCAATCCGGCAAAGACCTGCCAGCCGATTGGTGCCATGTATGCAGCACTCGGCATTAAGGGCTGCTTGCCGCATAGTCACGGTTCCCAGGGCTGTTGTGCCTACCATAGATCTACCCTGACCAGGCATTATAAAGAGCCGATCTCAGCCGCGACAAGTTCCTTTACCGAGGGTGCATCAGTTTTTGGCGGCCAGGCGAACCTGCTGCAGGCTATCAATAATATCTTTACCGTTTACGAGCCTGAAGTAATCGCTGTTCACACCACCTGCCTCTCCGAAACCATTGGTGACGACCTGCCGCAGATCTTCGACAAGGCGATCAAGGAGAAAAAGGTTCCGGAAGGCAAGACGGTTCTGGGTGCTCCCACCCCAAGTTATGTCGGCTCACATGTAACCGGCTTTTCCAACATGGTCAAAGCCATGGCGGCTCTTGCCCGGAAAAGCGAAAACAGAAACGGCAAGGTCAATATCATCCCGGGCTGGGTAGAGCCATGCGACATGGAAGAAATCAAGCGTCTCGCGGCCATGATGGATGTAAAGATCAACATGTTCCCGGACACTTCCGGAGTCCTGAACGGTCCACTCAATGGCGAGTACCACATGTTCCCTGATGGTGGTACCCCGATTGAGGACATCAAGAGCAGCGGTGATGCAAGCGGTACTCTCGCCCTCGGCGAATGGTGCTCTGCCGATGCGGCACGGACCCTCGACTCCAAATGCAAGGTTCCCTGTTCCGTACTTGATATGCCGTTCGGCCTGCAGGCAACAGATCGTTTCATCGATGCTTTGAGAAAAATCGCCGGCACCTCTGTGGCCGAAGAGGTCTCTGCTGAACGTGGTCAGCTGGTCGATATGATTTCTGATATGCACCAGTATTTCTATCACAAGAAAGTAGCGATTTTCGGTGACCCTGATCAGTTGATCTCCATGGTTGAGTTCCTGGTCGCCATCGATATGTGCCCTATTCACATCGTCACAGGTACCCCCGGCAAGAAATTCGAGCGCCGTATTAAAGAGATTACCAAGGACGTCCCGTATGAAGTGAATGTCAAGGCTGCCGGAGATATGTTCCTGCTCCACCAGTGGATTAAGAACGAGCCTGTCGATCTGCTGATCGGTAACACCTATGGCAAATATATGGCCCGGGACGAAGACATCCCGTTTATCCGCTGGGGCTTTCCTATCCTCGACCGCCAGGGGCATCAGTACTTCCCGACTGTCGGATACAAGGGCGGTATCAGGATGCTTGAAAAAATTCTTGGAGTACTTCTCGACCGGATGGATCGTGATAATCCGGAGGAGAAGTTCGAACTCGTCTACTAGGGGACGGGAACACCGTTGATCCAGACTTCGCTGCATACGAACACAGGCCTCTCGCTCAAAATCGCATGCAGCGATTCAACAACAGGCGAATTGATCACCATATCCAGCAGAAAAGGAAAAAGAACATGGGCAGAAACGAACAAGCTGGCGCCGGGAAACTTCCCGATTGCAAACATACGGCACCTAACCCCGGCATAGTTCAGCTCACCGTCGCACCACGGGTCAATCACCGAATCCGTTTTTCACCGCTCAACGGCAAAAATCAATCACTGATTATGCCACAGGCCGCAGTGGAAAAAATCCGGGAGCTGGAACAGGTAGGCTCCAGGATTGATGGAGTACTGATCTACGGTCCGGGTGATCCTCTGGCCGAAATCGAACTTCCCCTTGAGACGGTACGATTAATCAGGCAACAGTACCCTGATCTGCCGATTAGTATTCGTACGCTGGGTATCGGAGGCCTGCAACACGCTGACAAGCTTGGCAAGGCAGGAGTAACCGAGGTTGAAGTTCTGGTGGATGCCGTCGAGCCAGCGGTTATGGAAAAAATCTACGCCTGGGTCCGACCTGGCTTCAAAACCTTGAAGCTCTCTGAGGCAACAGCAACATTGGCCAGAGAACAATCCCATGCCATACAGGCCTTCCAGGACGCTGGCTTAAAAATTCGCATCGTCTCGACCCTCTATCCCATGGTCAATGACGATCAATTTGAATTGCTGGCCAAAAAAATGGCAGAGCTTGGTGCTGACGAGATGGTACTCCATCCGTATGCACCCGAAATCGAGGCCGATATAAGCCTTCCGGAACCCAGCCCGGAGCTCATGGCCACCGTTGTCGGCAAAATCGCCAACATCCTCCCGGCCATAGAGGGCAGACCCGCAGTGATAGAGACAGCAGGTTGTAATGAAGCAGCCAACAATCTGCCAAAACCCAAAGAGGACCGGCCCAACATAGCAGTGGTCAGCTCAAACGGCATGGAGGTAGATCTGCATCTTGGCCAGGCACCACAACTGCTTATCTACGGGCCCAGGGAAGATGGCTTGAAATGCTTACTTGAGTGCCGACCGGCACCACAGCCCGGAGAAGGAAAAGAGCGCTGGGACATCCTCGCCGGCACCATCCCTGACTGTTTTGCCCTGCTTGCGGCAAGCGCAGGAGATCGACCACGGAGGATTCTGGACCGGCACGGCATCAACGTGCTTATTACCCATGACAATATCGAAGGCAGTGTCGATTTGCTCTATGGCGGCGAACGCAAAAAAGGCTGCGGCAAGAAAGCGTAAAAGGTTGGACGTTGGACGTTGGACGTTGGACGTTGGACGTTGGACGTTGGACGTTGGAAGAGTAAATAATCATATTACTTTTAAAAAGGATTACATAATGGCAACACCGGAAAAACAAATACTTGTTTGTCAGAGTTTCAGATTAAAAGGTGACCCGAAAGGAATCTGCCACAAGCAGACTGATGGCTTTCTGCAATACATTGAGGAGGAAATCCTCGACCGTGGCCTCGATATGCAGGTCGTTGCGACCGGTTGCCTGAAACAATGCGAGTCTGGGCCTGTGATGGTGGTCCAGCCGGAGAACTGGTGGTTCAAAGGTGTGGACAGCGAGGAAGCTATCGATACCATACTCGACTCCATCGAAGATGGTGAGCCGGCAGCAGAATATCTGATTTCCTGAGCGCATGACCAGAAGCCAGGCAACAATACGGCCCGCCAAAACCAAAGATATCGAGACAATGGCAGCTCTTCTGGCTGAACTGTTTGATGTCGAAGAGGACTTTCAGGGTGATGCAAAACGACAACTCAAAGGTCTCAGGATGCTGCTTGAATCTGATCAGGCTATTGTTCTGGTCGCCGAGGTACAAGGGGAAGTCGTTGGAATGTGCACCGGCCAGACCCTGATTTCCACAGCCGAAGGCGGGCCGGCCCTGCTGGTGGAAGATGTAGTTATAGACCAAAAGTTCAGGCAAAGAGGTATTGGCAGACAACTGCTTGAATCCATAGCAGACAAGGCGGGCCGCCACTCCATATCACGCCTGCAGTTACTTGCCGATCGCAACAACAGTGCAGCGCTGGACTTTTATCGCAAGACAGGCTGGAACTCTACCGATCTCATCTGTCTGAGAAGTCGCGTTCCATAGCTTGATTCCTAAAAAACAGTCTCTCAGCTTGCCGTTTTTATTGGTTTTACCAGGAGGACTCCATGCAAACAACTCTCATCCAGCCCAAAGAGCTCATTGTCTCCATTGACGACTGGCAGGATTACCTCAGGGATGGACAACAGTTTCTGAGCACAGCCGTCGGCGCTTTCAGCAAAAAGCGAAAGGCATTTACCTCAGAGGCACTGTATAACATCACAGCCATGGCCATTGAAAAGCTGATAATGGGCTTTCTCATGAAAAATGGTGACCTGGCAGAAAACCACACCATGACAGATCTTGCCGCCGCACTTGAACGACATACCGGACCACTGCCGGATCTCCATAAAAAACTGCTCTTTCTCGACAGCTTCCAGGATATCTGCGACCCGGATGAATACCAGTACGTAGTCCCCGACGAACACCAGGTTTCGGTCATCCTGGATATTGGCCTTGAAGTTCAGCAGCTTATTTTGCCGCTGGTGCAACAAAACCGGACCAAACCGTCATAAAACAGTTTTGCCGACACCAGAGAACTCTTTTAAAATTATCACGCACCTCATTTGCGACCACATAAACACCATGATGAGCATGAATCCCGAAACCCATCCCGAAACCGCAACCGCAGTCCCATATCGTCCACTTGGCTTGATAAAACAACTGCTCGAACACATGAATCTTGAAGCCACCCACATGTACGAAGACCTCATCTTCGTTGAGCACAACGCTTTTCTGCTGCAGATGGGCGAAAAAGGGGAAGAACTCTACGTCTGGTTCAATAGCGATTCAGTCCCTGAAGATCGACCGGAGATTCTCACCAGACTCGCAGAACCAGCTGGGTGGCTCTCGCTCAAACCCATAGTCAAAGGCATGTTCAGCATGCAGCAAAACGATCAGGATGAATCCTTTCAGCTGGAATTCATCAGCCAGTCGTCGTAACCCGAATACCGTTGCTGTCAAATCAGCTTCATTTCGGATAAAATAGCAGAGTAGCGAAAAAACACTTGTTGCCTGATAATTTCTCGTTATAGTGTCTGTTTCTATCGACGGCATTCATTCGATAGCAAAATAATTGTGAAATTCATCCGGCGACAGAGAGGTTACGCCGGATCTGTTATAAAATCGGGTTCCCTCACCCCGACCAAAAAAAAAGGACTCTTCAATGCTTGTTCTTTCTGATGCGCAGACTAAGCGCGCCCTGGTTATTCTTGTAAGTTTTCATATTTTCATTATCGCCGCGAGCAACTATCTGGTACAGCTGCCATTCCAGCTATTCGGCTTCCATACCACCTGGGGCGCATTCAGCTTTCCGTTTGTCTACCTGGCAACCGACCTTACTGTGCGTATCTTCGGGGCCAGTGAAGCACGGAAGATTATTTTCGGGGCAATGATTCCGGCCCTGATTCTGTCGTATCTGGTATCCGTGCTCTTTTTTGAAGGGGCTTATCAAGGAGCGGCCGGGCTTGCCGAGTTCAATCTTTTTGTTTTTCGCATCGCTTTCGCCAGCTTCACCGCCTATGCCCTTGGCCAACTGGTGGACATTAGAGTTTTCTCCAGGTTGCGCCAGAATAAGCGCTGGTGGGTTGCGCCGGCTGCCTCGACAGTTCTTGGCAACCTTCTTGATACAGTGATTTTTTTCTCAGTCGCCTTTTATGCCAGCACCGATGCTTTCATGGCCACCCACTGGCCGGAGATCGCCGCGGTGGATTACGCCTTTAAGCTGTTCATCAGCCTTCTGCTTTTTCTGCCAGCCTATGGAATTCTGCTGAGAATCATCACTGACAGAATCCTTATTCAACCGTTTAAAAGTGGTGCTCTTGCAGGACAATAAGTCCCGCCCTGCCAAGTCATCCTGTTTTACCTGAAGAGCTAGGTCAGTGATTGTCCAACAAGCACTGACCTGGCCTGGATTTTTCCTTTTTCTCTTGCGGCAATATGTTCTTTTTTGCCTGTACCTGCCACCAGCATTTTTCGCGAACTCCAGACCTGCGCCCCCTTCCGCTTTCCATGCATTTTCATATTGTTAATATGTATTCTCGACAGTTTTAAAGCATCAAGTGTATACTGCATGAATAATCCTGGATTTCTCAGCGATCTTTTCCGAATGGAAACTACGCTGTAAAAGATTTTTCAGCCCTGAAACAGTATTATGCAATTGTGATATGATACGGTTAAAGCCAGTTATACCTAGCTTACTCTCTGCACTTCGCCTGGTTATTGCCCTGATTTTTCCGGCAGTTCCTGAAAAATATTGGCTGTGGCTGGTCGTCTTTGCAGCTATCAGCGACGTGCTCGATGGCTGGCTTGCGCGTAAGTGGCAGGTTATCAGCTGGCAAGGTGCTCTGGTCGACGCAATTGCCGACAAGTTTTTCGTGCTGACAGTTCTGTTTGTCTTTACACTTTCAGACAGATTTGCAGTGTATTGGATTCCCCTCGTCCTGGCTCGCGACTTGCTGGTCGCGGCTACTGCCGGTTTTCTGGCTACCAGGGGGTTATGGGCAGAATTCAAAAATACCAAGTCACGCCCGACAGGTAAAATCGCCACAGGTGGTCAATTCATCCTGTTCGTTATCATTCTGGCAGCGCCGACACAAATACTTTCCGGTTTGATACTAGCCTCCACTTGCAGCATTGTTGCAGCTTTTGATTATGGCCTGCTCTTTTGTAAATTTCTCTCAACCAGACATTCGGCAACACCGAAGAACAATACAGCATAAAGTTACTTTACCTGCTTAAGCATTCAACCTTGATTGCAACCCTCTGTCCTGTTGCTACTCCCCGACAACGGAACACATTCAGGAGCGGGCGATGTTTGAAACACTCAGGCTTGTTCTCTTTCTTCTCATCGTAAACGCCTTACCACCGCTGATCGCCCTCCTCTCAAAAGGTCGTTTTTCGCAACCTCTGGACTACGGCAAAACATGGTTGGACGGTAAAAGAATTTTCGGCAGAAATAAAACCATCCGCGGAATTCTGGCCGGCATTATTGGCGGCACCCTCCTCTTTCCTCTTCTTGACCAGCCAATTTCAATCGCCTTTACAGCCGCGCTTCTGGCCATGCTCGGCGATCTCTCCTCCTCGTTCATCAAGCGAAGGATGGCCTTGCCAAGCGGCAGTGAGGTGGCTTTTCTCGATCAGCTGTTTGAATCACTGTTTCCAACAATCTACCTGGCCTCAGTGATACCATTCGGGTTCTTCAAAGCTGCCGCCATCCTGCTCCTGTTTGTTACAGTCGCCTATCTCAGTTCCCGTATCTGGTCCATTTTGACCGTTGCCGACATACCGGAAGATTATCCCCGTACAGTATCCTCCGCCGTTCGCTATAAGGAATGGAAATCATGCCACACGCCCTATGCCCGCTACCATGTCTGGTTCAACCTTACCAATATTCTCTCTGACCAGATCCTGTTGACATTCTTTTTTAAAGCGACAGGCCTGTATGGGCTTGGCGAAAAAAATGCCAGATCCCTCAGGATTGAGGAGAAAATCTATTTTTTCGAATCACTCCCTGAAGAGTTCAACGGTTTCAGAATCGCTTTTCTGACAGATCTTCATCTGGACGGAATGGAGGGAATAGCAGATCTCATAAAACAACAGCTCGATACCGTTGATTTCGATCTCCTCCTGATCGGTGGCGACATACGAATGAAAACGTATGGTTCAATACAACCAGCAATTACAGAACTTCAATCACTGATGGAGGCTGTTGACGCGCCATACGGGACCTTTGGCGTACTCGGCAATCACGATTGCCTGGAGATGCTCCCGGAGATGGAGGATGCCCGGGTAATCATGCTGGTCAACGACTCAGCGCCAATCACCAAAGGCAACTCCACCATCTGGATTGCCGGAGTCGATGACCCGCACTACTACAATCTGGCCGCCCCAGACAAGGCGGTGGAAAATATCCCCGATAATGGCTTTATCATCTTTCTCTCCCATTCCCCGGAACCCTATATACAAGCCTCGTTTACCGGCGCCAGACTCTTCCTGTGCGGTCACACCCATGGCGGCCAGATCTGCCTGAAAGAAGGAAAACCGATAATCACCAACAGCCGCGCTCCGCGATTCACTGCCAGTGGGCCCTGGCACTACCAGGGTATGCATGGATATACCAGCAGAGGTGTCGGTACATCAAGTATCCCTGTTCGCTTTAACTGCCCTGCCGAAATTGTGGTGATAACTCTGGACAAATCGACTTAGTCGTTGGATAACATAAGTTTTTTTGCCTTTGTGCTTCACTGCACATTTTCCTTAGCGTGTAGGCAAAGAAAGCTATGCAAAAGTCTATAAACGGGCTATTAACTCGTCATGCCCTTGCTGCAAATCAATACCAGCTGTCCGAAGAGTTCTCAACGGCCTTCCAGGTCGCCAGTTCTTCTCTTGGGTCACATAACCATCAACCGGCATTTCTCATTATCATGAAAATTCCGGGCTCATCTCTTTTCTAATACCGCCCATGGAACTCTTAGGATACCCAGCAGAAATCGTAATTTTTCTTTTCTTCATAGCTGCAATTGCAGGCATGATTGACACTCTGGCCGGGGGCGGCGGGCTTATTGCCTTACCTGCACTCATCATGAGTGGTGTGCCGCCTCTTTACGCCCTTGGAACCAACAAACTTCAAGGTTCTGTCGGTACGGCGACAGCGAGCCTCATAATGTTTCGTAAGCGCAGAGTCAACTGGCATGATGTCAAATGGCTGATGCTCTCCGCCCTTATCGGCTCAACCATGGGCACCATCGCCCTCCAGTTTATTAACACTGAAGTGCTTACCTTCGTGGTACCGATAGTACTATTCTGCATTGCCGTTTACTTCCTGATTTCGCCAACTCCAAGACAAGACAAGGGCGAGGCCAAGATATCGAACCGTCTTTACCGAAACTGTATTGTGCCGGCAATCGGTTGGTACGACGGCATGTTCGGCCCCGGAACCGGCTCCTTTTTTGCTATGGCAGGTGTATCTTTACGGGGTCACGGCCTGATAGACGCCACCGCCATAGCCAAAACACTCAATTTTTCGACAAACATAGCCTCTCTGATCGTATTTCTTTTCGCGGGAAAAGTCGTCTGGCTGCTGGGGGCCATCATGATGACAGGGCAGATGCTCGGAGCCTGGGCCGGCTCGCATATCCTTTTTAAAATCAATCCTGCCTACCTGCGCGTGCTGGTAGTCATCATGTGTACCGGTATGTTGTTGAAATACTTTTTCTCAGTATAGGCAAACCAGTATTTCGATCCCGTTCCCTTCACATATACACGGCTGGCACAACAGATCCCCTGAGCTGCCGGGATATGCCGGTTTGGAATAGTGTCTGGGCGGAACCCGAAAAGGTACGCCCTGCCTGGACTCCGATCAATCCACAAAACGCTGTCATCTCTTTCGCCTTTATGCTAATAAACTAGAACAGCTGCCTATTCTGGTTTATTTCAGCTATCCCCCGGCTATTATTGCGGTATTTTCCAACCACTCCTTTTCTTTCTCTAATTTTTTCCCCTTGACACCCAAGAGCTAAGGTGGTTATGTAACACGTATTGAGAAATCGTGTTACCTGTTTTTGTTTACGGAGTTGCGTTAGCAAAGGACCACTCGATATGACAACACAGTATGGTAGCAGTAACAATCTGGTTATCGATTCTTTCAGGGCTTCCGGCTACTCATGCCATGACCTGAATATCGCCTGTACAACAGACCTTTGGTCATCATTGCCGGCGATAACCTCCTTCTTTTTATTTCTCCCTTCCAACACCCCATAGTTTGCTATGCATATTTCAGAAGGTGTATTATCCGCTCCCGTTCTCATCACCGGTGGTGCCTTAACAGCAGTCGGCACTGCAATCGGTCTGAAGTCTATAGACTACGACCGTGTCATGCCGGTGGCCATTCTTACGGCAACGTTCTTTGTCGCTTCATTGATTCATGTGCCTATCGGCCCCAGTAGCGTTCATCTGGTACTCAACGGCCTGCTTGGAATCCTGCTGGGCTGGGCCTGTTTTCCGGCAATCCTGATTGCTCTGTTATTACAGGCTGTCTTTTTTCAATTTGGGGGAATAACCGTAATTGGCGTCAACACCCTGAATATGGCAGCGTCTGCCCTGGCCTGCTACTACCTGGTCCGCCCCTGGCTTGCCCAACCTAAAACCCGAGCTGCGGCAGCCTTCATTGCCGGTTTTGGAGCCATTCTGCTTGCTGCCATTTTTATGGCGGCTTCCCTGGCCCTTGCGGATATAGGCTTTCTCCGTGCAGCTCAGCTCTCAATTGTCGCCAACCTGCCGGTAATGGTCATAGAAGGCTTCATCACCATGTTCACGGTAACCTTTATTGCCCGGGTCCACCCAGACATTCTCAAAGGATATAAATAATGAAAATGTTCAACTCTATAGCTACGCTGTCTCTGCTGCTCATTCTCACAGCCGGCACAGCGTTCGCCCATAAGGTACGGGTCTTTGCCTACGTTGAAGGAAATGACATTGTCGGAGAGACAGCCTTCAGCGGTGGTAAATCTGCCAAAAACGTAGCCGTCGAAGTGTATAACGATGCCGACAACGCCCTGATCAGCTCAACCACTACCGATGAAAAGGGAGAGTTCTCCCTGCCCATCCCTGATCTCGCCAGGGAACAAAGTCTTAACCTGAAGATTGTCGTCAATGGTGGAGATGGCCACAGAAACAGCTGGCTATTGAATGCAGATGAGTACCTGCCTGCACCTGAACCCAACGACACTAATCAGGTAGCCCCACCTGCAGCGCAGACACCGGCAGAGGTCAGCCCTGCCGCAAAAGGTGTTCCTGGCCTGCCAGGTGCAGAAATCCGGCAGGCAATAGATGAAGAGACACTACGTCGTATTGTCGACGAGTCTGTAGAAAAACAGTTGAGACCTGTGAAGCATATGCTCGCTCAAACCAAGGAGAAGCAGATATCACTGCAGGATATCATAGGCGGCCTCGGCTATATTTTTGGTCTTGCCGGCGTCGCGGCATACTTCTCATCACGAAAAAAATCCGAGAAAGGAGAACATTAATGATCCGCAACATGATTGTCGCCGGTTGTGCTACCGGTATACTTTTATGCGGTGCCGGGCAAACCATGGCGCATTTCGGCATGGTTATTCCCTCTGAAAATATCGTCACCCAGCAAAAGAAAAATATCGACATCAACCTGTCTTTTTCCCACCCATTTGAACTGATCGGCATGGACATGGTGAAACCGACCCGTTTCTACGTGGTTGCTGAAGGTGAACAGACCGACCTGCTCAATTCCCTGCATGAGGCAGAGGTTATGGGCCACCAGGGCTGGGCAACCAACTTTAAAGTGAAGCGTCCCGGCGTGTATCACTTTGTCATGGAACCGCAACCATACTGGGAACCAGCCGAAGACCTCTCGATCATTCACTACACGAAAACCATTGTCGCCGCCTACGGAGATGATGAAGGCTGGGACGAACCAGTCGGTTTACCGACCGAGATTGTGCCGATGCTGAGACCGTTCGGCAATTATGCCGGTAACAGCTTCACGGGGCAGGTACTTATCGACGGCAAGCCCGCCGCCAATGCTGAGGTGGAGGTTGAGTTATATAACCGCGACGGCAAATACCAGGCACCAGGCGACTACCATGTAACCCAGGTAATCACCGCGGATGAAAACGGTGTCTTTTCCTTCACCTGCCCCAAACCTGGCTGGTGGGGCTTTTCAGCGTTATCAGAGGCCGACTACACAATCAAAAATCCAGAGGGTGAGGATAAAGGTGTCGAACTGGGCGCCGTTCTCTGGACCTACCTCAACGAATACCAATTACAGTGATATTCGAACAATTCAGTCAGGGTAATTCCCTGCTTCATAGAACAGACACCAGGGTCAAGCTGGTCAGCGCCACGGCGCTGACCCTGGTACTGGCACTGACAAAGAGCTACCAGGTCGCATCGTACGGCCTGGTGCTCGCCACGCTGCTGGTTTTCATGGCCAGGCTGAACCTCAAAAGTGTTTTACTGCGTCTGGCGGTGGTCAACAGTTTTACCATCTTTCTCTGGCTGACCCTGCCCCTGACCTATCCCGGCCAGGCTATTGCCACACTTGGGCCACTTGGTATCAGCGATGCTGGAGTGCATATGGCTTTGCTCATCACCTTGAAGACCAATGGTATCGTCCTGCTCTGCATCGCCCTGCTTGCGACTTCAAACATCGCCGATATCGGCCACAGCCTGAACAGACTGCACTTTCCCGAAAAGCTCTGCCTGCTGCTGCTCTTTTCTTATCGTTATGTATTCCTCATTCATCAGGAATTTCAACGTCTGGTACGAGCCGCCCGCCTCCGTTGTTTCAGGCCCGCCACCAATATGCACACCTACCGTACCTATGGGTATCTTTTCGGCATGACCCTGGTGAACAGTTGGCATCGCGCCGAGCGGGTCAATCAGGCGATGACGCTGCGTGGATTCCATGGTAGATTTTACAGCTTGAATGAAAAGTCCTGTTCCAGATCAGATCTGGTCTTTGTAGTTGCTATGATCTTCGTCGCCGCCGGACTCGGCTCGTTTGAGCTGCTTGTGTTGTAGTTGCCAATCTTCCTCAAGGACACCCCTGATATGAAACAACCGGCAATCCTCACCCTTCGGGATATAACTTTTTGCCATTCCATACAATCGACCCCGGTTCTTGACGACTTCAACATGGAGTTTCGCCAAGGGCAGCGGCTGGGCCTGATCGGGCCTAACGGTTGCGGCAAAACAACCCTATTTCATATCATCATGGGTTTACACGAACCCACCTCGGGGTCAATTCTTTTTCGCGGTAAAGAACTCTCCGACAAAAAGGATTTCGATATTCTACGCAAAGAGATTGGCCTGCTCTTTCAGGATGCCGATGATCAGCTTTTTTCCCCGACTGTCCTCGAAGATATCGCCTTTGGCCCGCTCAACCTGGGTGCAACCCCGCAAGAGGCGAAGGATATCGCCGTCCGCACATTAAATAACCTCGGCCTCGATGATTTCGCCAATCGCATTACCCATCAGCTCTCCGGCGGTGAGAAAAAACTTGTCTCGCTGGCAACCATCCTCGCCATGGAGCCCAAGGCTGTTCTGCTTGATGAACCGACCAACAATCTCGACCCCGCGACCCGCCACAAGCTTATCCACATTCTGCGGGATCTCGATGTCGCCTATATCATCATTTCACATGATTGGGATTTTCTCTCGGACACCTGCGACGACATCTACTCCATGCAGAACGGCAAGGTTACCGACTGCGGCAAAGCCCATCTGCATAACCACAGCCACGCCCACGCTCATGGTGAGCAGCCGCACCGCCATGGACATGGTCGTGCGTAAGCTGCATTTCTTCTGTTTACCCGGATATGTTCTGAAAAAATTTATTCAACCAGTTCGATCTCAACTCTCCTGTTTAGGCTACGCCCATTTGTGGTATTATTTGAGGCCACAGGCACATTGCTGCCATAGCCTTTGACCATTATCTGTCCGGGATCAACTCCCCTGCCAAGGAAATAACTCCTCAGCATATTGGCTCTGGAAAGTGAAAGACGATAGTTGTAATTCAGAGAACCATGGGAATCTGTGTGGCCTGAGATCTTGATTGTCGCGCTGGGCCGCTGTTTTAAGTGGGCAACCAGAGCCTCTAGACCTGCCAAGTCACCAAAGTCAAAGTCGCTCGAATCATGATTGAACCGCAGTATCAGCACTCCCTGTGGTACTTCTGATGCAATATTTTTCATCCGGAACCGCACCATTGGTCGTTTTTTTGCTGTTGTCGAATCACCACTTCTTGAGTTGTTAACCACTGCGGACAGGACCGCAACAGAGGTTAATGTATCCTGAGGCGAGTCGGCCCGACTCATCTGGCCTTGCTCTATCTCATTCAGCTCGGTCTCAGTAGTACTTGGCACACCATTCTCATCAACAGCCCCCCCTTCTTCGCTCTCCCCGATCAGGATTTCATCCGCTCCAATTGTGCTCTTTTCGCCCACAGGCTGATCTTCAACTTCTGCCACGACCCCTGTAACTGGTTGTCTGGAATCTTCAGTCAGGTCTTCCGCCGCAACCTCGGTTGAGCCATCACCTTGGTCAGTTATAGTGCTCCCTATAACGTCTTGTGCTGATTGGTCACCTGCCGGTTCTGTCTCAAATCTTTTTAAATTATTGCCTGATTGGAGTTCGATCTCTATCGGTTCCTTGACCGGTTTGTCATGGAAATGCATTTCATTGTCTTGAGCTTCCACTACATTTGAACGTACTCTCGTTTCGGTTCCTTGCCTTTTGTCGCCCGGCTCACCTTCTGCCTTGTCGGCTCGCCTCTCGTCCGGTTTCAGCGTTGTCGTCTGTTCATCAACCATTTCTGTAATGTTTGGCCGCTCCAGCACCAGTTTCTCGGTCAACCACTTGTATCCTGTCAGGAAGGTTCCCGGTGCCAAAATATAGAAAATCATTAAACCAGCAAACAGTATGGCCGCAGTGGTCATTATTCCTGATAGTAGACGATTGGCCTTCTCCTGCTTGAGATCAGTCCGAAGATCATCATTACCACTGGCATATTCAGCTGCTGGAGCAGAGGGTCCGGGGTTTGCCTTCCCCCCCTCGTCTCTGGCAACAGCTACCGCGGCGACTGCCGGCTTAGTCCGTCTGGGCTGGATGGCAGGAGGAATCGGTCGAGGCGGCGGCACTGCTTTTCTGGTATATTGCGGGATTTTCAAATCATGGGCACAGATCCGCACCATGTCCGCGTCAATAACACGCCTCTCCTTCACATAACCGTTGAGCAGGCAGTGATCGCAGATGATATTTATCCGCCTCGGAAAGCCACCTGAGTAGGCGTGGATTTCGCGCACAGCCCTATCGTTAAACAATCGCTCAGTCGTGCCGGCAATTTTCAACCTGTGAACTATATACCTGCCGACCTCCACCTCCGAAAGCGGATTGAGGTGATAATTGAGGGTAAGACGCTGGGCCACGGCCCTGTTCTCAGTCTGCTCAAGCACCTGATTAAACTCATCCTGGCCAATAAAAAAAATATTGAGAAGATTGTTTCCGTCCTTCTGAATGTTTGACAGGAGTCGAATCTCTTCCAGCAGATCCTGGGTAAGGAGCTGCGCCTCATCAATAAGCAGCAGCACTTTTTTATTTTCTGCGTAAGCAATCTCCAGTAGATCACTGAAATACATCAAAAAGCGACCCTTACTCTTAAATTCCTTCTTTATGTTGAATGCCCGGGCTACATAATTAAAGAAATCGTTCAACTCCAACCTCGGATCAGGAACAAAGGCATGCAACACATCTGCACTCAGATTCCTGATCAAGGTGTTGATAAGAGTGGTTTTTCCTGTCCCGACATCTCCTGTCAGCAACATAAACCCCTTATTATCGAGCACTCCATAGGTCAGGGTTGCCAACGCCTCTCTATGCTTTTCGCCCAGCCAGATAAATTTAGGGTCCGATGATATCTGAAACGGCTTCGACTCCAACCCATAGTAGGAAAGATACATTTGTCGTTCACCTGAGTGTTATTTAAGTACAACATATTGAGAAATTTCTTTGCAACGTATGCTGAACAGACACGATCCATGCTTTATAACAAAGCAAATCTACATCGATTCCATTGAATATTTGACAAACTGATCCGAAAGCCTCTCTAACACATTATCTACCCTGGAATATCATTGCAACAGTTTGATAGAAAGAGAGATTTATCTTAACTTTTCATATCAGACCTGCACTCCGCTGCAACGCACCTCCATGCTTCAGACATTTTTGTTCCTCGCCTACATAAATGTCTATCATCATACATCATCCTACTCATCACAGAAATTCTTCACACCTCCCAGATCCCCTCGATATCCCTCTGTATTTACGATCTTTGAACATTCTCTCCGACAACTGGCACAGTGGTTGCTCTTCTCACTGCAAAGTCAGTGAACGTAACCATGCGAAGAGACCGAAAGGAAACACTATGGAACCATTACATATACTTAAAGAGCGAAAAGCCCAGATCCACCGCAAAGGCGATGCACCTTTTGCCCTTGAATGCAACAAGGATAGCCTCGCAGGTGCAGTAAGCCAGCGGGCCTGCGTCTTTTGTGGTTCGCGGGTCGTGCTCTACCCCATTGCCGATGCAGTTCACCTGGTACACGGGCCAATCGGATGTGCTGTCTATACCTGGGATATACGAGGCGCACTTTCTTCAGGCCCCGAGCTGCACCGGCTCTCTTTTTCCACTGATCTTCAGGAGATGGATGTGATTTTTGGTGGTGAGCCGAAATTGTACAAGGCACTCATTGAGCTTATCGACCGGCATCAGCCGAAAGCCGCTTTCGTCTACTCCACATGCATTGTCGGCCTCATCGGCGACGACCTCCAGGCGGTCTGCAAACGTGTTGAAAAAGAAAAAGGAATCCCCGTACTGCCTGTCATGTCCGAAGGATTTAAGGGCAACAAAAGAGCGGGCTACAAAGCCGCCTGCAACGCCATGGAAAAACTGGTCGGCACCGGTGACACAAGTGGTATTTCCAAACACAGTATCAATATTCTCGGCGACTTCAACCTGGCTGGCGAAATCTGGCTTATCCGCGACTATTACCAGCGTATCGGTATCGAAGTGGTGGCCAATATTACCGGCGACGGCCGAATCGACGATATCAAACGGAGCCACGGTGCCTCACTCAACGTCGTCCAGTGTTCCGGTGCCACCATGGATCTGGCCAACATGATGGAAGAACGGTTCAACATCCCCAATATCCGCGTTTCCTACTTCGGTGTCGAAGATATGGCCGAATCCCTTTACGAGGTCGCCCGCTACTTTAATGATGCGGAGATGATGGAAAAGGCCCGCATACTGGTTCGTGATGAACTGGAAACTTTGCTTCCCGAACTCCAGCAATATAAAGCCGCTCTCACCGGCAAGCGTGCTGCCATCTATGTGGGAGGTGCCTTCAAGGCCTTCTCCCTGGTCAAAGCTTTCCGCCTGCTGGGTATGGATGTGGTCATGGTCGGCTCCCAGACTGGTACTGCCGAAGACTATGAAGAGCTTCAGGAAATTACCGATGAGGGAACCATCATCATCGATGACGCCAACCCTCTGGAACTCTCAGCCTTCATCCGCGAAAAGGATGTGGACATCTTTGTTGGCGGCGTCAAGGAACGCCCCATCGCCTACAAGCTCGGTGTGGCCTTTTGCGATCACAACCACGAGCGCAAGGAGTTGCTGGCCGGTTTCAGCGGCATGCTCAACTTCGCCAAAGAAGTATACAGCTCGGTTATGAGCCCCGTGTGGCAGTTCGTTCCCAGAAGAGCAGAGGAGGAAATCTCATGAGCAAGATGCCTAATTACATATCGACCACCAACGCCTGCAAACTCTGCAAACCACTTGGTGCTTCACTCGCCTTCAGGGGTATTGAGGGGGCGGTCCCCTTCCTGCATGGTTCGCAGGGCTGCGCCACCTACATGCGACGATACATTATCAGCCATTTCAATGAACCGATAGATATCGCCTCTTCTTCTCTTGGTGAGAAACATGCGATTTACGGTGGCTCAGCCAACCTGAAGCTGGGCTTGAAAAATGTCACAGCGAAATACTCCCCGGAGCTGATTGGCGTGGCAACCACCTGTCTGACCGAAACTATCGGTGATGATGTACAGATGATTATTCAGGAGTACAGGGACGAATTTCAAAGCGGTGCCGGTGAACCACTCATCGTCTCGGTCTCTACCCCGAGTTACTCAGGTTCGCACATGGAAGGATTCCATGCCGCCACCAAAGCAGTGGTTGAGCAGTTAAGCAGTGGAGGTGAACGGAACACCACCATCAACATCCTGCCGGGATTCATTTCAGCCGCCGATCTCAGATATCTCAAAGAGCTGGTCAGCGACTTTGATCTCAGTGCCACCATTCTCCCTGATTACTCTGAGACTCTCGATGGTGAAGCGCTTAACGAATATCCCCTTATTCCCAAGGGCGGTACCCCCTTATCCGCTATTACCAGGATGGGGTGTTCGAAAAAAACTCTTGAGTGCGGGCGAACCCTGCCCGACTCAACCGCCGGGACAAGTTTAAAAGTGAACCATCAGGTGCCCTTGACCCGACTGGGCCTCCCTATCGGTATCCGCGAGACTGATACCTTTATGTCTGCTCTTGCCGAGGTAAGTGGCAATCCTGTTCCTGAAAAATATGCCACAGCCAGAGGACGTCTGGTCGACGCTCTGGTCGACGGCCATAAATACATCTTCGGTAAACGGGCCATCGTTTACGGAGAGGAAGATATGGTGGTCGGCATTACCGCTTTACTGGCCGAAATCGGTGTCCACCCGGTGCTATGTGCTTCCGGCGGCAAAAGCGGCAAGTTTAAAAACAGCATCGAAGCAGTGCTGGAAGGGCTCAACTGCGAGCTGCCTGAGGTTCATGAAAATGTCGACTTCTTCGACATAGAGGAGCGCGCGACAGAACTCAAGGCAGACATGCTGGTTGGTCACTCCAAAGGCTACACCTTTTCCAGAAAAGCCAATATCCCTCTTATCCGCGTTGGTTTTCCAATTCACGACCGCGTGGGAGGACAACGGCTACTGCACATTGGTTACCACGGAGCCCAGCAACTGTTTGACACCATCACCAACACCATGATCGCCAAAAAACAGGACGACTCCGACGTTGGCTACAGCTACATGTAGAGCACAGGAAATTATCGACTCAAGCAATATTCAATATCGCTTCAATACCGTTACATATTGCGACAACAGAGGCTCACAACTCCGGTCAGCCTCACTGATAAAAGGCCAATACCATGAAAGAACTCAACACCAGGGAGTATCATCGTCATCCATGTTTCAACCCTGAGGCAAAGGGCAAATACGGCCGTGTGCATCTGCCGGTGGCCCCAAAATGCAACATTAAATGCAACTTTTGTGATCGTAAATATGATTGCGTCAATGAGTCCCGGCCAGGCGTCACCTCTTCCATACTCAGCCCCGCTCAGGCCAAAAGATACATGCACAAAGTGCTGGAAAAAGAACCTCGAATCAGTGTAGCGGGTATTGCCGGGCCTGGAGATCCATTCGCGAACCCGGAAGCCACCATGACCACTTTACGTATGATTCGTGATGACTTCCCTGACACCCTGCTCTGTCTCTCCTCAAACGGAATGGGTATTGGCCCGTATATCGACGAAATTGCCAGGCTTAATGTCAGCCACGTAACGATAACAGTCTGTGCGGTTGACCCTGTGATTGGCAGTCAAATCTACAACTGGGTGAGCGACAACAATATCATTTACCGTGGCTTGCAGGCTGCGGAATTGCTCCTTAAACGACAGCTTTCCGCAATTCGCAGACTCAAGGAACATGGTTTGACCGTGAAAATCAACTGCATTGTCATACCCGGCGTAAACGACCATCACATAGAAGAGATCGCCGTGAAAATGAAAGAACTCGGGGCTGATCTTTTCAACTGCATGGCACTGTTTCCCAACGTCAATACGCCATTTGGTCATCTGGAACAACCCAGCAAAAAAGTGATGGAGGAGTTGCGCGCCACCGCCGAACAATACCTGCCACAGATGCGACACTGCACCCGTTGCCGGGCTGATGCCGTTGGCCTGCTTGGTGAGGATCGCACCGAAGAGTTCAGAAGTTGCCTAAGTGATTGCTCGAGCCATAAAACCACCAAGGCTGAAGAACGACCGTATATCGCAGTGGCAAGTCAGGAAGGAATACTGGTCAACCAGCATCTGGGAGAAGCCACCACTTTTCAGATTTGGGCCAGATCAGGCGGCACGCTCAAACAGATCGACGATCGGAAAGCCCCGACAACCGGCGGAGGCATCCGGCGGTGGCACCAGTTGGCAAAAGTACTGGGTGATTGCCAGGCTGTGTTGATCAGCGGCATAGGGGTGACCCCTGCTGATATTCTGACAAAAGCCGGCATTACGCCTGTTGAGGCTGCAGGCTTTATCGAAGAAGCGCTTCACACCGTCTTCGATGGCGGCAAGACTGAAGGTCTGAAAGGCCGCCGTAAATCATGTGCCTCAGGCGAATGCCTCGGCTCGGGTACAGGTTGCGGTTAAGCCGGGAGTTACCAGACACACCATGATCTCAAGCTGTGTTTATTTTTTGAAGTAGCAGATCTATTACCTTCTCCTGCGGCACAACTCCCAGGTCTCTCTTTCTGCCATGAGAACCTGGTTCGAATTTCTCATGAGCATTTTGTCGAAATCAGAAGATAGTATGAGTTTTTCAGGCATTGCTGAAATCCGCCCCTCTTTTCTTCAAAATGCTCACCGAAGGTCAGTCCATCCAGTGTCATCTTCTACAGTATTTCGGCAGTAAACATAGTCCACTATGGTTTACTGCCAAAAACTTCGAACCCGACACTGCCTGAACTGATGAGAAGTTCGAACTGGAGCTGCCGCATTTCCATAAAAAATCCCCCGGAGCCTGAAAACTCCGGGGGATTTTTTTTTCAATACCTTCTGCTACGATAGTGCTCTAAGCAGCTTACTGCATGTTGCTGGTGAACTGAGCTCGTCTGTTTCTGGCACGTCCTTCCGCGGTGTCATTCGGATAGGCAGGCTGTGTCTCACCATAACCAACAGAATCAAGGCTGGCCGGGTCAATTCCAACATTCTGTATCAGGTAGTTCATAACTGAATTAGCACGTCTTTCAGAAAGACCCTGATTGTAGGTCTCGGCACCGATGCTATCGGTATGACCTTCGACCGTGAGTTTCAGGCCCGGATTGAGATCGAAAATACGCTTGGTATCATCCAATACTGAGAAGTACTCAGGCTTGATGTCATACTTATCAAAATCAAACAGCAAGCCGGTATCATACTCCCAGCATCCTCTCTCGTTGACCTGCACACCTTTTGGCGTATTCGGGCAGTCGTCCCGAATATCAGGTACCCCATCACCATCGCTGTCGATCAGGGTGTATGCTGAAAGGATATTCTGCCAGGCCCAACCATCGTAAGCTATGCTCACGCTATCTCCAAAAATCACCTCGTCACCAACAACCCTCGCATAGGACGGCACTTCAAGTATTTCACGAGCATTCTCAGGAAGCAACTCAAGACCATAGGCTGTGAAAATATTGTGATAGTATGTTGGCGGATAGGCGATATTATCATCATTGAAGACAGCCTCTCCGTCACCTACTTTCGCATAGGTTTTGGGAACCATACCTGCGTACTCAGGCATCAACTCAATGCCATACGCTTCCATGATCTGATTGAACTTATACGATGGATAAGCGGTGGACTCGTTCTCGAAGGTTACTGTTGCATCCTCCGGCATCTCAATAGCCATGGCAGGTGTACTGAGAGCCAGAGCTGCCAGTGAAACAAATAGTGTTTTTTTCAGCATACTGTTCTCCTCAATTCGTTTATTACGTTTTCAACCAGCAGATATTCAGGCATCCCAGATGGTTATCGAACCCTGAACTTAGAGCCCATTGCATCGCAGGGACCCGGTTTCAGCGCCAAGCGCAGACTCGCAGGCTGATTTCAAAACAGACCAGCAAACGCCAGGTCAACTGCAACACGCTGCCCTCATAACAATCCAGCACAGAGATATAGAGGACAGAAGTTCAATCGAAATCAGACCAACATAACTTTTCACCCCAACAAACTTGCTTTTCGGAGTCGCAACACTCGACTCGCCGTAACCTGTTGATATTTACAGGAATGAACAAGATGAGCATTGCGTGTGTTAGGTAACGATAATCAATTACACTCCACAATCAAGGAGCTTTTTACAAACATTTCAGTTGCTTCTGAGCCTTTCCTAACACTATAAAATACTGATAATCTGATATTTATTTGTATTATTGAGAGCCCCGGAGCTATTGGGGTCAAAAAAATAAATTATGGGGTTCTTCATTAGCACATATTGAATCAGCAGATTGCCAGACATGGACAAAGAAGTACCGTTTATCTGCTTAGTCACACTTGAAACTCAATCAAAATCTTATAATCTTCTCACTTCAATCCTAACACACGAAGAGCCTATGAATCCAAATGTTTTTGCAGGAGGCTGATGGCAGCCAACTCTCTCTCCGGATGGTATTTCCCCACTATTTGCGGCAGAGGTAACCGGAAAATTTCAATTTTCCCTCCTGACTTGTGAATAGCGCCCCCCTCAAAATCTCCCTGCCACCACTGCGTGTCATAAGTATTTTTTTCCAGAACCATCCGACAACCGCATTCCCCCGCCAACTCAGGCACAGCACCTGCCGGCCCAGACCACTCCATGCCTATCTATTCTTTTTTCCGATGCTTTTTTCAATATTATTTGTTTTAATGGCTAGTAACATATTCATCCCCAAAAGGTCATTCTTTTTGCTTTCAGGCTTTGCCAGACTATTTCGTATCGCCACACAGCTTTACACGCACCAATCTTGTCCATGTCGAAATACAGATATACCCCTGCTTCAAATTAGCGCTTAAGGAATCCATACCACTGAATCTGCCCAGTCAGATTTAACCGGAGTTCGGCAGCTATCCGCGCATGCCCGGAACACTCCTTTTCTTCAACAGGCAACAGAAATTGTAATTCGCTCGGATAAAGCATTCCCATACTCCTCAAAACTTACACAAGAGGCTCTTCAGAATGATTTTTTCCAACAGGATTTCAAGGATATGGAGCCAGACCATCGTTCTGGCTGCGGTAATGCTGATTGCTCCCAATCTATGGGCTGGTCGTCTTGGTCCGCATCTTGAGAGAGTGATCGAAACCGAAGGTGCCCGCTTTGCCGGTGGTAAATTTGCCTCCACATTCACCCGTACAATAGACGGCAAAAAAGAAGGCTTTGCCCATGTCTTCATTGATGCCGATATTGCCTCGTTAAAAAACCTAGAAGCTCTGGGGGCCGAGATCAACACGGTGACTTCAAGCGGTGTTATGACCGCTGTAGTCCCTGTCAACAAGCTTCGGGCCATAGCCGCAGTGGCCGGTGTTCACAAAATCACTGCAGGACAACCCGTAAAGAAGATGATGGATGTGAGCGCCACCGCAACAGGCGTCAATCTACCTGACACGAGTTACCCCCGTTCCGGGGATTCAGGAACCGGCGCGATCGTTGGTGTCATTGACACCGGGATTGATATTGAGCACCCTGATTTCATAGATGCATATGGCGATACCAGAATAATCGCCATATGGGATCATACCCTGGACTCTACCGATGTAACCCAGACAGTTTCTCCTCCGGCAGGCTTCAGCTATGGAACAGAATGGACTTCACCATTGATCAACGGGGGTTACACCACCTGCGCGCACCGCGACAATGACGGACACGGTACCCATGTGGCGGGTACGGCCGCTGGTAACGGCAGTGCTCCCAGTTATGCCGGGCCTTATACAGGCCTTGCCCCTGACGCCGAACTGCTGATTGTAAAATTCGACTTTGATAACGAGAAAAACCGCAACTCAGACACCGCCGTGGTCGACGCCATCAACTGGATTTTTGAGAAAGCTGCCGCAGCCGGCAAGCCGTGCGTCATTAACATGAGTATGGGCAGCGACTATGGCCCTCACGATGGTACCACCGCTGAAGAGCGTGGTCTTGATGATCTCACCGGTCCCGGCAAGATTGTCTGTATAAGTGCTGGAAACGCAGGAAGTAGCTGGGAAGGCCCCTCTTTCGATACCCATGGCGGCCCAATTCATGGCTCGGGCAATGTCCAGACCAGCCATGACATCGTCATTTCCACCAACAGTAATTATACACCCACTTCGGCTGACGACTACGCCTTCTTTGACATCTGGTATCCAGGCGATGTCACAACCTACGTCCAGATTACCAGTCCGAGCGGTGTTACCTACCCGCAAAGCTACACCGGCAGTAACAAAACCCTGTGGTACACCGATGGCAAATCCGGTGGTTTCGCCACTCCGGAAGGAACGGTTTATGTGGAGAATATCTCCGGTGCAAACTCCTTCTGGGAAGCAGAAAACGGTGACAACAACATCTATATCGAAATTTCTGATTTCAGTGGCGTCAATCCCGCCTCCGGTACCTGGGTCGTCAACATCTACTCCACCGCAAGCGGCGATGTAACCTACCATGGCTGGCAGGGTTTCAGCGACAGCCTGAAACATTCCTTCGTCTGGTATGACAGCGGCAGCGCTTCCCATGTGATCGGAGACCTCACCGATCCCGACCTGGCCGACAATTCCATGACTATCGGTAAGCCCGCCACGGCAATTTCGGCTATCTCCATCGGCGCATACCAGACAAAAGCCACCTGGCCGGGACGATTCTATGATGACTGTGAAGATCCATCGTCTGCATATTCATATATAGATATGGATTACGCTACCCCGCCAATCACCTATTACAACGACTTCCACCTCCAGGACATCGCCTATTTTTCCAGTCGAGGTCCAAGTCGTGATGGCCGCAGTCAGCCATTTATCTCTGCCCCTGGTGTGGGCATTGTGGCCTCCCTGTCCCAGGTAAATCATGCCATACCGGGTTACAACTATTTTCGATGCATGAACCGTGTTGAGTACGGTGGCTACTATACCACCCTGCAAGGGACGAGTATGTCCTGCCCCCATGCGACAGGTTCAGTTGCTGTCCTGTTAGGTGCAGCCTCAGATCTGGGAATTACCCCGGCACCGGCAGACATGAAAGAAACTCTGCGCCAGGGCGCCCGCACCGACAGCTATACACACCCCGCTGCCACTGATCCAACTGAAGCCAACGACGATTGGGGTTACGGAAAAATAGATGTGACTACCTCTCTCGACTATCTGGGTACAACTCCTTCAGATCCGCCCCCCGCTCTTGACACAGTTGTGCCGGACAGTGCCGGCTGGCGTGACACCGTTACCGTGACCCTGTCCGGTTCCGGTTTTCAAACTGGAACCACTGTCGACTTTGGGGCGCTTATTACTGTTAATTCCGTAACAGTGGTCTCTGAAAGCGAAATAATCTGTTCAATCAGTGTAGTACACAAGGCCGTTATCGGCCCCCGTGATGTTACCGTCATCAATCCTGACGGCCAGAGCGCTACGCTGGTCGGAGGATTCACGGTAGTCAAGTAAGATAGTCCTCTCCGAGGCCCCTCCTGGCGTACCATCTCCTCCCAGATGGTGCGCCGCTTTTTCCCCACTTCAGCTCCTCCTCACCCGCAGACTCCATAAATCAAAGAAAAAACGTGATTTTTCTACGACCACTCACCAGATTCTGACATATTAACGTCGTTATATGGTAAAATATAACGACAGCGTAAGATACATATTCCGCCCCCTATTCTCTATCTCCCTGAATAGTTCCTGCATTTCATGGGGAGTTAAGCTTTCAAAACGATGACGTAACAATGCAGCTGTTCATTTCACGGGTGGTTTTATACCCCGAATAATTATGGAGAGTGAGTTATGGCAGAAAATATCTACTGGGCCGACACCTATGTTCAAAAGATCTGCAGTTCAGCCCAGGCAATTCGGAAAATACGGCATGGCCAGCGTATATTCATAGGCTCTGCCTGTGGCGAACCCCAGGAACTTGTCCGGGCCCTCGCCCATTGTTCAAAAGAGTTCAGCGGACTTGAGATTGTCAGAATGATGAGCATGGAAACCTCATCACTTATCGATATCGCCGACCAGACCCATGATGCCAGCCTGAACATCCGCTCCATATACCTGGGGTCTACCAGCAGCGAATCACTCTCCCGGAATAAACGCTTTATCACACCGATGAATATGTCCGAAGTGCCCTCACTCTTTACCAGCCGCAGGATGCCGGTGAACGTAGCCATGATCCAGGTTTCCCCCCCGGATGATTTCGGCTGGATGAGTCTCGGCATCTCTGTCGATGTCACCTACGCCGCGACACTGGCTGCCGATTTCGTCATAGCACAGGTCAACGACAGAATGCCCAGGGTTATGGGCCACAGTTTTATCCATGTCAACCAGGTCGATGTTGTTGTCGAACATAACGAAGAGTTGCTGACCATAGCACCAATTGAACAATCTGAAACAGCCGCCCGTATAGGCAAACAACTTTCCAGATTAATAGAAGACGGCTCCACCCTGCAGGTTGGACTCGACGCTGCCTCCCAGGCCACGGTGCAGGCACTGGAGGGGAAAAATGACCTCGGCTTTCACTCCCAGTACCTCACCGAAGACGTAATGCATCTCTATTCGCAGGGGGTGATCACTAACCGCTGCAAAGGATACAACGACGGCAAGCTGGTTGCTTCAGCCGCCCTTGGAAGCTCCAACCTCTACGAATTTCTCCACGACAACCCCGGTATAGAGTTCTACCCCTCCGATTACGTGAACGACCCATTCACCATCGCGCGCCACAACCGGATGGTCACCATGAACCGGGCCAGTGCTATTGATCTTACCGGGCAGGTTCTGGCCGAAGCCATGGCCCACACACTCTATGCCGGAGTGAGCGGTATACCTGATTTCGTGCGGGGAGCCCGCGGCTCCAAGGGTGGAAAATCGATTATCTTTTTACCTTCAACCATCAACAACGGTGCGATGTCGGCGATCACACCTTCCGTAGCGGGTGAAGCCGTGGTGGTACCGCGCGGAGATGTACATTTTGTGGCAACCGAATTCGGCGTCATCAACCTCTTCGGTAAAAGTCTGCAGGAGCGGGCCATGGCACTGATCAGCATTTCTCACCCTGATTTTCGTGATGAACTGCTCGACTCAGCCAAAGAAGTCGGTCTGGTTGCGCGTGACCGCAAACTGGGAACAGCCGGAAAAGCTGTTTATCCCGTCCAGTTAGAGGATTTTGTTTATCGGGATAATCTCAAGATAACCATCCGTCCTGCCAAGCCGGTGGACGAACGAAGGATTCAGGAGCACTACTATGGCCTTGACAAAGATGATGTCGTACGCAGATTTTTTCACGAAAAAACAAGTTTTATCCGTTCCGATGTGGAAACTAAATCGCAAATTGATTATATCAGAGAACTCACGCTTATTGCCCTTGTCGGTGAAGCGGGTTTTGAGAATGTCATTGCCATTGGTGAGTACCTCCTCGAAGCTGAAACCAACATGGCGGAAGTAGCTTTCTCCGTCAACACCCAATATCAGGGACTCGGCCTGGGTAAAGCACTGCTGAAGAAGATCTCAGTGGCAGCACGTGATAACGGAATTGCAGGACTTGTCGCCTATACGGTGCCGACCAACAAGGCAATGGTGAACCTGTTTAAATCACTTCCTTATAAGGTTGTGACATATTTTGAAGATGATGGTCTCAAATTGACCTGCAAGTTCGATGAGCTCAAGGAAGGACTCGAGTAGGACCCACCATAACATATTAATGATGCAGGATATGTCGCAACTATCCTCATCCTGGTAGATTAGCTGTAGAGGGTATCATGGCAAACAATCTGTATGTGGCTGCAACTGAGCCACGAAGTGGCAAATCAGCCATTACGTTGGGGCTGATGGAGCTGCTTACCCGCAACATCAAAAAAGTAGCATTTTTCAAACCGCTTGTCCTGGTTGAAGACAGAAACAGAGAACGGGACAACACCATTAACCTTATCAAGAGTCAGTTCAATCTCTGTTTTGATTACGAGGAGATGTGCGGCTACACTTTGAATGAAGCCAGTCAACTCATTTCCCTCGGTAAGCAGGCGGAACTGATGGATGGCATCATGGCCAAGTATAACGCCCTGGCCGCCAAAGCTGACTTCATTCTCTGCGAAGGTGCCGAGTTTGAGGGCGCCTCAGCTTCTTTTGACTTCGACATCAACGTCGATATCGCCAATAATCTGGGTTGTCCGGTCATTCTCGTCGCAAACGGTAAGATGAAGAGTCCGGAGGACGTTGTTCGCTCCATCAAGGTCTATCATGAGTCCCTTGAAGAGCGCAGCTGCGATATTCTTGCTACCATTGCCAACCGCGTCGATCCGAGTTATGTCGAGCAGGTGCAGGAGTTGATGAAGGTCAAGGTTGCACGTGGTCTCACTTACGCTATTCCCAACGACGAGAACCTCGGTAATCCCTCAGTCGGCGAAGTTGCCCGCCTGCTCAATGCCGAAATCCTCTATGGTGGTGAAAACCTTACCCGCCACGTCCGCAGCTTTACCATCGCCGCCATGCAGCTCAGGAATCTGCTGGAGCGTATCGACTACGGCACCCTGATTATCACCCCGGGTGACCGCTCTGACGTGGTTCTTGCCTGTCTGGCCGCAGTACACTCCATGTCCATGCCCAACATCTCGGGCATCATGTTGACTGGCGGACTGGTCCCGGAAGAGGCTGTTCAGAATGTGATCGAAGGGTTCCAGGACACAGTGCCAATCATCTCCGTCAATGAGAACACCTACGAAGCAGCCATCAGGGTTGAGCACATCCACGCTGCGATCACTCCGGACAACACCCGCAAGATCACCCAGGCCCTCGCCGTGTTTGAGCGCCATATCGGCATGGATGAGTTGAGCGACAAGATCATCAAGACCAAGACCACCATCGTCACTCCGAAGATGTTCGAGTCCCAGTTGCTGCAGCGTGCAAAATCTGATAAACAGCACATCGTTTTGCCTGAAGGTGAGTCCGACCGTATCCTCCAGGCCGCTGAGATTCTGCTGCGCCGCGAAGTGGTTGACCTGACCCTCCTCGGTAACGAAGACAAGATCAAGGAACGCATCAGCAGCCTTGGTCTTCACCTCGACAATGCCCAAATCATTGAGCCTGCCAAGTCACCGCACTTCGAGGACTATGTCCAGACCTACTATGAGTTACGCAAGAGCAAAGGTGTAACCCTCGACAATGCCCGTGATATCATGGATGACCTCAACTACTACGGTTCCATGATGATTTATAAAGGGCACTGCGACGGCATGGTTTCCGGCGCTGAACACACCACCGCCGACACCATTCGCCCCGCTTTCCAGTTTATTAAGACCAAGCCGGACTGTCCCATTGTCTCCAGTGTTTTCCTGATGTGCCTCAACGACAGGGTACTGGCGTATGGTGACTGTGCGGTCAACCCCAACCCAACCGCTGAAGAGCTTGCCGAGATCGCCATCTCTTCAGCCCAGACCGCTGCCATCTTTGGTATCGATCCGTTGGTGGCGATGCTCTCCTACTCTTCCGGAAAATCCGGGAAAGGTGAGCAGGTTGAAAAAGTGCGGCGTGCCACCGAGATTGCCCAGGAACGCGCCAAGACTGCTTTCCCCGGACTTGAGATCGAAGGGCCGATCCAGTATGACGCTGCTGTCGATCCGCAAGTCGGTAAAGCGAAAATGCCTGACAGCAAAGTTGCCGGTAAAGCGACTGTTTTCGTATTTCCGGATCTCAACACCGGTAACAACACCTACAAGGCTGTTCAGCGTTCCGCCAATGCGGTAGCCGTTGGTCCAATCCTGCAGGGGCTGAAAAAACCAGTCAACGACCTGAGTCGTGGCTGTCTGGTACCGGATATCGTCAATACTGTGGCGATTACCGCAGTGCAGGCCCAGGCCGAAAAAAAACAAATAAGCGGCAAGTAATAAAATCCGATTACCAATAAAACTCCGCTTCACGAAGTGAGGCGTGAGGAGTAAGGGGATAGGGCTAACAGCTTAAAACCAAAACCATCCTATCATCCCGATATGCCGAACCCAAAAAAAGGGGCTTTCCTGTTTCAGGAAAGCCCCTTTTTTTTGCCAAGTCAGCCCTCAACATCCAACATCCAACTCGCCGTCACACCCCTGTTTCTATATCAGAAATTGTCGACCGGGCAACCTCCTTAACCGCTTTCTCAGCAAATGCCTGGGCCAGATTATTATCAATCACATAAATACAGATCTCTTTCGCACCCTGGCGTGAGTATTTGTATTTTCTGGTAAGGTTCTCAATCATGTAGGTAACGTCTTCCTGGATCTTGGTGTCGTAGGTTCTGAAAGAATCTGAATCAAAATCCCGAATTGCCATCCGGAAGTTCTCGTTTTGCAGGAAGGGCACCAACACCTTCTCCTTGAGATTATGGACGTATCGTCCGTAGAGATGGATGAAGAGTGAAGTCTGGGTTATATCCAACTCATCGCGAAGAATCTCCTGGGTCAGGGCTGAAGTCGTGTACGCCTTCTGGACATTATTCCTGAAAGCGTTGGCCTCACTCTCGGTTACCAGCAATCGTGCCTCGACCCTCCTGAAAAAATCGGCCGTAATCTCTATAAAGTCTCCAGTATAGGTGCATCTTTCGCTGGCACCCTGCTCAAAATTAACAGCGAACATATAATTCTGAATATCGCGGGAGATCTGCTCTTCGTTGTAGTAGTAGAGCGCCTCTTTTACCTCCTGCAACACAGTGTAATTGTACATCCTGAGCAGGGAATCAAGAAAACCTTCGGGCAGTAGTTCTTTGTCCTGCTTACAATACTCACGGAAGAATGTGCCCAACATGGACATATCTATCATCTTGTCGTCACGGGCAAACCTGGTGTAAAACTCATTGAACATCCGTATCGAATCACGCCCGGAAAGCCCTATCCAGCCATCATTTTCAGATTCAGCGATAACCTTCTTTCTTCTCTTGGCCGTGAACTTTTCAACGTCATTGGCTTCAAGCCATTTCGGAATATTGCCGGTGAAGATTTCCATCTTCAGCAGCAGCAAATCCTTGTCACAGAACAGTTCATACTTCTCGGGATCACCGATCCACTCGAGCAGCGCTTCCGATTTGCAGCGCAACCTCGTTGCTATAATTACCCGGGCAAAATTATGCAGCACCCTGGGCAGAAAACTCTTTTCGATTGCTTTGCCAAAGATCTCCAGGTAAATCTGCACCTCGGTTTTGAGGTCGAGAATATACGGGATTTTTATGTATTCGATACGATCAGAAAACGCCTGCAGGTCGTCCAGAATCCTCCGGTCTTCCGGATTCATCAGGGCAAAAAGCAGTGAGTTTACCCGCTCTTCCAGATCCTCAACCTTATGGATACCGTCACTGATGATATTGTGCAGTTCCATCAACCGATCCGTGTTATGGGACTTCACATCCATCAGGGCGTATATGCCGTTGTTGGTCTTGGCATACCGTGAATAGAGATACGCTACCTGCTGGGAGCCTGCAAAAAGAGCGTTGAGGTTTTTCTGGATCACATCATTGTGGATCACATTATGCCTGAGCGGTTTATCACCAGGATTAAAAACCGAAATACCCTCTCCCAACCTCCTTCGAATGGCATAGGGGCGGGCATAGACATACCGCATGATATGTTCGGGATCCTGATATTTTTTCAACAGCCCCTGGTATATTGAGGTGCAGATAGTGCAGGGCTCATCCCGGAATATCCACTCATACTTCTTCTCGGTGAACAGCTTCCACTTGAACTCTCCATTTTCAAAGAGATCTTCCAGGAATTGGCGTCGAACATCTTTCGGTATAATCAGCAACGGGTTGTCATGGCTCGGACAGGGTACGTTGAAATAGTTTGTTGTCTGATCTTTTACATTTATGAAATTCTTTATCTCTGTCGCCGCCCGTTTCTTGCCATCATTTTCAAGGATTGATGCGATCCGGTCTGTGAACGAGCTGAGAGTCTGTCCTCCTTCCTCATAGTCATCCCTGTTTAAACGCCAGACGACTTCGTAGCGAGCCCCTTCAGGGGTGTTGGCATATTCCTCGAATTTTCTGAGCAGATTATTTAAAAATGTCGATTTGCCACTGCCGTGGGGCCCTTCAAAAATGTAAATTTTATTCTGCTGGGCGCCAACAGAGACTGAATCCACATGACGCATCAACCTGTTGGCAAAGAGACGATCTGCAAAAAACGGACGATCGGAACCTTCAACGAAAAGACGGTTACAGTTGTAATCGAGGTAGTCTATCGACTCTGCATCATCCTTATATTCATCTATTCCCTCACAAATAAAGGTACTGATCATATCGACATAGACCTGGTATACGTCACGAATATTGCGCTCAGGCTGAGATATAACCTCCTGAAGATAATCAGAAAATGTAATTAGCGCCCGCTTGGCCCAACTCCCCCTGTGCTTTCTGAGACTCTCCAGGGCTTTGTTCAGTTCTTGCATCGAAACACCTGTATATTGGCTTTGCCTTTATCCCGTCATGTTTATGTTGGCACCTTATACCCCGACTTTCATGAACATCAGCTCAAAACCCTTCTATCCCCTGCAACAATATGAGCTTGAAACTGTACTCTTCATTGTTCTCGCGAGACCACCTTGCCCGCTTGAGTTGCGAGAAGCGGACAAGTAAGATCCGGGCTCAATCGAAACGTGCAGTTCTCTATTCCGCCAACTCCCGTGAAAGTTTACGCCCCTTCATTGTGTATTTGAACCGCTTCCAGACATACTGTTTCCGCATTTTTTCTTCAGGTCCGGCAAGAGACGGTGTCTCATCAACTTTTATGGGAATTGGCTCTGACGAGTAGAGGGCCACCGGCCCGCCCCAGAGGAACTCCACCCCCATTAAAGACCCGTCCACGAACTCACGTAACAGTGGCTTATTTTCAAATTTATGGTCTAGCACCAAAGTACCAGCTTCGGTCACATCAACCGTAACCGACGGGGGGTGATAGAGCTGTTCAGCCACCATTTTTCGGTACTCATCCGCTTCCCTGCTTTTCACATAGTACTGCCAGGTCATCCGCTCCTTGTTCAGCTTTTTCCCCACCACAAAAAGCTTGTGCTTATCAACAAAATCCTGGTCGATGAAAGAATTTACAAACATTGAGTCTGCGAAATTTTCACGTACATAAAAAATATAATCACGACCTTTATTCTTTTGCAGGTCATACTTGCTGCGAGCATAACTGTCATAAAGCCTGCTGAACTCAAGGTCAAACTTCCCCTTGTTGGCCTTTTCCTCAAGATAGTAAAAGAGCCGCATGCCAAGGGCATAGGGGTTTAAGCCAACCCGCGGCATCGAGGTCACCTTGGCATTGATTATGGCGAACTCCACTTCATGACCTTTGATCCTGTCGTCACGGAGAAACAATTCTTCATGCCAGTAGCTGGCCCACCCTTCATTCAATATCTTGGTTCTGATCTGGGGCTGAAAATAGAGCGAGGTAGTACGGATAACCTCTATAACGGTGGCCATCCAGCGATTCTCTTCCTTTTTTAAAAACGGTGAGTGTTCTATCAGGAACTGCAGGATATCCATACGGGAGCGACCGGCATCTTGGGCGACATGCTTTTTATAGTAGGATTCCAGCTCAGTGTATTTTGACTTCACCGTCTCCAGAAACAGTTGTTCCCCTTTCTCCGGATTCTCCTTGATCTTCTTGTTGTAATCCTCTATCTCCTTCACGTAGCCAGAGATACTCTTCTTCTGATGTTTCTGTAAAAAGACATCAAAATAATAATCCAGCATAGTTATCCTGCGCCCATCCGGCCGGGCATAACCTGCCAATGTTTCGTAATAACCAACAAGGTTATCCACCGCCTTGGCAAATTCGATCACATAATCGACCCAGTGTCCTTTTTCTGAACGCAGCATGGCAATAAGCCGCTTGTCCGAAATGGCCTTGCTGGAGAAATCATAGTCCCAGGTATGGCGGAAGTAGATATTGTTCTGGAAAAAATCGATATGGCCAATAACGTGATAAAAAATCATCACGTTCAGCCAGTCCGGGTTATTATCGTTGTAAAACGAGATCGGCGGTCTGGTGTTGATTACCGTTTCATACGGATTTGATGGATAGAGCTCATACCTGCCGGTTTCTTTCAAAATTTCAACATCCTGCACCCAATAATCATAAAGGGTCGGAATCATGTTTTTCGGGCCGAGCTCGAGCATATCACGGTTGGTGACGATATACTCAAGGCTCTCATCCTGAAAGGTTAGCCCCGCATCACGGGCGCGTTCCTTACACCCTTCCATGATTTTCTTGGCATGTTGACTGATCAGTTCCATATTATTTAGATCCTGATGGGTCTTCGATATTCCGGAAATTACGCGATGAGTTTCTTTATACCGTCAATAAGTCTGGTTTCTGTGGCATCCTTACTCAGCACATCAAGACGCAAATTGTTTCGCCACTCTTCAAGCAATCCCGATTTACGCAGATAGGTCTCAACTTCTGTCTTACCCGAGATGCCATACCCGTTCTCGGCGATGGTCACCCCGATTCGAGCAGCATAGCCCAGCATCTTTTTCAGCTCAGGAATCGCCTCATCCCCCCTGGTATCCCAGTCATCCCCATCTGTACCGTGGAAAATATAGATATTGTAATCCTTCTCCAGGCTCTCATCTTCCACAATCTTGTTTACCAGCTTATAGGCTGCGGAAACCTGTGTCCCCCCCGCCACCTTGGAGTTGTAATAGGTGTTGAAGTCGTCCACTTCCTTAGCCTCGGTATCGTGGAGCACGAAACGGGTTTCAACCTGCTTTTCATATTGGAAAATCAGCCATGAATAAATGAGCACATGCTGATTCACCACCAGTTCCGTGGGCTTGCCGCTCATGGAGCCGGAATAGTCGCGGACAAAGAACACAACCGCTTGTGATTCATAATCTTTCTCTCTGGAGAGAATCCGATAGACCCTGTCACGGGGCGACATGAGCAGGTCCGTAGTGTCTATCCGACCTTGACCGGAAATCCGTTTCAGCCCAATGTTGGTCTGAATTATGCGCCTGAGAGTCGCTTTTTTATCGAGAACCTGACCAAAGCCACGGTTCTTGTCTGTGAGATCCCAGGTATACCTGGTGAGAGAACGTTTTTTGCCTTTATCGCGAAGATTGGGCAGCGCGAACTGCTCGGTCAATACCCTGCCGAGGTCATAGGCATTGGACTCTATCTCGTGGGATGCAGCATCGCCCTGGCCTGCACCTGTTCCAGCGCCATCTTCCTGGCGAACCGGCTGCTCACCGATTACCTCTCCCTCTTCCCCTTCACCAGAACCGCCGTCGCTGCCACCTTCTCCTTCACCCTCCTCTTCTTCGTCAAGTCGCACCTTGTCATGAATCAATTTCTCTTCGACGGTAGTTGGTACAACCACCACTTTTTCATCACCGTCACGGCCGGGCTTGACCAGCTTGCCAATCCGGATCTTTCTGGGAAACCCATCCTTTTCCCGCTGGGAATCCTTTTCCAGCAGATAGTCGAGGGAATGCACCGAACTGATTGGCGTAGGTTCCGGAGCTGCCCCACCATGCAACATCTGGTAATCGTTATAACCATACATGGACAGAGGCCGGATTGGTGGCTGCAGGTTATGGTACAGATCAACATCTCCTGCTTTCTCAGCCGCCACCAGTTCACGCCTGATCATCTCATCCTGCTCTTTCGTCAAGCCACGCGCTTTACAGCTGACATAGAGTTCACGTAATTTTTTCATGATCTCCGAGGTGTTACGCCAGTTCGTCTGTCTCGTGCTCAATGACACAGCGACGCTGGCAATCCACTAGTTTTCGTCCACCTGGGTACAGAAATACTCGATGGTCTTCTGGGCACAGGTTGGGCAATAACCGAGCTTATTGAGCATGGTATCGATCATCCTGTCATACAGCTTCTGGTTCTCCTCGTTTGTCCGGTTGGCCAATGCTCCGATGAGACTGCCGGCCCCGGCAATATCAGACTTCAACCGCACATCGGTTACAGCCTTGACCAGCTCCAGATTGTCCATAAAGTCATAATTCGGATCAACGGAGATCTTCTGGCCATATACCTTCCTGATCGAGGTTCTGAACGAATCTTTCTGCTCTCTTGTCTTCAGGCCGAGCCGGTCTTCCACCGAGTCGATATACCGCTCGTCAATCTTGATCGCCAGCAGTTCACCGGTCTGGGGATTTTTATACTTCCACATTTTATCCGCCCCCAGATTCTCTGCATCGATGCCTATGATCATGTTCACATAGTTCAAAACATCTTTTCGTATCGCCAGCGGTTCATCCATATACGCATTGAACATCTCTGTCAGAATACGTTCCCGGTACAGGCCCCGTGCTATTTTCAAATCGTCCAGGAATTTTGCCCGATCATTTGCCTCGCTCACGTAGTCGAGAACGATTCGCTCCAGAGACCTGAAGACATCATAGGCAAACATACATTTGCCCTCGTTGGTCTCACTTGATTCAAGCATCAGCTGCATTGTGCGGCCGAGATTTCGCTGCCCCAGCCCCTTCTGGCCAAAACGTTTGGTAATGTCATGATCCTGGTTCAGGATATCAATTACCTCAGAAAGAGTTTTAAGACTCTTCTCTCCAGCAACCTCCCCCGACGCCAGCTTCATGGTTTCGATAGGTGTCAGTTTCTCAGATCTTGGCAGCCTGGTGAGAACCACCGCTACTGAAGCTGCGTAATTCAGGTTCGGGTCCTGATGCATCACATCGCCGGTCAGGGTAGTCTTCGACTCATCACCTATAGCGTAAGCAGTCAGATCACTCTGCAATTTATAGTTGGTATTATGCGAGACATAGCAGATACGGCAGCGATCGATAATGGGCGCCTCTTCCTTTTCTGCCAGAAAGCGATTGAACTCAGAGTTGTTTGAAGTAGCGATGATAAGCGTATCAATCGGCCATCTATAACCGTCAATCTCAATGGTCCTGTTCTGGATTACGCCCAGATAGACCTGCACCAGATCTTTCTTGTTTTTGTAAATCTCATCACTGAAATGAATACCTCCGCCAGCCACCCTTGCCAGGGCGCCACGCCGCAAATCAAAGCGAAATGGATTATTGGTGTCAGTGATATGCAACAACCGCTGAATAGACTCCTCCCCCAGCAGATCTACCGCCGAAGAGGTGATTTTATCCTTGGCAGGATATTTACCGGTCACCGTGCCCAGGCTCTCAACCAGAGGCACTCTCACGATATCGATAAACTCGAGCATCTTGTCGACCTGGCCGTCCGTATAGTCCCGTATATCGTTCCAGATATAGGCGGAGCAGGCACCAAGCGGTCTGTAGTTTTCATACCACTCGTCAATCATGGCGCTGGTCGAGCGATATTTTTTCTGCAGGTACTCTTTTGACTCCCCTTTATTTTCCAAGAGGTTCATCGCCAAAATCATGGGATCTTCGTAAGTCTGGGACTCAATAATTTTGATATTGCCGTAGTCCCCGATCTTATCGAGATATTTGAACCGAAAGGTATACTTGTGGTTTCCCGGCTCTGCCAGGAAATCGCGATACATGGCACACAGGTATTCGACCAGAAAGGTCTTACCATTTCCAGGTTCACCCACCAGCACATATGCCATCTCTTTGGATGAACCGCCCTGGGCCGCATCTTTCACGAAGGAGACAAAGGAATTAATCTCATCGTACATGCCGATGATATGTTTCCTTCCTTCTCTGAAGATGTTGAAGTCAAAAGTGGTTTTACCGTTTACCACCACCTTGTCTATTTCCCGGTCGAGGATCATTCGACTGACACTTTGAAAGGCGTTTTCAAATACTCGCTCTCCCTTTTTGACCGCACCAATATGGTTATGGAGTGTATTCGTCCCTTGGGCTGGCATTATTCCCCTCCTTTGTACGATAGTTCGTAGAAGTTTGAGCGTTAGGTCATATAATTAATTATCTGCACAGATTCACTTGGAATACAAGTTGACACATATAAAAAGAGGCACAGTAAATTACTGTCTCCAACGCAAACCTGCCATCTGGCAGCAAAGCTGTTTGCCGTTTTAGTGTAGCACATTTTTGCCAGGCAGAGGTACTGCCTCAAGCAATTTTAGAATGACGTTCCTGAAGTACAATCGACAATCTTATTTGAGCATATGAACGTTTTATATTGACAGAGTTGATCAAAATTGAGAAATTAATGGATGAATTAATTACTACAATGTCAGAGTCTTGCTGAATTCTGTTCTTACAAAATTCGCAACGCATCATTTTTGATAGAGAAACAAAGGATAATGTAATGAAAAAAGTGTATACAACCGACAAAGCACCAGCAGCCCTTGGTCCATACTCGCAGGCAGCCTCTGCCGGAAATCTGGTGTTTATCTCTGGTCAACTGCCGATTGATCCTGCCACCGGGAAGTTTGTCGAAGGCGACATCGCGACCCGCACTCACATGGTTCTGAAAAACCTCCAGGCTGTCGCCGAAGAGGCCGGAGGATCCCTGGATAATATTGTGAAAACTACAATTTTTCTTACCGATCTCGATGATTTTCAAACTATGAACGCCGCCTACGCCGAGTACTTTACCGACTCACCACCGGCACGTTCCACCGTTCAGGTAGCAGCCTTGCCGCTGGGATCGAACATCGAGATTGAAGCCATTCTGGCGCTGTAATTACCAGTTAGTTATAACAACGCCCCGAGGTACTATTTTTATGAATTTTACGGTCAAAGACATTCTGCAGATGGAGGTAACTCTCGCCCTCGGCTGCACAGAACCGGTCGCCGTCGCCCTTGGCACAGCAGCTGCCGCGAGCATACTCCCTGAAAAGCAGTTCGACTCCATTGAGGTTCTGGTAGACCCCAACATCTACAAAAATGGCATGGCCGTAACTATCCCTAACAGCGGTGGCCTGGCTGGCATAAACACCGCAGCCGCCCTCGGAGCCTGCGGATGTGACCCGTTGCTGGGCCTCGAGTTATTTGAATCGCTCAACGAAGAATCCGTCCAGCAAGCCAGGGATTTACTCAAGGCTAAAGCTGTAACTGTGAAGGTACGGGAGGAGCGCGGGCTCTACATAGCAGCCAGGATTGTCTCCGGCAACTCAATGGCAGAATGTACCATAGTCGATCTGCACAACAACATTGTCAGCCTCAAGCTCGATGGCAACGAGGTGACCGATTCGCCTCTAATCGCCACCTTGCCTGAAAACGCCGGCAAAAATAAACTTGCCGAGCTTGAAGAATGGCTGAGGCAGCTCAGCCTTAACGATCTTTACGACCTGGTTGATGAGCTTGATGAAGAAGATCTCGCTTTCCTGCAGGAAGGTGTCGAACACAACCTGCGCCTGGCCGAATACGGCTTAAAACACGGCAGCGGTCTTGGTATCGGCAAAGGTATCGACCGATTGCTCAAGCAGAAGCTTCTGGTCAACGACATGGCGACCTCGGCCAGAAGGCTGACCTCGGCTGCAGCAGACGCCCGCATGAGCGGCGCCAAGCTGCCGGCTATGAGCTCTGCCGGCAGCGGCAATCACGGTCTCACCGCCATTCTGCCCATCTGGGCCATCAAGGATTTTATCGACACCGATGAAGAAACGGTGCTCAAGGCGATTGGCCTCAGCCATATCATCACCGGCTACGTCAAGGCACATACCGGCAGGCTCTCAGCGGTATGCGGTTGCTCAGTGGCGGCAGGTGCAGGCGCCACCGCCGGCATCGCCTACCTGGTTGGAGGTGACGCCAACCACATCGCCGGCGCGATCAAGAATATCCTGGAAGATCTGGCCGGGGTTATCTGCGACGGCGCCAAAGCCGGCTGCGCCATCAAACTCAATACCGCAGCCGGTGCTGCGGTGCAGGCTGCGCTCTTTTCCCTGCAGGGTATCAACGTCAAAGACACCGACGGCATTATCGGCACCTCCCCCGAAAGCACCATCAGAAACATGGGAACTCTCAGCCACGAAGGCATGAGCGCCGCTGACAAGACCATCCTGCAGATCATGATCGACAAGGAAAAGAACAGAGCTTGATGCAGCTGCCCATCCCCGGTCTGACTCACTCGACCGGGGGAGTTCTCCTGCTGGAAGAAAAGTAGAGGTTCTGTAACAGCAACAAACTATCCAGTCACCTCTTTGTTCTGCTCAACAGGCAAAAAGAAAGGCGCATACCCGAAGCCGGGATGCGCCTTTCTTTTTATTCCTCAGGGTGCCTTCTCTTATTTCATGCACCACTCATAGGCGTTCTGGAACATCTTCATCCATGGAGTAACTTCAAGATGCTTCAGTCCCTCGGGCAAATAATGTGCCTGCCATGAAAGGAAAACACGCTCAGGATGCGGCATCAGCGCCAGGTGGCGGCCGTCGGCAGAGCAGAGTCCTGCCAGACCTTCCGGTGAGCCGTTGGGGTTGAACGGATAGCTCTCGGTAGCGTTACCTTCGTCATCCACATAGACCATCGGGGTCATATTGTTTGCCTTGACCTTATCCATGATCTCAGCATCCGGGAAGTGGAGCTTTCCTTCGCCATGGTCGACATGGATTCCGAAAACGGTTCCTTCCATGCCTTGCAGCATCATGGCATTGGACTCCTGCACTTTCACGGTGGCCCAGCGGGACTCGAAACGACCTGACTCATTATGAATGAAGCGCGGCTGCTTCTCCGCCGGGATATCAAGCTCAGGCACCCAGCCAAGCAGGCCGAAGAGCTGACAGCCGTTACAGATACCGAGGGTAAAGGTATCTTCGCGGTTATAGAAATCCCTGAACATCTTCTGCAGACGCTCGTTAAAACGGATGGTGGCTGCCCAGCCCTTGGCGGAATCGGGCACATCGGCGTAGGAGAAACCGCCTACTGCAGCGAGGCCTCTGAACTCTGCGAGGTCGATGGTGCCGGCCAGCAGGTCATTCATGCAGATATCCCAGGGCTCGAACCCTGCGGCGTAAAAGGCACTGGTCATCTCGCGATCTGAATTGGAACCCTCATCACGCAAGATAGCTACCTTCGGCTTATCACCAGCCTCAAGTCGCTCAACCGGAGTCGCAGTGGGCTCAAATGTCAGTACATAGCCTGGACCTTTACGATCGTAGATATTGCACTTTTCCTGCTCTACACAGTCCACATTGGCCTGCAGACGCTCGAGCTGGTAGCTGGTCTCTTCCCAGAGGCCACGCAGCACAACCATCTCTTCAGCAAGAACTGAACTACCATTAACCGCAACCTTGATCTGCTTTTCAGTTGTGGTGTTACCGAGCACCGCATTGGCGACACCGGCAGTTTCAAGCAACTGCTGTACAGCCGCCAGATTTGCGTCGTTGCACTCAACCACCATACCGACCTCTTCTGAGAAGAGCGCTTCGATGGCACCAGACTCCGTTGCCAGATCGATATCAATACCGCAGTTACCGGCGAAAGCCATCTCGAGCATGGTGGTGATAAGACCGCCATCACTCCTATCGTGACCGGCACTGATGAGTTTTGCCGCAATCATCTGCTGCACCGCATTAAAAGCCGCCTTCAGCCCTGCAGGGTTTTCCACATCGGGGCTGTCCGCACCAAGCTGGCGATGGACATGGGCCAGAGCTGAACCGCCCAGGCGATTTTTGCCACCGGTCGGATCGATGAACAGCAGTACGGAATTGCCTGGGTTCTTGATATCCGGTGTCACCTTGGCGGTGATATCCGGCATGGTGGCGTAAACGGAAATGGTGAGTTCACGCGGAGATTTTACAGTCTCTTCACCGACCATGGTGGCCATTGAAAGACTGTCTTTGCCTCCATCGACCGCGATACCCACCTCGATCATGGCGTCGCACATGGCTTTGGCAGCATCATAGATGGCCGCACCCTCGCCCGGCAGTTTCGGTGCCCACATCCAGTTGGCTGAACATTTAACCTGGTCGATTGCATCAATTTTGGCCCAGACCAGGTTGGTCATAACCTCACCAACCGCCATTCTGGCACCTGCCGCAGGGTCGACAAGCATCTTGATCGATTGCTCACCGATCGCAGTGGCTATACCGGTTTTACCGAGATGACTCTGGGCCACAACTGCCACATCGGCCACGGTCAGCTGCAGCGGACCACAGCACTGCTGCTGGGCAATAAGGCCGGTTACCGCACGATCCACCTTGTTGGTGAGAAAACGCTTGGAACCAACCGATACCAGACGCAGCACCTTGTCCAGTGCATCACGGACGGTGAGGTCTGCCGGCAGCTCAACAGGATTGGAAGCGATCCTGGTACGGTTATCGGTAAAGGTCTTCTGGGGTATTTCACCCAGCAGGGCATCCAGATGGATATCCACCGGGGTAGAACCATCGTTGGAATCATGTACCACGAATCTCAGATCGCCGGTCACTTCGCCCAGCACTTCGCAACCAACCTTCTCACGAGCGCAAATCCTCTTAAATTCCTCAATATTCTCAGGACGAATCAAGAGCCCGCAGCGCTCCTGGTATTCGGCAACATAGATTTCCAGCACAGACATGGTGGGATCACCCACCCGAACGTTTCTAATCTCAACCCGACCGCCGGAATTCTCAACCAGCTCTTTCATTACGTTGGCGGGACCACCTGCGCCCTGGTCGTGCATGACGTCGATCAGGGTCTTGTCACCCATCTCGTTACAGGCACGAATGACACGGCTCATCTTCTGCTCCATCTCAGCGTCACCACGCTGGACGGCATCGAAATCGAGCTCGGACTCGTTTTCACCCTGCATCATCGAAGAAGCCGCGCCACCACCGAAACCGACCCGATAGGCCGGGCCACCCACCTGCACGATGAGCATGCCTTTTTCTTCTTTTTCCTTCTCGGAGTGGCGATCATCAATCTGGCCGATACCGGCGGTGAACATGATCGGCTTCAAAAAGCCCCAGCGCTCCCCGTTATCAAGACGCATATCAAACGAACGGGCGAAACCCTGGATCACCGGCTCACCGAACTTATTACCATAATCGGAGGCACCGTTACTCGCCTCGATCATAATCTCCAGCGGACCGGCGAGGTTATTAGGGACCGGTGCATCGTCTTCCCAGCTGAGAGTGTATCCTGGAATATTGAGATTACCGACGCAGTAGGCCGCAGTTCCTGCCACGACATAGGCCCCTTTACCCGTACCCAGTACGTCGCGAATACGGCCACCCGTTCCTGTCTCGGCACCCGGGAACGGTGCCACGCCGGTGGGGAAGTTATGGGTCTCGGCGGTGAGCAACGGATTATAGGTCGCATTTACTTTTTTAAATGGAGAGGGCTTACCAGGCTCAACCGGATGCAATGTGGTGATTTCGTAGCCCTTGATGGCGCTGGAGTTATCTTTAAAAGCAATGGAGGAACCTTTCGGGTTGGCCTTTAAGGTATCGACCACCAGATCAAAGAGAGTATCCGGATACTCTTCGCCATCAATTACCTGCTTACCCTTGAAGTAACCGTGGCGTGAGTGTTCAGAGTTGGCGTTATTGAGATCCATGATCTCAACGATGGTCGGGTTACGCTTCAGTCTGCCCACGAAATAATCGTAGTAGAGGTTGCGATCCCACTCATCCATGGAAATGCCCGGAATATTCAACAGGCCGTCAGGCCCCTCGCTGATCAGGTCCACATCGTATACCTGTTCCGGCTCCACGCCTGTCTCAAAGCTTGCCAGCGGCTCCGGGTAATGACACTCGGTCATCCGGTCATGATTGGCGTCGATAAACTGCTGGATATCCTGGCCCTCCGGCACAATGTAACGGCGGGATCTCTCAACCCTGGTAATCATGTCAAGGCCGGTCGCCCTGCAAATGGAGACCATATTCGACGACCAGGCGGTGGCGAAATTCATGCGCGGTCCAAGCTCGACAACACGGTCACCCGCCAGAACCGGAGAGGTGGAGACAGTCTCCGCCAGAAAGCCATCGGCCAGGATCAAGCGTACCCGTAGCACTTCTTCATCCGTTAACTCGCGGCTGGATTCTATGTTAAAACAGTAGGCCCGGCTATCGTCAATCTTCCGATACAAACGTGTGATTTTCACACTCATTTTCGCATCCTTTTATTTGGAGGTATTCCTGCAGTTACAACAATTTTCCCAGACTGGTTTGGACTGCGGGAGATGGTTTTTAAAGTGAAGATACTTCAGCTTTGCTGGTGAGTAACATCTTAGCTGCAGAAAAACATCCCAACATAGCATTTTTTACCAGAAATATCTTGCTCAAAGTGTATTTAGCGGTGGTTTTCAATCAGAGTATCAGCCCTCTGAGATTATTGCAGAGCGTCAGTGAAACAACTATCAGCCTTGAATATCTCATGAAATAATTGTACGTTCCCGAACGTATTTAGCTGACTCGACGAGCAGACAGTTTCATTTCTACCCGCTTTTTTTAATACATCAGGATAACAATAGTCATGACATTACAATCTTCATCCTCAAACTCCGCAGGTCTGCTTCTTTCCCCGGACCACCAGATCGTTTGTGCCAAACTCAGCAGATTGAACGCCCCTGACGTCAGTCAGCGCGCCGCCGCCCTTATCCTGCTCGATCAGGGCACGACCCAGGCTGAAACCGCCGAGCAGTCAGGACTGAGCATCGGTCAGATCCGCTACCTCGTTAAGCGTTTTAAAGAAAAAGGTATGGAGATGTTTCCCGCAGACGTTCTAAAAAAGGCTGCCGACAGCGAGCCGGTGTCATTGAATGCAGCGCCTGAAAAAGCAGCTGAAGCTCAGAAAGCGATTGCCCCGGATGGCGCCGAAGCGACACCAGAGTCTACCGATACCTCTGCACGCAAAAGCCAGGATCCCTCTGCCCCAAAGCCTTGCAAAATCAGCAAAAAGGGCTCTAAAAAACGCCCTAAACGACCAAAGCCGATTAAAAAGAAAAAGAGCAAGCGCAAGCGCAGAAAGAAAAAACAGGGCTGATTCCCCAATCTCTCTTTTTTCAGTCTGACGCACTTTTCATCCGCACATTCGACATTGAACTGCTGCGCTCGACAATTTTGTCGAGCGCAGCACCCATCCTGCCCATCCGCCGGCACTTCCCCACCGATACCTGCACACACTTCCTGCACCTTATTCTCCTGATTTATCGGTCTATTCTTCAAAAGCACTTCATTAATATCACGTTGTGGCAATCCGGTACGGGATTTGTATCGGCAACACAGATAATAACCTGAATTTCATACCGGCATTGAGCCAGAACCATCAGCTGCGACTTTGCCCGAACCAATGACAATTTTGCTCGATACCACCGATCTGTTTTGTCTGCAACTCAACCTATCAGGAGATAACACATGAAGAGAATCACCCTGCTTTTTCTGGCTGCCACCCTGCTTTTCACCGGTCAGGCCTTTGCCAAAACCTACGGAAATGGTATCAGCGAAGGCGAATCCACCGCCATCTCTAGAATTCTCGATGCACCTGACGAATATCTCGGCAAAACAGTAAGAGTTGAGGGCCTTATAATCGAAGTGTGCGCCAAACGAGGCTGCTGGATTTATGTGGCAGGAGATCGCCCCAATGAAAAGATCCAGGTAAAGGTCACCGATGGTGAAATCGTCTTTCCCATGAGTGCTACCGGCCGGGTTGGCATTATAGAAGGTATTGTAGACGAGGTGAAACTTTCCCGGGAAGAGCTCATCAAGTACCAGCAACATCTTGCAGAGGAAAAAGGTAAACCATTCGACCCCGCCTCGATTGATGAAGGAACACGCTTTATCCGCCTGATCGGCCTTGGCGCTGAAATTAACGAATAACCGGTGCCCCATATGAAATGGCGTCGCTGGAACAACATAATCCACCGGGATCTCGGCTACCTCTGCTTTGGACTCACCATTATCTATGCGATTTCGGGAATTGCGGTAAATCATATTGCAGACTGGAATCCCAATTACCGGATTGAACGAATTCAATCTACCATCAACCCTGCCCCCTTAGTCGGACTGACCGGCGATGGTTTAATCAGGAACATACTGACCCAACTCAAAGAGAGTGGCGAAATCAAGGGAAGCTATCAGACAGACGATACGACTCTGCAGATTTTCGTGGTAAACAACAACATTACTGTCAACCTTCGCAGCGGAGAAGTTTTCGAGGAGAAGAACCAACCGAGAAAAGGGCTGTACCAGATGAATTTTCTGCATATCAATCATGCCAAAAAGCTCTGGACCTGGGTAGCTGATCTCTATGCGCTGGCGCTGATGATCGTTGCCGTCACCGGGCTTTTTATACTGCGTGGTAAAAAAGGCCTACGCGGCAGAGGCGCCTGGCTGACCGGGGCCGGAATCGCCCTGCCTATATTTTTCCTCTGGCTCTATCTGTAAAAATCCCCTGTAAAACAGTAGTTCATTCTTCCCTCCCCGAGCCCTGTGCTAGTTCTCTTGCACAGGGCTTTTTCAGGTCCTGTAACACCCTTCCCTCTCTATTATTTTTTGGTTAGCGCCCACCCCTTTGCCTACATTTTAATTGACAGATGTGGCACCGCACCACTATCATTTAGCCGGTCAGCTAAATGAGGTTCTAATACAATGATTGAAAACATAATCACACTAACCAAGGCATTTGCAGATGGTAACAGGATGAGAATCCTGATGGCGCTGCAGCATGCAGGCGAACTCTGTCCCTGCCAGATCACCGAATTGCTTGAGGTGAGCGGTGCAACGATTTCCCGACATCTTGGGGTTTTGCAGCGATCTGCAATAGTCGAGAGCAGGAATGTCGGCAAATGGGCCTATTTTCGCCTCAAAGAAGATCAGGAGCACCAGACGATGATCACCTGGCTATCGTCCCAGCTCGAGTCAACGGAGCAGATACAAAGGGACAGAGAGGCACTGACTGCGATTCTCGCCCTTGACCCTGAAGATATATGCAGAAAGCAACGAGGGACGGAATGTTGCCCCGTACCGTCTGAAGAAGGAAAGGAGGATAAATAGCGTGTCCGTTAACAAACCGAATGTCCTGTTTCTCTGTACGGGAAATTCCTGCCGAAGCCAGATGGCTGAGGGCTTTGCCCGTCACCTGAAAAGTGACAGGATGAACGCCTTTTCGGCAGGAATAGAATGTCACGGCTTAAATGAGAATGCCGTGGCTGTTATGGCGGAAAAGGGGGTGGACATCTCAAGCCACACCTCAAAAGTAGTCGAGGAACTGGGCCAGATTGAATTCGATTACGTGGTGACGGTATGTGGTCATGCCAACGAGACCTGCCCCATGTTCAGAGGTGACTGCAAGGTTATCCACGTGGGTTTTAACGATCCACCCCAAATGGCCCTGGCCTTTGAAGATAAAGAGCAGAAGCTCGAATGTTATCGAAAGGTTCGAGACGAAATAGAAGTATTTATCAAGACTCTGCCTGACAACCTGCCGGGCTATACGGAGAAAGGAAATGACTGATCAGCACAACTCAAACGAGCGTCGGATGACTTCGATTTTCGAACGTTATCTTACGCTCTGGGTAGGAGCCTGTATTGTCGGCGGCATCCTGCTTGGCAAGATTGCACCCGACTTTGCCCACACTCTGGACGGGATGGCAATCCATGTCAACGGGGCCCCTGTGGTTTCTATCCCCATCGCCATCTGCCTGTTTTTCATGATGTACCCGATCATGGTCAAAATCGACTTTGCCTCAGTGGTCAAAGCCGGCAAGAGTGCCAAGCCGGTTCTGCTGACCCTCTTTATCAACTGGGCGGTAAAACCTTTCACCATGTACGCCATCTGCATTTTCTTCCTTGGCTTTTTGCTTAAGGGCTTTATCGGGGAGGCCGCGACGGATCTGGTAAAGATTCCCTTCGGGCTTGATCTTGATGTCGGCGCAATCCATGGCGCCGGTACAGTGGTAATGCACGAGGGCCTAAAGATGCTCGAAATTCCGCTGTGGCGCAGCTATCTTGCAGGCTGCATTCTACTTGGCATCGCACCATGTACCGCGATGGTTCTGGTCTGGGGATATCTCTCACGCGGAAACGACGGCCTCACCCTGGTGATGGTTGCGGTAAACTCACTGCTCATGCTGCTGCTCTACGGTGTCCTGGGTGGATTTCTTCTTGGCGTGGGCAGACTGCCGGTACCGTGGCAGGCATTGCTGCTCTCCATCTCCATCTATGTGGCACTGCCATTGGTTGCCGGATATTTCTCAAGAAAGTGGCTGATTCAGACCAAAGGCAAGGTGTGGTTTCATGAAAAGTTCCTGCACGTCCTGACTCCGATCACCATTATCGCCCTGCTCACCACTCTGGTGCTGCTCTTTTCTTTCAAAGGCGAAGTGATCCTGCAGAACCCGCTCACCATTCTCTGGATCGCCATTCCGCTTTTCATCCAGACTGTGCTGATTTTTGCTCTTGGTTACGGCCTGGCGAAGGTCTTGAAGCTTTCCTATGAAGATGCGGCACCCGCTGCGATGATTGGTGCTTCAAACCATTTTGAAGTAGCCATCGCTACTGCGGTTATGCTTTTCGGCCTCTCCTCGGGTGCAGCCCTTGCCACGGTTGTCGGTGTATTGATCGAGGTGCCGCTGATGTTGATGCTGGTACGTATCTGCCTTAAAACCCAGCACTGGTTTAACCATCAGTAACTCGTATTCAGAATGTCATTCTCCCCACTTGAGGGGGGAAAGACAACAACCATACCCCTGTTTTTTTTAATCAATTCAGGCAGGGCCGGATTCATTTTTATTGGCCGTAAACTATAGCAAGCTATGTTTACGGCCAAAACACCGAATAAGCTGGTGGTGTACCGTGGCTGATGAGAAAGCCGGATTCAACCTCTGCTCAAGATCATATGTTCAACCTGGGGGCCGACTTTTTTCCAGTCAACGCAGGGGCGGGCAAATTTTCTCGGAAAGATCAAGGGACAGCCAAAAGCCGCATCATCTATATAAAGTTCGCCATACGCCTTGGGACTGGCGGTCCAGCTATCCTGATCGGGATTCCGGTTAATGCCATACAGCTCAACCCCTTCACGCCGCAGATAATTCACAGCATCCGTAAGCAACATTCTCCCCGCCTGATCCGAGCGCATGGTGAAGAGGATTATTCGGCCGCCACATTTATGAAGCCTCTTCAGCCACTGGATAGCTCCCGGCACCGGCTCACCAATATCGGGATATCGATGGTCGACAATGGTTCCATCAAAATCTATGCACAAATACATTTCCCCTCCCGCACATATATCTCATGAAAATAACCAGCAAGCTATTTTCATGTTTTGTAATTGCAAAGTATTAAGCCTACTGCCTGAACATTTCATACGGGTACAATACCCAAAGAGCAGCTCTATAGTGTGTTGAAGATTCGCCCCTGTGGACCATGTCGACAAGGGCTGCTCTGCGGCAGACCACTTCAACTCGTTCTATAAATCGGCTGAACATCGCTTGATACCAAATTCTTTTGCTACAGTACGTAAATGTGCTGCATTTTGCAATCAATAGCACACACCATCACCCTGTTTATCGTTGTCATTTTGACGCTTTGAGTATGCATAGCCTGGCAAACATGCTGAACTGATCACCACTTTGTTGTATAGTGATGCTTTAAATCGCAATCTTCTTAATTTAACTTATGGCATCAGCTTCATTACGCTTTAGCATTCTACTACCATGACGCCCATACCAAGCAGAACAGAGCATTACCGGACCATGCGCTTCAACCGTATGGAAATTGCAGGCTCGCTCGGCGACCTCGGAACCCTGTTGCCGTTGACCATGGGAATGATCCTGGTCAATGATCTCTCCGCGGTTGGCACTTTTTTCGCAATAGGACTCTTTTATCTGCTGGCCGGATATTATTTTAAAATCCCGGTTGCCGTACAACCTATGAAAGTGATCGCCGCCTATGCCATAGCCACGGGCATGACCGCGCAACAGGTAAGCAGCTCAACCCTGCTGATCTGTATATTCATGGCCATAATAGGTCTCACAGGGGCTATCACCCACATCGGCAGACTGATTCCCAAATCTGTGGTACGCGGCGTGCAGCTTGCGACCGGCGTGCTACTGATGAACCAAGGGATTCACTTTATACTGGGAACTTCCGCCTCGCAACAGGCAACCGGCCTTGCCGAACCGTTTTTCCGACTGCAGCACATTGGCCCTGTACCTGTTGGCTTTCTACTCGGTATCGGGGGCTTTTTCATAACCCTGGCCCTGCTGAACTCCAAACGTTTCCCGGCCGCTATCATCCTGATCTCGCTCGGCCTGCTGGCAGGATTCTGCTTCGGTGACTACGAAAATCTCATAAAAATCCTGCCCGGCATTTATCTTCCCCAGATTCTGCCCTATGGCTTTCCCTCTTCTATCGACCTGAGCTTTGCGCTCTTTGCCCTGGTGCTGCCGCAGATCCCCATGACTCTCGGCAATGCCGTTGTCGCCACCACAGAACTCTCTAAAGAGTACTTTCCGGGGGCTGCAGAACGGGTGAGTTACAGATCAATGACTCTCAGCATGGCCTTTGCCTCCGGTCTCTGTTTTTTACTGGGAGGAATCCCACTTTGCCACGGTGCCGGAGGGCTTGCCGCCCACTACCGCTTTGGTGCCCGAACCCATGGCTCTAATATTGTCATCGGCACCCTGTTTATTATGATGGCAATTTTTCTCGGCCCCCATGCCATCGCCTTGCTGCATCTCTTGCCTATGGCGATTCTCGGCGTGTTACTCCTCTTTGCCGGTGTTCAGCTCGGCATGAGCATTATTGACATTGAGGAACGTGCAGATCTATTCGTTCTCTTGATAATGCTGGGCCTCACCCTTGTTCTGAACCTGGCCTGGGCATTTGTCGCAGGTGTTCTGCTCGCCCACGCCCTGCGCTCGGGCAAGCTGCATATTTAAAGTGTTAATGCCATGAAACCCTATTCCATCCCGGCGGCCCCGGTAGTCGTTGAACAGATTGTCAAACGCAGCCAGTTCATCTGTTATATAGAGCATTGCCCCACCAAGGCCGACGCCGATGCGTTTATACGCCGTATCAACGAGAAGCATCCAGACGCAAACCATAATTGCTGGGCCTGCGTGGCCGGTAACCCCGGCGACCCTGCCGGGTATGGTATGAGCGATGATGGTGAGCCCCGCGGCTGTGCCGGAAAGCCCATGTTCAACGTACTGCATCATTCCGGGATTGGTGAGATCTGTGCCGTGGTCAGCCGGTACTTCGGTGGCATCAAGCTGGGAACAGGAGGTATGGCCAGGGCCTACAGTTCAAGTGTTCAACTCGCCATGGATCAGTTGGACACAAGAGTAAAGATAAACTATGCCAAGATATCCCTGACTCTGCCCTATTCATTACTTAAAACAACTGAACACCTGATCTCGGAGGTGGAAGGTACAGTTGCAGACGCGGAGTACGCCGCTGACATACAGCTTATTGCTGAAATTCCGGAGAGTATGGAAGAGTTGTTTCAGGAAAGAATACGTGAAGCAAGCCAGGGAACAATACTTTACCAAAAAGACTGACGGCTGGGCGAAAGCAAGCGAGAATCTGCAAAATGGAGCACACTCAACCGGCTCATTTCTCCGATACTGCTTTCTCCTGCCGGCACTGGATCAGCTCAAATAGCTGAGCCGGCCCACCCCGGAATATACAATACAGCCCAAGGCCGATCACAAAGAGCGCGGTGAGCACGGAATCGTACCCTGTGTTGGAAAGTAAGCCAGTTCCGCGCAACAATTCCCAGCCTGAATACATCATCACCATGCCGATGCCTATGCGGCAAAGGTTCATAACCACGAAAGTGACTTTTTCTGCAAAACCCATGTTTCCTCCTGCAGAGGTCTGTTTTCCGGTCCGATACAATTCGACCGCAACAGCACTCTATAAGAGAAATTTAATCATGGACGTATAACTCGTCGACTTCATCCCAGGCGTCCGGGTTTCCTTTTCTCAGCTGAACCAGCTGCCTGAAGTAATATACCAGGGCCACGATATAGCGCAGCTTGCACTCGATCGAGCAACGCGGATCACCGGGCGACATCTCATAAACCTCTTCATCACTGAGCACGATGATCTTTTCGATCTCACTCAGCAGTTCGAGTTTTCTGATCCGCAGGAAGCGCTCAAGAGGCAGCACCACCGTCGGTGCATAGTTAAGCGCCTCCAGTCTTGCTGCGACCTCTGCAACTGTCCTGGCGTCGGCGATATCATTCAAGGCCCGCACCTCGTCCTGGAGTGCGCTCACCTCAAGCAAAAAATCAGATGCCGTTATCATCATCTCCTCCCTATAACACTCGCTAACATCTCAATCCATTACCACAGATGATTTTTGCACCTACAATGAACAACTCTCAATCAACATCCATAATACGCTGCTACAGTCTCTTCTCAGTATACAAATTCCATTGGGAATTACCCGGGTCATACTGATAATAAAGTCTGTATTCAGTAGCCTTTCTCTTCACCAACTCTATACACGACATTATAAAGACATAATTCCCGCCGGATCGCCCCATGTAGCGTACCTTAGGAGACCTAATCCCATCACGGTCAAGGCCAGGGTAGTGTTTCGTAAAGATATCTTTGTAATTTTCAACCAGGTAGTCACTGCCACTGTTTACCTGAGCCTGTTCCCGGAGACGGGCGTTTTCTCTTCTGGCCTCTGCCTGCATCGAAGAAAGTGCTTTATCGGAACTGAAGCCGCTGCGGCTGATAAGCACCACTATTGACCTGTTACGATCAGCCGCCTGCTGATATTTTTTCTGCTGCTCCGCTGCGGCAGCCTCTGACCTGAGACTATTCACCCGAGCCAAGAGCCTCAATTTCTTAATCTTACTCAAGGTGGAAATGGTATTTTCCGGCAGCACCCGACGGTCTGTCTCGAGGATGGTTACCACCTCGTCATAATATTTAGCTGCGCTCTGCCATTTGCCCTCATTATAGCGTTCATTCGCTGCACCAAGTGCCCTCTTAAGACGCGTTTCTGCAGCAAGACCCTTCAACTCCGAAAGCTCTGTCTCTAATTCATTTTCTTCGGCAAGCAATATTGCAGAATCAAGCTCTGCAAGTGCCCCTCTGAGGTCTCCTGTGGCGATCATGGAGGTTGCCGTCGTTCGCAGGCTGTCAATTTCGGTCAAAGCGTCGGCTTTGGCGAAAGAATAATAGATCCCGTTATGGGCAATGTTCCCCGCAAGCCCCTCCCGTATCTCTGTTGACTCGATGAATGACGCCAATCTGCTGGCCTGCTCCTCCCTGTCGAGCTGAAGCATGAAAATCCTGTCGAGTTTAATCAGAGCCCGCTCAGCACCTTCCAGCGCCTCACTGAATTGCCGCTGGTCCATGAGCTTTCGACCATCTTTAACCGAGTTTTCCGCACCCCGGATATACATCATATCGTGATAGTAAACACCGGCCCCAGCCAGAGTGGCCAGCAAGCCCATCGTGAGAACGAGACGCTTGAACACGATCCCAAAGGAGGATTCGCTCCGTTTCTTCTCGGCCTTGTCCGGGTCCATATGATATTTAAGCTCGGCGAGAGGAAGTTTACCTTCCTTTTCCCCATAGAACCTGGCGGCCTCCTGATTGAAGGTGCCATCACTGCTGTATATTTCACCGCGAATCATATCGGCGATGTATATTACCAGATCGGCCAGCGATTGATTTCTCTGCCACTGGTCAGCGATACGGACTGCCTGTTCATCAACGTCCGGATGGTACGTGGCGGTAAGGGGTTTTACCGTTGGCGGGAAATGTGGATAGCCAAATGGAAGTTCTATCTGGATGCGATGCCGCCTTCGCACCTCGATCTTGCCTTTATCATTATATCCGTAACCGAACAGCTTATATTCAATAATGTACTTCTCGGGCGGCTCCTTTTCTGTCGAGACTATGGTGATTTGCGGGTAATGCCGCAATCTCTTTTTAAGAGCGTCATAGTCGTCGGCATAGGCGCCATGAGTCTGTGAATTGTTCATCCCTTTCAGATACCTCTCCTCGTTTCAGCGTGCATATCCACCATCTCTTTCCCCTCGATGCACACTCACCCAAAATTCGATTTATTGTACCAGAGGCTACGAGACAAGGAAACCTCAGAAAATTTTAAACTTTTTCAGTTGCTCCCTCAGCAGCCCGATGATTTTCCAATCTCTGATTTCATAGCTAACACAAAGTAACGACTCAAATTACCCGCGCTCCTGATCAACAATTGAATATTGGCAGGATTTACCTGTATAATAGACCATATACCCACACCTATCTACGGATAGGCAATGCCGCGGCAGATGATTTTTTTTCTGCGATACGGTATTGCCCAATACCACGTAGCACTTCAGGAGGGATGACCATGACAATTCTACAGGAATTAAACGATTTTCAGAAAATGTGGACCTGGCTCAGCTCACACCCCGCACATGACCAGAACTATTACATACAGCACGTAATCAGGCTGGACACCCCCTGGAAAAACTCCTGCCCACTGTGTCATACAGATTCCGGCAAATGCCGTGAATGTGACCCGTTATGGCAATCAGATTCAGGAGGGCTGTGTGATGATCAGGACTCTCCGCTGAGCCGGTGGCAACAGACTTCGATACACGACCCGGACAACAGGACCTGGTTTGCCAACAGGGTCTCTCTGCTGGCCATGCGCGCCATCAGATCCCGCCGCCAGCTGGAGCAGGGGCAAACAGAACATGCTTAAAAAAGCACCTCACCTTTTCCCATGCGCTGAACGAACTGTAAGAATACGCTCTGGTTGCCGTAGCAGGGTTTCCAGAGCGGTCTGTCTTTTGCTGGTATCCTGTTGCCGGATTGCCATTGCCAGAGCTCGTCTGGTTCCGACGAAAACCGCCAACTCACGCGCCCGGGTGAGCCCTGTATAAATCAGGTTGCGGTAAAGCATCTTGAAGTGCTGGGTCAGAACCGGCAGAATTACCACCTTAAATTCACTCCCCTGCGATTTGTGAATGGTGATGGCGTAGGCCAGATCCAGCTCGACAACATCTTCCCTTTGATACCGTACCTCCCTGCCGTCCGGATAGAAAGCAACTACACAACTGAGGGTATAGGTATCTATCTCGATAATTTTGCCGATATCTCCGTTGAAAACCGCAAGATCATAGTTATTGCGGCGATGAATGACCCTGTCCCCCACCCTGAAAACACGCTCACCAACCTGCAACTCCGGTTTATCTTCGGCTGGAGGGTTGGCCGCCTGCTGGATAACCTTGTTGAGATTATTGGTCCCGAGGCTGCCGCGGGTCATGGGGGAGAGAATCTGAATTTCACTTTCCCGGCCATAATATTTTGGAATCCATTCCAGATAGAGCTTCACCACGGTGTCTACAGCCATCAGGCCGTAATGCAGGGTGGACCAGGGATGAACCTTTTTCAAGACCCTTTTGAGCTCTTCTATGCCACCTTCGGCTTTGGCAAGTTGTTGCAGATCAACATGGGCAAATTTCTTTGGCACCTGAAATTCTTTCTCATAGGCAGAATGAATCGCCTCCCCGGTGCGGAAGTCATATGGAGTTTCATTGGTTGAAAGCCCCTCAAGCTGGTTTATCCGCAACTTGAATTGATTCTTTACCCTGGTAACGAAACTCATCTGCTCCTGGGTCGGCTCATCTGAGTCGAGAAAAATGCAGTCGGTACCATCTTTCCAGACTTCAGGATGCTTAAACGGCGACTCAATCCTCGGAGTCTCGCCACTATTCATCTGGTGGGCAAAGCCGATAATCTTCGATTCCCTCGCTTGCCTGAACACCTGGGTCAGGCGAAAACAGGGCACAACACCGGAGGCAATGATATCATGTAACACATTACCCGCCCCAACGGAGGGAAGCTGGTCGGCATCACCGATAAAAAGAGTCTGACAACCTTCCGGCACCGCTTTTAACAGTGACGCGGTGAGCGATATATCGAGCATCGAGCATTCATCGACGATCAGGAAATCCGCCTGCAACGGTTGCTCCTCGTTACGTTTAAAGGCTCCACCCTGCCATTCCAGAAGCCTGTGCAGGGTTTTCGCTTCACGGCCGATCACCTCCCCCATACGCTGGGCGGCCCTGCCCGTTGGCGCAGCCAGCAACACCCTGTTGCCCATGGACTCAAGCAGATGAACGATAACCTGGGTGGTGGTGGTTTTTCCACAACCCGGACCACCTGTTAAAATAGCAAAGCGGTACTGCACCACCTGCCGCACCGCTGCCATCTGCTCATCACTGAGCTGAATCTTCTGCTTTCCACAGTAATCAGTAACCCAGCGTTCAACCCGCTTTTCATCAACACGTACCCGGGCCTTCATGGCGGAGATTCTCGCTGCCACGGTTTCTTCATCGTAAAAGAGCGATTTCGAATAGTAGCAGGAGATTTCTTTCCCCTCAGATTCAGCAAGTTTTCTCAGCCTCAGATGGTTTTCTTCCTCCATCTTGAGCAGAATCGAATCGATTCGACCCTCAAGATCAAGGCCAAGCAGTTCCTCAATTTCGGCCAGGATCTGCTGCCGGGTAAGATAGCAATGGCCCTGCTCCCTGCTGGCAGCAAGCACGTGTCTGATGGCCGCTATAATACGCTCTTCGCTATCTTCTGAAAAACCGATACTCAGCGCCACTTTATCCGCCGAGAAAAAACCGATCCCATAAAAATCGTTCGCAAGACGGTATGGGTCGCTGCTCACCGTCTCAATGGCTTTGTCTCCATATTTTTTGAAAATCCGCACGGCAAAGAGTGTTGAAATACCATGGCCCTGCAGAAATATCATTACATCCCTGATCATCCGGTGTTCTGACCAGGCGTGCTTGATCATGTCCAATTTTTTGGCGGCGATACCGCCAACCTCGGTGAGCCGATCAATCTCACCCTCAAATACCTGCAGCGTCTCATCGCCGAAATGGGCAACGATCTTCTTTGCTGTTTTCGGCCCCACCCCTTTAATCAGACCTGAGCCAAGGTACTTTTCCAGGGCTGCTGCCGAAGCAGGTTTTTTTTCAATGGCTTCAGTCGCCTTAAACTGCCTGCCATATTGGGGATGATGGGTCCAGCAACCATGGAACTCCATGGTTGCCCCGGCAAAGACCTTGGTCTGGTGCACTGTGACTGTCAGCTGCTCTCCCATATTCTGATAGGACTGCACCCGAAGCACAGACCACCCGTTGACCGGATTATGGTAAGTAACGCGCTGGACTATTCCCTGGATTTTTTCAGAAATGACTGTCATGGGTTGAGAAAAACATATCAATCCCCATTCGAAAAGTGGAAAGTATGAAAAATGAATCCGATGCCCCCTGAAGCTCAGCTTTAGGAAGTAAGGGGTGAGAGGTTAAGGGTAACAGTTTCGAGCTAAAAAAGAATTCACTGCAACTCGATAAGATGAATCGATAGCGAATTTACTATGAAGCGTCCGGTATCACCCTTCAACACCTTGCCGCCTGTCCTTTGAAAGAGCCGCCATCAGCCCGGATAATATCAACCTGACTCACAGCGTCATCTATGTCTGCGGCACTCATCTCATCCTCACCGACACAGTACAAATCACTATCATTAGCCAGGTGGCATAATTCAGCAACCGCCGTAATGGTCCTCGCCCTCTTGATGTAGTTTTTGTAAGCAAACATTGCAAATTCTGCCAACAGGCCAATCATGACCACTACCACCAGCAGTTCAATCGAAGTAAAACCTTCCCGGTAAAAGATATTACCCCTGGAATTCTTATATCGATTTTCCGAACTTTTCCCACATTAAAACGTTCCCGTTGGCTCGACTGGTGATAAGGCGCTTTGCCTTCCATGCCCTCAGAAAGGCCTCATATAAGAGAGGAATCGCTACTAGTACAGCCTCGACAAAAAGCAGGGAAAATCAACGCGAAATTGATATTTTAACCAATTGACTATACAATTCAGCAGGAATTGCCTCGTCAGGATACGAAACAGGCCACCATCCCCCCGGGAGAACAAGCCAATTATTTCATTACCCAGCAATCTCAAATCATTTTGACTTGATTTAGAGGTAAACCAATATGGCCCTCAGAGTGTTCAGAAAAACCTGGATTATCGACTCGAATCAATACAAAGTACTGGCAATCATAATTCTTTACATACTTCTGGCCTTGCTCCTCTCCGGCGCTATGATCTTCCTGCCTTCAATCACCAGCCTCGTGTCAGACCAGCCTCCCGAACAGCAACAGCAAGCAGCCTTTGAGATGCTCCTGTTACATGAACGCTTCTGGCCCACCATCCTCATCGTCACCATCATCCTCGGTCTGCACTCGGTCTTTATCTTTCACAAAATTTTCGGCCCCCTCTATAGATTCAGGACCATTTTCAACAACGTTGCCGAAGGAGATCTTTCCACTCTTATAAAAATTCGTAAAAAAGATTTCCTGAAAAGTGAAGAAATAGCTATTCGCCAGATGGTTACCTCGCTCAATACCCAAGTCGGCCTGTTGCAGAAAACCCACCATGAATTGCAACACAACTTATTGGCCTTAAAAGAAAAGATTGAAACAACTGAAGACCTGACCCAAGCAGAGCTGCTCACCCAACTGGCTACCCTTGAGTCAATGTGTTCGGAAATGGATACAAACCTGAGACATTTTCGAACCTGACAGCACGGCTTGCCTGACACGCAAAACCCGTCGTTACTTTTTTTTCTGCTCCTGCAACGGTATGACAATTCGCTGCAGCGACACCACCGTGCTTTCAGGCACCGTGACTTTAATTCCGCCTTGACTCAGGTAGCTTAACATGCCTTCACCAAACGATATCTTATCGGCAATGGTGCCGGTACCGTTCGTGAACTCAAGCTGATAGAGATACTTTTTCCCTGCAGGAGCAACTTCGGTGCTGAAAACCTTGCGCATGTCCGCCTTCCCGCGCCCGACCTGCTGCTGTTTCTGCTTCAACACTTCCTGAGTCGCTTTTTCAACATCTTCAGCCGAATATACATGGTGCTTTCCCTGCATTTCCATTTCATCAACATTTTCAAGACCAGGTAGATACTCCTTGATTGATAAAGACTTCACCTGGTCAACAACCCGCTTCGCAGTCTCGATTGATACAAGTTCAGGCCTGAGCCGATACACTGTTCCCCCTGCAGCAATTCCCCCCAGCAGCAAAAGCAATAATAACAGTTGTCTCATTGTCATGAGGTTTCAATCCCTTTATAAACTTCATCAGTAAACGGCAATGCTGGTGCAATCACTGGAATTCCAGTTGAATTCCCAGTTTATTCTTACCTCTTCAGGAACATTCACTATACCATTAAAGCCAGCCGATGAAGACGGTCATCTTAAACAGTTCACGCAGTAACCCCATAAAATCAATTGAGATTGCCAATACACAAATCATTCCCAGGCGAATTGTAGTTGTCTATTCACCCCTCCAAGAAATTTCTATTTCCCCATGATGCCTTGGCCGACCATCTTGACTCCCCCGCTCTATGGCGATATCATTTTTAATGAAACCTCCTTTAATTTAGCCTTCTTCGTCATGTTTTAGTTATCAGATCATTGCTTTGGGCAAGAGTTGGCATGTATTTCATGTTGTTCTGCTGCTACCAGGAATCACACTGAGGGATTGCTATGAAAAAAAAGCTTCTCGAGCTGCTTATCTGCCCGCAATGCCTGCCCGAAGAACATGGCCTGCAGGTTGAGATACGAGAAGAACTCAGCGAAGATATCATCGACGGCAATCTCAGCTGCCTCAAATGCCGGGGGAGATACCCCATCTCAGACGGTATCGCCAATCTCGACCCAGACAGTAAAGGCTCCGGCCAGAACAATACGTATGAAACCGACGAGCTTGTTGCCTCGTATCTCTGGAGTCATTATGGTGAGCTACTCAACGACAGGCATGCATCTAACGCCTATAGTGTCTGGGCAGAACAGCTCCAACCCCATGAAGGAATAGCTCTTGACGCCGGTGGTGCTGTGGGTAGATTCGCTTTTGAAATGACCGGCCGTGCCGAATTTTCAATAGGGCTTGATAACTCCGTTGCCTTCATCAGGACTGCCCGACAGTTAATGAACGAACGCCAGATGACCATCTCCTTAAAAGACGAGGGGTTTCTCCGTAAAGAAGTTACCTTTATCCTGCCCGGCCGATGGAAAAGTGACAAGGTTGAGTTCATCGTCGCCAACGCCATGGCGCTGCCTTTTCGCGCAAAATCTATCTCTTCCATATCTTCACTGAACTTGATCGACAAGGTGCCGTCTCCCACTCAGCATCTTGTTGAAATGAACCGGGTAGCCAGGAACAGGTGGGCACAGTTCATTCTCTCCGATCCATTTTCATGGTCAACTGAATGCACCCCAGTACAGGAATGGCTCGGCGGCCATGTCGAAGGAAGATATTCGGGCAAAGGGATAGAGAACATTGCCTCCATGCTCACAGAAGACGAAGGCCCCCTGTCTCCCCCCTGGCGTGTCACATCCCCGGCGAGTGTCTGGTGGAAGATCCGCACTCACTCCAACCATTATGAACTCATCCAGAGCTGTTACATCCTCGCACATCGCTGATAATAGATAATCCCTGGTAATTAATGATATACGATACAGTGTGTCGCCAGTGCTCTTCGTGCTGTGCCATCGAGGCAAAGGTGATCATAAAAAGAGTTGTGTCTGGCTGGCGCAAATCCTTTCTCGCACAAGACAAACGACTCACCTGCCCTAAACTGCAGGCGGCACCCGCAATAGTCTATTCAACTTAACGAATAACAGACCCGCTCATCAAAAAGCCCAATAGGCTGAAATTTGAGAAGGTGAGCTGAGATAGCGCACTGAATTGTGTCGCCGAAAAACTTCACCGCCCAAAGAAGAAGTCAGGCGCTCGCTCTATCGCCTGGCTTTGCGCTCTAACCGGCAACATCTATCTTGCCGGCGGCGACCTTCTGCCACAACCGGTACCGGTTCGATATATCCAGATAAAAGACCGCCTGCCGGCCGGAACACAGCCGTTTACCGAACAGTATGCACTGTTCAATACGTTCTTCGAGACCCGGGGAATCAGGTCCAGGGCTGTCCGGTGGATGCTGTTCTCGATCATCAACCACATCCTGTCGAGGCAATTATCGCGCAGTCCGCCAACCCGGTTATCCTGCAGAATGCGGTCATCGATCATGTGAGTGACTCGTGACCGGATTGGAAGATCGTTTTTGAGCTTGCCCCTAAACTCGGATACAGCGAAGAATTTCCATGGCAGACGGCGGAAGATGAAGTGCGTGGTCGAGTAACCGGTACTCCCAGCTACAGAAGTGTCATGTGCAGGGTTGAGAAAAAGTAGGAACCGCCCTATCCCGCATCTTTCACAAGTTCAGACAGCCTACCTGCCAAGTAACTTTTATGATCACGATGCTCTATAGAGTTTGACTGGCAATTTGCATGAGATATGCGACCGAAAAACTTCACGAGAAAACTTCCAACCGGTTCAAAATCGCCCGAAAATTGGTAGGGCCAATTTGAGCAATTCAGCAAGATACAATTTTGTTTTGATCTCTGCAATGAAAATTACTCACTTAGTTTCAGTAAGCTAGAAATCTAAACTTTCCCCCAAAGAGCTGTACGATTGGACTTGCCTCTCTGGTCTTACCAGCGTATTGTGGGACCAGAAATCAACCACGGCTTTATCCTTCGATACAGGCAAAACCAGATGCGCCTGAGAGAGGAACAAGCCCTGGTCGCAGAAACCTTGCTTCGAGCAAAGTGCAGCACCATGGCGGTCGCTAAGAAATTTGCTGATCGCCGTTCGAGCGGGTTACCCACCAACCAATTGCAGCAAATGAAAAGGAGTATATTATGAGTAGCGAATCTAAAAAAGAAATGAATGAGTATCTTGAGATGGCCCTTATCACAGCAGGAGTCATAGCAGTGATGAGCATTTATGCGGTAATGATCTGATATATATCTGCCTTACTCTTCATCCCGAAAACAAAACTTCACGGCTGGAGAAAAGCGGAAAAACTTCCTTCCACTACGTATTACGAAATATTAAAGGAGCCTGTCCCTCCCAAGATGGCTCCTCCCCCCCCACATTTGCAGGTCTCAATGCTTAGCCTGGGTCGCCCCAGGCTCCCACCGCATTCACATGGGGCAGAGTCAATAAACTCTGCCCCAGCCTGAACTGATAAGAAAGAGTGGCAGCGCACAGAACATGAAGGCTATGCTTCCGATATCACTTAGGAACAGACCTTCCTCTCAGCTGCGATGGCCAGGATGAGACCCAGAGTCACTCCCAGTATGGCTGCAAAAAACACCTGAAACTCTGCAGGCAGCAGAAAGGTAATAGTATGGGCGGGCACCCAGAAAAATGGGATGGTCTTTTTGAAGACAAAGTTCCACATTACCGACCAGTCTATTTCTCTCAAAATAGAGGCAATATCAATCGCCGACATGGAACCGCGCAAGCTCCCGCCCACCTGCCGAATGTGAGTGTCTGTGATTTTATGCAAGGTCATCAACACCGGCGCAAAAATCAGATTCATGGTCAGGCTTATGGAAAATGCCAACAACAACCTCTGGAAAGACAATCCTGAACGTATAGCATCAGGGTTCAACTGCACACCAAGCGAAGCCAGTACATTCGGTGCGCCTGTGGCAAAAATCACAAACGCGGCCTTTATTAACAGACCAAGCATCCCCCAGACCAGCATTTTCGGCAACAGACCAAACCCCGGCTGCAGGTAATTCCCCGTGGTTATCCGAAGAGCCATACATTCACCGAAAGTGGCAAGCAAGGCAAATTTCACAAAACTCAACAGATAGGGATACTCGATATTCAGTTGCCGATATGTCTCGAAAACTCCAGGTACAATTGCAAAAATTCCAGCTGTGGCGCAAAAAACAGTTATTACCCGTAAATCAATACTCTTTATTTTTAACATATATACGTACAAGTCATTAGCTGAAGTCCCCACCTTACAACCCAGCTCCATTGCGTATCCGCTCTGCATAAAGGCGGCTCTCAATATACAAAGAGACAGAAGCAACAGCTCGATCACAGACTGGAAAAACAGGTACACCACGTTCAAGCAGAGCATCCCGCATGGGATCATAAAGACGGCCACCGTCAACCACGCCGATAATCGGCACCTCGCTCTTCTTCACCACTTCAGCAACCAGCTGCACTATGCCATTGTCTGCACCCAACTCAAAAGCAGGGACATCACTATTCATGATGGAGTGAACTGCCGGTGAAAGCGGGTCAAGCCCCACCACAATCGCATCCACCGCACCATCCTGGCTCAGCACCTCAACAATAGAGGCATGCACCCCGTCATTAGCGGATGGGTTGATATCCATAGGATTCTTAACAGTGACCAAGCCATCGAGCCTGTTCTCTTTCAAAAGCGCTCCGAGTCGTGCCTGGGTCTGCAGCGAGAAAGAAGCAAGTTCCATTTGAAAATCATCAGACTGAATGGAGTCGGCCATGCCCACCGCCTCAAAGCCAGCACCGCTCACCGCAGCCAACCGGTTTCCCATGATCTTCTTTGGCCCGAGAGTCTCAGCCAATAGAAACAGGTCCTGAAACTCAGTAAACGAACGGGCAACAATCGCGCCCGCCTGACGCACACAGCTCTCGCAGACCATATAATCACCAGCAAGTGAGGCGGTATGGCCGCTGGTGGCTGTCTTGCCCTCCGGGGTACGACCGGCTTTATAAAACAGCACTTCCTTGCCTGCGAGTACAGCTCCGCGTACAGCCTTGCAGAACTCAAGCCCGTCGAGATCCGAGAAGCCTTCCGCGTAGACGGCGATCACGTCCACCTCATCCGAGTCCTTGAAGTACTTGAGCATATCGCCAAGGGTAAGATCCGTCTGGTTGCCCATGGAGACCATATAGGCCGGAGCCAACTCCGGGCACTGGCTGTAGCGGTGCAGCATAAATGCGCCGGACTGACTGACCAACGCCGCCCGTCTGTAGGGCTGATTGCGGCTTACAGGCAACTTCTCCTCAGGGATGAACCAGGTGTCGTAATTACCGGGATGTGAGACCACCCCCATACAGTTGGCCCCCAGAAAAACCGGGCCGCCATCCTCTGTACCATGTACCGCGTCGATCTTGGCGATAACTTTTGCGGCCCGCTCCTGACTTTCCTCATTCTCGCCCATACCGCCGGGGATGAGCATCACCGAATTGGCTGCATCGAGTGCAATCACTTCATCAACCAGCTCAGGCACCTGGTCCGCACCGATGGCTACCACAAAGAGGTCGAGCTTCTCCGGCAGCGATTTGAGATCAGGGAAACATTTCACACCCTCAATCTCATCCACACCATCTCGAATTATAACGACATTTTCTGCAGGATAGCCTTCAGCCAAAATGTTGTCGAGAATGATACGGCCAAAGTTTTTGCGGGTGGCAGAAACACCGACAAGACCGATCTGGCCGGGATGCAATAAGGTGTCGATCTTGACCACTGGCCTGGTATTGCCGAGTTTCTTCGGTAAGGAGAATCGGCACATGCCATCCAGCGGCACCATCAGGAAATCGGTAAAGGCGTATGGATTTATCTCCATCTCCTCAATGACGAACTCCGCCTGCGGGTTCACCGGTGAGTATCTGCGTCCCATCTCGATAAATGAGCTGAAGCATTCGATCAACTGTTCATCGGAGACGATACGCCTTTGACCGCGGGTGAGACCTGCCAGCTTTTTGTAGGAGATGGTTTTGCGAAACAGTTCAAAGAAATGCTCGCCATCTATCAACTCGCAGGAAGCAGCAATAATTGCCTGGCCTTTACGGAACCGCTCAGCGTACAACTCGGTATCTGTGCCACCAAGCCCGGCACTGATAACCATCCCGAATTCCCGGGTGTTCCTGAGGCCCACGATCAGCTCGTTGCCAAAGGCCGCCGAGTCAGGTGGCATGAACTGCACCATCAACACACCCACCACATCGCGACTGATAGCGGCCAGCAGCGCCTCGCCACTCAAACCTCGATATGAGTCCGGCACCGCGGCCGGGTTCGCCTGGCACCAGGCAGCATAATTCTCCGGCACTTCATACAGCATACGTCTCAGCGCCGAGCGGATCTTGTTCGGGTCCTTGGCAACGATACGAACACCACCCACCTCGGTTTTATGGATGATGGTGGGTGAGGCTATCTTCAGCACCACCTTCTCGCCGGGCAGAGCCAGCAACTCGTCTTCCGAGGGCCTTGCTCCGCGTGGAATCAGTATCGATTTCGGCGGCGTTTCGGCACCTGAATCCGCAAGGAGGTTATACACCTCGTACTCATATAAAAAATTACGCCCTTCGTTCCCTGCATTCTGAAACAGTTCGGTAATAGCATCGAAATGAATTTCCGGCCCATATTGAACAGTCATTACTTCTCCTTATCCGGCTTAACAAAAACTCTGGATGACATATCATCCAGAGTCACCGTGTTGTCAGTTGCTAATTTTTCGCGACAATCACCTGAGCCATCAACTCACGACCCGCTTCGAAGGCAGCGTAGTTTGCTGCCCAGATAGCCGGTTTCGGGCTGACGTTCTGCAACGCCTGATACCAGAGTTCCGCCGGGAAATCGGCAAAGGCCGAAGTCGCGGAAAGCGCACCCATCATCACTACATTGGCACTGCGACCGCTCTCATCACCCAGGGCCAGAGCCTCTCCCAGCACATCCACCTCAAGCACAGTATAACCTGAAAGTGACTCAAGAATAGATTCGTAAGCTGGATAGCTCGATTCATCCACGCCATATGGGAAGACCCTGGTTCCGGCAAGCAGAACGGTACCTCCAGGCTCAAGCATGGAGAGAAAGCCCGGTCGCAACACCTCGCTCATCTCCATGGAGACCAGACAGTCCGCAGTACCTGGCAGGAGGTTTGGCGAGCAAGCCTTACCGCAGCTGAAAGTCGAGATTACCGGCCCACCCATCTGGGCCATACCATGGGTCTCACCTTTCACGATATTGGTGTCTCCATAACCGGCCAGGAAAGCGAGTTGGGTCAATACACGGCCAAAGAAAAGGTTTCCCTGACCGCCCACACCGCGAATGGCAACTGCCAGCTTCTCCGGCAGGGTCAGATCTTTAGCATTCGGAAGCACTATGTTTTGGGGTGGTTCAGCAAGATCAACCTTACCCTGCCCAGCGCTTTGTACCGCTTCGGCCGGGGCAAGCGCCCCTACCGGGCACATCTGGGCACAGGCCGAGCCCTGGCTTACGCATCCGGAGCAGATGTTATTGTACGATGGCAGGCCATCTTCATCCGCCTGAATACCGGGACAGACCTGGCAGAGGCCGCACCGTTTACACTTTTCCTCATCCACCATCATTTTGGTGTTAAAAGAAGCTTTCGGCATCCGGCGAATACAGGTTCCGGTAACCACCAGGGTGGTAAAGCTGCCCTTTTCAGCCTGCTGCAGCACTTCGGTCAACGCCTTCTTGATCGCCTTGCGGTCATAGCCGTTCACCACAACTATCTCCGCGCCATGGGCAGCAAGTGATGATTGCAGGTTAAATATATTTTCCTCACCGGCAAAGTTGGTCGGCGATGTCGGACCAGGTTGGCCACCGGTCATGGCCGTCCAGTTATTATCTAGAATAACTTTTACCCCCGGGATCTTCCGAAAGAGGGTATTTCTGGTGGCATCCATACCGGAGTGCGTCTCGGTACCGTCACCGAGAAGAGAGATACATTTGCCGACTTTTTCCGGATTGGAGAGCACATAACCGGCACGATTCGCCTCCGATGCTCCCATACAGAGGTTGGTATCCACCGCATCCATAAAATAGAGCAGGGTATTGCAGCCGATATCACCAAAAACCGTCTCGAGCTTCTTGCGCTTTTTCATCAGCCGCACCTCTTCCCCGAAGAGACGGTACGGACAACCACCACAGATCATCGGCGGACGCATCAACGGCTGGGCCGCAGGAGGTGTAGCCGTGGCAATCCCGAAGCCAAGTTTTCTCGCGATCATTTCCGGGTTCCACTCGGTGAGAGTATCATATTCAGCCTTACCTGTTACCTCCAGGCCTTTGCGCTCCAGCTCATCCTGCAGATAGCGATAGCCATCCTCAATCACATATACCGGTCCGTCGATGGACTGGCAGAACTCATTGATCAGCTTCATCGGCAAAGGAAAGGTGAAACCGAGGGAAAGGATATCAAACTGCTCGCCCAGGGAGTTCTGTACCTCACGCACCATCATATCGCTGACGCCATAGGTGATGATGCCGATCTTGCCGTTGCCCTTGTCCCAGGTATTAAGGGGGCTGTTCTCCACCATCTCCACCAGCGCAGGCATGCGCTCGCCGAGCACCTTGTCGTAATCCTTTCTGGCTGTTACCGGTAAGGTGTTGAAAGTCTTGAGGGGCACCTCGATTTCAACTCTGTCGCGTTTTTTCAGCTCAGAGAGACGCACCAACCCCTCACTATGACAGAGAGTGCCGCTGGTCATGATCACCACCGGGGTATGAAAAGCACGTCCGACATCCGCCGCCAGTTCCGCCGCGCCATGCAGCTCCTGGTGATTTCTCGGCTCGTACACCGGCACAAAGCAGCTTTTGATAAATGGCCGCGGGTCAACCAGATGCTGGGTGGAACTCGGGGTGAAATCAGAGGCCAGATAATAAACCAGGGCCCCGCGCTTTTCGTTGAAAAATGCGGAGCTTGCAAATGGATCACCGCCCTGGAAAAGCCCTGGGATCTTCATGGTGACTACACAGTCATTACCCGCCAGCGAATGGCCATGGCCCATAGCCACTGCGGCCGCCTCGTTGACCGACCAGCCGACGGTGATCATATCCTGTACATGATTCAAGCCCTTGTCGATAACCTCGGTGCTCGGTGTTCCAGGATAACCGTCAACAGCATGAATACCGCTACGCACACAACCCACTGCAAAAGCAATATTACCCTGCAACACGGTTGCCTCACCCTCTCCCCTGGTACACAACTGCTTAATCTGATTCATTATTGACAACACCCCAAATTATGTGATTTATACGTATTTACACCTACCCTGAACTTCTCATCGGTTCAGGCAGGATTCGCTTCGAAGTTTTCTGCGACAAATCATAGCAGACTGTTTTCGCAACACAAGACCAAGGCAGATGAGGCGCATAAGCTGACCTTTCATGAGCAATTCCGGCCAATCACGACATTCTTCCCAAACCCTGGCTGCAGTCAACTACACCCTTTACCAACAGGCCGGACCACCAGCTAGTGCAGACCGTTCTTTAACGACAGGTCCCGAAAGGTACTGGAAAACCAACCATGGTTGCTATATTTTTATCGATTTTTCTTACCCCAAGGATGGTAATTTGAAAACAGGCTCAGCGTTTTGCGGAAAGTGGATAACAGATGGGGAGCGCTGAACAGGCAGCTGCCTGTCAAAGCGCGGTGACTGGACAACACGACTGCCCCCTTGTTTTTTCGTGGTCTCCCTTCTTAATCAGGCGAATCAACATCCCGGGATCTGAATGAGGTTAGCCCGGATCTCTCACGAGCATTTTGTCGTTATGAATTGAATAAAGCAGCAAGCCATAGAACTGTCTCCCCCCGGACAAACATTTGCCAATCTGCCACGCCTCAGACCTCACTCCTCACCTTTTCAAGTCTGGCGCTATCAATTCTTATCCATCTTGTACCACTCTTCTCTACCATACAGTTCTTCAATGCAGACCGGGCAGATTCCATGGCTGAACGACACATCTGAATGTCTTTGCAGATACGCCTCAAGCATTTCCCAGTAACCGCTGTCGTCCCTGATCTTTTTGCAGTTGGTGCAGATGGGCAGAATGCCTTTCAGAGTCTTGATCTCTTCCAGGGCAGTCTGCATTTTGGTGATATCGGAGTGGATACCCACAATATTGCCTGCCGCAGTTCGCCGCTCACGAATTTGCAACCACCTTCCGTCATAGAGTTTTAATTTAGCATCAATATCGATCGGATAACTGGAAGCAGCCCTGGCATATAACATCTCTATATCTCTTTGCGGTGTATCCGTAGAAACAGCATTCCTGGTGCGCCCTATTTGCAGTAACGCCGAGCGGGGTGTTCCCCGTTCCGCCTCCAAATCTGTAAAACGATAGTTTTTCTTAAAATTCTCATTGCATAAAAGAAGCCTCTGATCTTTATCGAACAGCACAAAACCTTCAGAGATATTGTCTACCGCATCCCGCAATTGCTGACTGGAGCGTTCCACTTCTTTGTGAACCATTTGTAATTGCTCAGATATTTTTTTATTCTGAGCAATCTCCCTGTTGAGCAACACCACTTTCCAGAAGTTCATGCGTGATAATCGCTGGGTCTTTCGTGTTGTAAAAAAGCCGACGCCATTGGCGAGTGAAATAAAAATTGCCACTCCGGTGATATCAAAAGGTTTCGATTGAATAGCGACCGCCATCACTCCCAGAAGGAAGAATGTCAGGAATAGACCGAGGAAAAGTTGATAGCTCAGGCGGAGCGGGAAAAAACAGTAGAAAATGACCACCATTATCACGGTGATCAGTTGATGAATTTGTGCCTCCTCTATTCTGTAATACGGCACCAGGCAAATTACTGCCGATACAGCAAGAGCAGCGATGAGCATTGTTATGTCAATCAACCTGTCTGATTGCAGGAAAGGGGTGAACAATGCGGCAGCCAAACTCACCCCACCCGCAATTAGGCGAAGGACCGCAAGCTGATAGAATTCAGCACAAACACCCAGATAAAGATAATCAGCAACAATAGTGGCCCAAAAGAGCAAACCGCCCAGAATTGCGAAAAAACGAAGAGCTCTCAAACGTTCGGTTCGGATGCTGGCCGCATAGTCCTTTTCGATTTGCGGGTCGGCAAAAGTCGCCCCGAACCAGACAAACAACGGTTCTGTATACGCTGGATCAGTTCTGGTTTCTGTATTCATTTCAAGCACCCCTGAAAAGGGTTTCCGGCCGGCACACAGCACAAGCAAAATTGATAACACGACATCTTCACAACAAACCAAAACCAAAAAACAATGGAATGATAGTTTTTAGAATCTACCACAAAATAGGAATGCAAACAGAAAAATCAGATATTATGCTTTGTTATGCGACAAACATATAATCATGAGACAGAATCATTCGGCATAGCCCGCCCAAAAATAACACTGCTGTGCCGATAGCTAAAAGAGCTTGAGCTGTTTTGATGCAACTGTACAGGCTTTATCTGTTTTCACCTTTTTCACAGATGGCTTGGCATCATACCTGCCAAGAAGCGAGGGGGACGTGGGATCATGTTCGGAGTAATTTCGTTGGGCAACGTTGAAGCTGCTGGTCGCATAGCAATAGCTGCAACCGAATAGGCAGGAGTCGTACATACCGATGTCACGACTTACCGCGCAACCGCATTCTGTGCGCTGAGATGGATCTTTTCTGGCAGAGACACTAACCTTGAAGACCTTTCGTATCAGGTCATCATCAATACATTTACCGGGAGATACCCCCAAAGATTCCAGGTTCATCTTTTCAGCACAACTCAGCAGCCTTATGTCGTGTGATCCGGCCATTCGCATCAACTCAGCAACGAGGGGTTCAACCTCCCTAAACCTGATATTGCCTGAGTGATTCACTGTTATGTTTTTTTGTTTGAGTTCATCAATACGCCGCGATGCCTTCCGGTAGAAATCGACGAAGCTGATAAAACAACGTTTGGTATACCCGGCAAGTTTCCCGGCAATTCTGCCGAAATTGTCGAGGTGGTAAGAAGCCGGGGTAATATTGCCCAGGACGATCGGATCATAACGCCAGATCACCCGCTCAGGGCCTATCTTGTCGGCAAGCTCTTGAAAAACAGCCAGCGCCTTGTCAACTTTTGGAGAATAGGGGTCTATCTCCCCTGGATTGTTCACCAGAGTAAACAGGAAATAGTAGTTCAAGCCCCTCCCATCCAGCTCTTGCAAATGGGCCAGAAGTGGTTTGGGGTTACGGGTCCAGAATACTATCGCGTCTACATCTTCGGGCGATAGCGAGATATACGAAATTTGCTTTCGGTTGAACGGGTTGGGCACCGCGCAATAGCCTGCTGCGATTCTGTTGATAAACCATTGGGAATAAAAGGCGGGGATATCCGTTCTACGGCTTGCGCTGATAATCATCTGGTACCAGATTTGAGATTGTGAAACGGGGCCAGGTCTTGGATTGAGACTTTTCGCTATTCGCAGATATTATTTTGCTTACTGTCGAATAACGCAAGCCTATGTGTTTTTCAATATAACAGTAACCTGTCAGGGCATTTCCTGCCTCTTCGAAACAGTTCGAGATTTCTTTTACGATTTTTTTGGCTTATTGCAAAACCACCTTTACAACTTACCGTAATTGTATATGTAGCCCGGCTCTTTAAGGCTCAGCCTAACTGGAATTCGACGAATACTGCGATAAATGATGCAATGAATACTCTGATAGATACTTTGACACTACGTGGAGGAAAAAATGGAAGATTTCCAGCTTTTAGCTGACCTGCATTTACGGCAAAAACGTCAGGGACCGGGGGGAAGCGCTGCAACGAAAATGGCAATTGATCTGGCCATGCTCGATCCCTCCGCACCACTCAAAATTGCTGATATCGGCTGCGGTACTGGTGCTTCTACTCTCGATCTTGCACGCCGGCTCAATGCGGAAATCACCGCGGTGGATTTTCTGCCTGAGTTTATCAAGAAGCTTATCGCAGATTCAGAAAAAGAAGGTCTAGGTGACAAAATAACCGCCGTGGTCGGTCCAATGGAAAATCTGCAATTTGAGGATGATGAGCTTGATGTAATCTGGTCGGAAGGGGCAATATACAACATTGGTTTCGAGAAAGGAGTTAATGAGTGGCGTCGTTTCCTCAAGCCGGAGGGGATACTGGTGGCATCTGAGCTTACCTGGATAACCGGTGATCGACCAAATGAAATCCAGGAACATTGGAACACTGAGTATGCTGAGGTGGATACAGCCTCGGCCAAGATTAAGGTTCTGGAGGATGCCGGCTATTCTCCGGTTGCCTATTTCTTCTTACCCGAGCATTGTTGGTTTCAAAATTATTACGGTCCCTTGCAGGACAGTTTTGCCGAATTCCTGAGGCGTAACGCAAACAGCGAAAGTGCCCAGGCAATAGTTGAGGCAGAGAGAAAGGAAATCGCTCTTTATGAGAAATATAAGGGGTATTACAGCTATGGGGTCTATATAGCCAAAAAGTTGGGGTGAGACCTGACAAATCAGGAATAACACGCTCAACGCACCTCAAATTTTATGTGAAATTTCAGGCACTTTGACACGATTGAAGTCCCAGGCGCCCTCGCCGAGCCAGTCCTTGAGCATTTTGAGATGATTCTGGCGCTCTTCATCATCGTCACCAAGATATTTATACATGTTCCCCGGCTTCTGATTGTCTAAACGGTGCAACATCCCGCCTGTTGCCGGCCATACCACGTAGCTTATGAAATGAAGGTGTCCATCCAGGAACCGACCTCCCTCCTCCTATCCCCTGCCAGTCTCCCATCTTTGTACTCCGGAGTGTCACTACCATGACAATCGAGGCAGCGTTGCTCCAGCATTTGCTGAACATCCTTACGCCAGGTGAGTTCCTCTGCGGCTACTGGAGAGACGAAAAATGCAGCAATCACCGCAAACAACGGGACAAATTTCAACATTTCGAAATCCTCTCTAACTATTTGATTTTTCCGGTTCAGCAAAACAGGCTCGGCTTTCAGGTCAATTATTGTTTGATCCTTTCATCGTAATACCTGCTGCTCCGCCAAGGTTGTCAGCTCTGTAAAGGCATCAACAACATGCAAATCGTAGTGGGTTCTTCCTGCCTCCCTGTATGGTCAGAGAGACTGTATAATCAGGACTTTATACTGTTAAACTTTTAACTAAGCGCCCGAAGACACAAGGGATAATTGAGACTGGAATGCTTTTAAAGAGTATTAGTGCAGAACACGTTCCATTTGTGAAATGCGCCGATGATTTATCCCGGAAAAAGAGATGGGCAACCCTTGAGTTGCGTATCTGCCGGGTATACAAATACAATTTAGCCTTCTTCGCTTATACTAGCCTGGGTGTACGTACCATTACTCAATGTCCTGGCAGGACCGACACCTCAATTGAAGGCCATACTCCATTGCTGCCATGTTGCCCAGCCCTCTATCTTTCTGTATAATTTTACATAAAGAGCGTCAGGGACCAGGAGCTATTCGGCAAACCCTAACATCATAAAAGAGTCCGTAGTCCTTAACCTTTGGGGGCCTTGGAGGGAGGAGTGTTGCACTTATTATCTGAATTCAGCCTTCACCTTTTTGAGTTATACTTTCTCAAGACCTGCGAGAAGTCGTTTTCGTTCTCAGCCCAAAAGTGGATGATTTTCCTGCAGGTGGTCAAATGTTTCATCCTTTCATCCGGAGTTCGTCCACTTTGAGGTAATCCTCCTATGAATCGCCCTCTCTCACTTTTCTTTTTTTGTACGATCACGTTTGCACTGTTTATAATAAATTCTGCGCTCGCAAAACCACCCGTACAGGTGATTATCAGTGAAGTTGTAGCAAAAGAGTTCGGGGATAAAATAGAGGCACTGGGCACATTACGAGCCAATGAATCTGTGCAAATCACCGCAGCGGTGACGGACACCATCACGGTCCTGCATTTTGAGGATGGGCAGAGGGTGAACAAGGGGGATGTGCTTGTTGAAATGACCAGTCAGGAAGAGCACGCCCTTCTTGCAGAGGAACAATCGAGGGTGGCAGAGGCTCAAAAGCAGTATGATCGGCTGAGTACACTAGTCGGCAAGGGGGTTACATCTACATCTGAACTCGATGAACAGCAACGGGAGCTTGGCACGGCCCAGGCGAGATTGCGGGCAATTGAGTCGAGACTTCAAGACAGGCTGGTTCTTGCGCCGTTTTCAGGCGTGGTAGGGTTGAGAAATATTAGCGTCGGCGCTTTAATTGAGCCGGGCGACATGATAACTACCCTGGATGACGACAGCGCAATGAAGCTGGACTTTACAGTACCATCCATTTACCTGGCGTCGTTATATCAGGGGCTTCCGATAGAGGCGAAAGCGGCAGCATTTTCCGACAAGATCTTCACCGGTAAGGTCAGCAGCATTGATAGCCGAATTGACAGCTCGACCAGATCAATAATCGTTCGCGCCCTTATCCCTAATCCGGAAGAGCTTTTGAAACCCGGGCTGCTGATGAATGTTATCCTGCTGAAAAATCCCCGATCTGCTCTGGTTGTGCCCGAAGAAGCCCTGGTTCCTGTGGGAGGGAAAAACTTCGTCTACGTGGTGGACCCTTCACAGGAGTCCCCGCGAGCGGAACACCGCCAGATTCAGACTGGCCTTCGCAGGCAGGGAGAGGTCGAGGTTGTGGAAGGTGTGCGGGAGGGTGAATTTGTCATCACTCATGGCACAATCAAGGTGCGACCCGATCAACCCGTCTCCGTTATGACCACAGAAAAAGGGAGTGAATCGCTGAAACAGTTACTCTCAAGCGGAGAGGATTGAGGCCAGCCATGATACTCTCAGACATTTCCGTCAAACGCCCGGTATTCGCAACCGTGCTCTCATTACTTCTCATGGTTTTCGGCCTTGTTGCATTCACCAGCCTCCCTCTTCGTGAATATCCTGATATCGACCCGGCTGTAGTAACTGTTGAAACACTTTACCCGGGAGCCTCAGCCAACGTTGTAGAAACACAGATAACTGAACTGATAGAGGAACGGATTGCCGGGGTAGAGGGAATTTTTTCGATTTCGTCGAGCAGTGAGGACGGCGCGTCGAGCGTAACCGTGGAGTTTACCACTGCAAGAGATGTTGATGATGCCGCTAACGACATAAGGGACAGGGTATCAGGTATAATCGACGACCTGCCCGATGAAGCCGACCCGCCGGAAATAGAAAAAGTTGATTCGAATGATGATGTCGTCATGTGGCTGAACCTCACCAGCGACCGGTTATCCGTCCCTGAGCTCACTGACTATGCGGACCGCTATCTGGTGGACAGGTTTTCGGTACTCGATGGCGTCTCAAGGGTGCGACTTGGTGGTGGCCAGAGTTTTGCCATGCGTATCTGGTTAAATCGAAACGCTATGGCGGCACGGGAAATTACCGTAAGTGACGTTGAGCAGGCTTTGCGCCAGGAAAACCTTGAACTGCCCGCAGGGGCAATCGAATCAGTCGAACGCAGCCTGACTGTCCGAGTCAATCGCACCTTTCAGAGCGCCGCGGATTTCGAGCGATTAGCGGTTACGCGGGGGGAAGATGGATATATTGTGCGTCTTACCGATATTGCCCGTGTAGAACGGGGTACCGTCGAGGATCGTACTTTTTTCAGGGGCAATGGCGAGGCGATGATTGGTCTTGGTATCATCAAGCAGTCAACGGCGAATACCATAGATCTGGCCCGTGCGGCTAAGGCTGAAACCGAACGGATCAATTCCGCCCTGCCGGAAGGGATGGTAATACTGCAGAGTTATGATACTTCGGTTTTTGTTGAAGATGCCATCGCTGAGGTTTACAAAACCCTACTGATTGCAATCGGCCTTGTTTTCCTTGTCATTTTTCTTTTTCTGGGCAGCTTGAGGGCAACCATTGTCCCTGCCGTGACAGTTCCTGTATCAATCATTTCCTCTTTTATCGCTCTCAGCGTTTTCGGCTTTTCGATAAACCTGCTGACATTGCTGGCACTGGTGCTGGCCATCGGCCTGCTGGTGGATGATGGGATTGTAGTATTGGAGAATATTCACAGGCGGATAGATGAATATGATGAGACACCGCTTGTTGCAGCATATAAGGGGACACGCCAGGTTGGTTTTGCGGTCGTAGCAACCACTCTGGTGCTGATCGCAGTCTTTGTGCCCATTGCATTTCTGGAGGGTGATGTGGGCAGGCTCTTTTCTGAATTTGCCCTGACCATGGCTGCGGCTGTTGCTTTTTCGAGCGTTGTTGCCTTGAGTTTTTCGCCCATGCTTGCCTCGATTTTGCTCAAAAAGAAGAGAACAGATGACGTCAGAAAACCGTATATCGATCGATTTTACAGATGGATACGAAGAACCTACCGCAGGGTACTGAAGCTGTCGTTGAAGCGACCCGGCATCATCCTCACGCTCTTTGCAGCCTTGATAGCTGGTACATATTGGCTGTTCATCAACATTCCGACTGAATATGCCCCGAAAGAAGATCGCGGAGCGTTCTTTATAATCGTCAACGGCCCGGAAGGTGCGACCTACGCCTACATGAAGGAATACATGGATGAGATCGAGCGACGACTTATGCCGCTCGTGGACAAGAACGAGGCAACCCGGCTACTTGTGCGTACTCCACGATCGTTTTCCAGTTTTGCAAATTTCAATACCGGCATTGTTATCATAGTGCTGAATCTTTGGAGCGAACGGCGGTCAGCGTGGGAGATAATGGATGAAGTGCGTGGTTTGCTGGCCGGTTTGCCGGGGGTGCGGGCCTTTCCTGTGATGCGCCAGGGGTTCGGCGCGTCAATTCAAAAACCGCTGCAGTTCGTAATAGGCGGAGGAACCTACCAGGAACTGGCAGAATGGCGCGACATCCTGCTCTCTGAAATATCGGCCAATAATCCTGGGCTGATAGGCCTTGACTATGATTACAAGGAAACAAAACCCCAGCTCCAGATCGACATTGACTACGACAGAGCGGCAGAGTTAGGTGTCACAGTGGCCTCTATCGGCAGAACCCTTGAAACCCTGTTCGGTTCGCGTAGGGTAACGACCTATATCGAGGAAGGGGAGGAGTACGATGTGATTGTCGAGGGGGAACGTGACAGGCAGCGAACACCCGCAGATCTTGAATCGGTATACGTTCGCTCACAGCGAACCGGACAGCTTATCCCTCTCTCAAACATGGTGTCACTCAAGGAGTTTGCCGATTCCAACACCCTCAACCGTTATAACAGGGTGCGGGCCATTACCCTGGAGGCCAATCTGGCTGACGGCCTGGTTCTGGGGGATGCCCTGGATTTTCTGGAAAACCTTGTGCGTGAAAAGCTGCCGGAAAAAGTGCTGATCGATTATAAAGGAATCTCAAAAGATTATAAAAGCTCATCCCAGTCGATTGTCTTTGTCTTTCTGCTTGGTCTGGTGGTTGTCTTTCTTGTGCTGGCCGCTCAGTTTGAAAGCTTCATTCATCCATTGGTCATTATGCTTACCGTGCCGTTGGCCATGGCGGGGGGCTTACTTGGACTGTACCTGAGTGGCTCGACTCTTAATCTCTACAGCCAGATCGGGCTGGTCATGCTTATCGGGCTGGCTGCCAAAAACGGTATCCTGATTCTGGAGTTCATTAATCAGCTCCGCGCCAGCGGCTATTCCTTTTATCGTGCCATTCTGCAAGCTGCCGAGGTGCGATTGCGCCCCATCGTCATGACGGGGATTACCACTGCCGCAGGCGCAGTACCCCTGATCCTCTCCAGCGGTGCCGGTGCGGAAACCCGCATGGTAATAGGTATTGTTGTTCTGGCAGGGGTGTTGACCGCAACCATTTTCACCCTTTTTGTAGTCCCTGTGGCTTACAGTCTTTTAGCCGGTAAGACCTCGCCTGCCGACGAGCGTGCCAAGCGTCTTGCTGAGGAAATGGCTGCAACCAGATAAAATAGACCACACCTCTTTCTTGTACCATTTTTTTTGTGCTACAGTCATATCAACAACCCTAACCTGGAGGATGTTCAAATGAGTGCGCCGCCGACCGTTTCCCAAGAACTCAAGGATATGTTGAATGATGCTATCGCCCGCGAAATTTCCGTCTCAATTTCGTACATATGGCAGCATGTGCTGATGACAGGCTTACAGGGCTTTGCGGTGAAAGGTGAGATCAAGAAAATCTCGATAGTCGAGATGAAACATGCCGAAGAAATCGCAGAGCGACTCGTTTATCTGGGGGGCATGCCAACAACAAAACCCACCCCGATTACAATTGGGGAAAACCTGGAGGAGATGCTCACCATCAATCGGGACCTTGAAGCGGATGCCATTGAATTTTACCGGGACATAGCCGACAAGGCTGAAGAAGAGGGAGATATGGTCACGGCCGATATGTTTCGGAGGATACTGGCCGATGAAGAAGAGCATCACGATACTTTTGCGGGGCTTCTGGAAGCGTCCTGAGTTAAGAGTGATCAGCTCTCGAATCTAAGTATCCATTCTTTTTTAGATACACTGTTTTCTTACTGCCGAATAAGTCAGGCTTTTGTACATCGATATCTGGCTATGCATGCATCCTGATTGGAAACGATTTCAGACAACACGAAAATTCAAGGCCCGACCCCGACCGCCGGCACAGTGAAGGCTTGAAGCGTCCTCCGCGTTTGGGCAGCAGTGACGGGACGCCTCTTTAAAAAAGGAAAAACGGGCAGGCAAACATTCTCCCTGTTCACCTGCCCGTTTTTCAATGGCTATGTCAACTGTAACCGCTATTACTGTTTGTAATTGGGGTATTCAAATGAATGGCAGCCGGCACACAGAGGCTTACTTTCCTGATGCTCACCATGACATTCCATACAGGGGACATCCTTGCCATAATGCAGGTTGTTATGCGGGTTCTGCCATTTCTCGTCTGCCGGTCTGGCGGTAGCCTCCACCAGCTCATCACCATCATGGCACTCAAAACAGGCAAAGTCTGCCGGAAAGGTCTCCGGCTTCGCGTTGTTATGACAGGAATCACAGGATTCTCCATCATAGAGATCAGCATGATAGCTTCTTCCCTTGGTATCGCCAAACTGCTTCAGGGTCTCCCCGGCAAAAACAGATCCGGCTACGAAAAGAGCGCATGCCGCTATAAGTACAATCTTCAGTCGTGTTTTCATAATACCTCCCAGTCTTCGTCTATCACGCTTTCATCATGCTTCTGGCCGCCGTCATGCCCATGACCATACAGTCAGGTATCGAGCATCTGCCAAGACGGCTGACACCGTGCATTCCACCGGTTACCTCGCCCGCCGCATACAAGCCCGGAATAGGCTTCCAGTTATCAGAACCGATTACCCGGGCAAGCACATCGACCTTGGCACCGCCCTGACAATAGTGCACTTTCGGCCAGTTCCGGATCACGACAAAAGGAGCTTCGATATATTTTCCTTTCGCTTTTTCCATCGGTTTGCCGAACTGCTCATCCACGCCGGACTTCACGTATCCGTTGTACTCCTCGATCTGGGCTTTAAGGGGCTCGATCGGCACCTTGAAGTGCGCTGCCAGCTCCTCAACAGTGTCAAATTTCCAGCCGACACCATATTTCAGCACCTTTTTCATGGTCGGGTGCTCTTTGGCATGCTTATAGCTCGTAATAGTAATTGGCGGCAGCGGGTTACCAGCATCATCACGACAGGCCAGTTGCGCATCTGAACGGGTCTTGCGGTCTGCAATTTCGTTCATGAAACGCTTGCCCGTCCTGGTGAAGACAGAGATGGAGTGGGCAAAATTATAAATGGAATAGTTGGAAACATAGCCGAAGCCGTCTTCATCGGGGGATGCCCAGGGGCCGGTCTGGATATAGGCCATGTGGACTGGTATCGCGCCCGCTTTGAAGAGTTCCAGCAAGGCCTCACCGGTTGCACTCGGCGGGTTGGTTGAAGGAACCTCAGCGGTCAGAGTCGGATCCTGAGCCTGCCTGAGACCAACGTTGCGCGCAAACCCGCCGGTTGCGATCAGTACGCCGCGCTTTGCCTTGATGTTTACCGGAGAGCCTTCCGTGTCCCGACCGAAATAATGGCCCTTCAGGATTTGTACACCAATCACCCTGCCTTCTTCGTCATGGATGAGGTGATCGAATTTTGCCCGGGTCACCATCTGCACCCCGAGTTTCTTACACTGCTGAACCAATGGCTGCACGATACCGGCACCGCTGGCACTGGTTGTCTGGTAGGTACGTGGGACCGAGTGACCGCCAAGCTGCTGCAGATAGGGGAAATATTCGCTCCCCGCATCCAGGGTCATCCGCAGAGCCTCTTCCGCATGTTTGGCCACATGCAGCAGGAGGTCTTTGTCAGCAACACCTCGCCCGGCCTTCAGCTGGTCTGCCGTCATGGTCTCGGGTGAATCCTGCACTCCTTCTTTTTTCTGCAGTGGTGAAGCCGGTACGGCAAAAAGGCCGCCATTGTAGGTTGAGTTGCCTCCGAAATATGGCATTTTGTCATACACCACAACATCTTTTGCACCGAGGTTTCTGGCCTCTATGGCAGCTGCCAATCCGGCAAAGCCACTACCAATGATTACAATTTCATGCTCTTCAGCCCACACAGTGGAACTCTCTGCGGCCACGGCTTTCAGTGCCGGGGCTGCAATAGTTGCCGCCCCGACCATCCCCATCCCGGCCAGAAACTTTCTGCGATCTGGTTGATATTCGTTTGTCTTGCCCATACTTATCCTCCCATGAAGTAATTATTTTCCCGGCCCGGCTTATAATGACCTTCATAACCCGGACCGAAAATCACCTGTAGAGAGTGAATGTATCGCGCCTGACGTAATGAATGTAGGGGAGGTATCGGGGTATTATCGGGTAAAAAAACATACCCGATAATAGTTTGTATTTGTTGTTTTTACCCAGCAGCAAAGGCTCTCAGTGCATTTCCCGGCAAACATTTTTGCCGGCTATTCGCCCGAAGACAAGACATTCAACCACAGAGTTGCTCCCAAGCCGGCTGGCACCGTGGATTCCACCGGTTACCTCGCCTGCAGCATAGAGCCCCTCTATAGGCCGACCGCTTTTGATATGCACAACTCTGGATTGGGTATCTATCTTGATCCCGCCCATGCAGTAATGCACTTTGGGGAGCAGGCGAATAGAATAATATGGCGGCTTTCCGATAGGCTTGAGCCCTGCCTGAAGAGGCTTACCGAACTCGGCATCCCTGCCATGCTGCAAATAAAGGTTATACCTCTCCAGGGTTTCCCGCAGGGCTTCCAAAGGGATCATGTTGTAGGTCGCGAGTTCCTCAATCGAGTTGAACGCCTTAACAACACCGCGCTTCAGGCACTTCTCCAGAGTCGTTGCATGGCTTACCCCTTCGGAGTCGACAATGGCAACAGGCGTGCGGTCATTCATCAGCATCGCATCCGTGCGGAGTCGTCTATCCGACGTCTCGTTGACAAACCGTTTTCCGGTATTGGCATCCACCATGATGCCGTAGGGAAAACCGGCCAGCAGGGTGAACATGGAGCCGACTCCCCATCCCTTCTCATCAAAAGAAGCCCACGGCCCGAGCTGTATCCAGCAGAGTTGCAGCGGAGAGCCGCCGATCCCCATGGCGGCGATCAATCCCTCGGCTGTGGCACCGCTGTGATTGGTTGTATCGACCAGGTGTGTCAGCCTGGGATCTTGAATGGACCTGAAGGAAACATCGCCACCAAAACCACCGGTAGCAAGCACCACCCCTTGACGGGCACGTATATACTGCAATGTACCGGATTCTTCATTGGGATGATAATACCCCGCCTGAATGGCTACTCCGGTGACTCGGCCGTCGGGAGCCTGCACAAATTCGGAAAACCGGGCCCTCATTCGCACTTCTATACCAAGGTGCCGACATTTTTCCAGCATCGGTTGAATGATGCCGGAGCCCGTACCCGTTTTGGTGATATACGTTCTCGGTACCGAATGCCCGCCGAGCTGGTTGAGGTTATCTTTATAGGCAACGCCAAGGTAGTCTATGGTCCACTTCAGTGTTTCCGAAGAGTTTGAAGCAACAACATGGGCCAGTTCCGGATGGTTGAGTTCCATTCCTGCTTTCAGCATATCCTCAAGCATCAGCTCCGGCCTGTCTTCTATGCCATCTCTGTGCTGAAGCGGTGATCCGGCCGCCGCAAACAGTCCACCGCTGATCGCAGAGTTCCCGCCGGGTATACGCATCTTTTCAAGAACGATCACCTCACTGCCGCCGAGCCTCGCTTCCAGCGCCGCCGCAAGACCGGCAAAACCGGAGCCAATGACGACCACATCATACTCTTCAGCCCAGGAAATACCTGCCTCGCCTTCTTGCACTTCATCCATTCCCATATACATACTACAAACCCCTGTCTGCCAAAAAAGTGTGTAGATTAATTTCTTTTCCCCGCAATCCCAGTTTTTTGCGAATGTTCTTCCGGTGCGTCTGAATCGTCTCGAATGACAGATTCAGGGTGTCGCAGATCTCCTTGCCGGTCAATCCCGCCTTGACGAAGCGACAGATGCGAAGCTCGGTTTTACTCAACCTGAGGAGATCTCCATCGAGAGCCTGGGAAAAATCCTCGGTGAGAGAAATCATCTGCTCCTCCAGCATCGACAAATAACCGGAACGCCATTCGTCATCACGCTCGTTCCTGATACGCGAGAGAGTTGGCAACAATGAGTTGCGAATTCGCAATGAAAGGTTCTCCTCAAATTCCTTTTTCTCTTTCTCTATGGACTTGAGCACATTACGAAGAGTCAGATTCATCTCTTCAGCATGCTGCTTTTGCTCGACAATCCGTGTTTCCAGTTTTTTCTGCTGGGTTATATCTGAGACCACTGCTGTCTCATAGTTAATTCCACAATGCAAGTTGTGGCGAAAATTGTGTTTTTCCTGGTTTGTCAGGCGGCTTTAACAAGTCAGCCAACGGTCTTCTTTCAAAAATGTTCAATTGCAATAGCCTGAGCAGTTGCGTGAGCGATCCTTTGAATTTGGCCATGAATTTAAAATACGACAGCATTAGATAGACACAGAGGGCAATCCATAGCTGTGTAAGTACTGCGTTTTCAGATGTTCCAAGAAACGTCTTCACTTTTAGTTGTTGCTTGATCCACTTAAAGAACAGTTCGATTTGCCAGCGTTCTTTATAAATTGCAGCAACCTCTGATGCTTTGAGTTTCCTCGAATTTGTCACAAACTGATACTCAATGCCCGTTTCTGGATCAACATAGATAATCCGTCGAAAAGTGAACTGATATCCTGGAATTTTTATCTTTTGGTCTTCAAGAACATCAGGAGAATCGGGTTTACGTCGGTTGCCGTAGCGATAGACTTTTGCATTACTTTTAAGCCGTGTTACGAACGTTATTTTGCGTTTGTCGAGGGTCTCGTACCAAGTGTAATCGGTGAACCCTCGGTCAAAAACTACACAAGAACCGGCAGGCAGGTTAAGAGATCGTGCCCATTCGATTTCATGTTTTTTGCCCTCCGTCATATCCATGAAGACTGGAAGATAGCCACTTGCATCAAGGCCAAAATGCAATTTCATGGCACCCTTGGTTTTGCGGTAGTTAGCCCACGGAAACACTGAGAGACAGAGATTGACCATCGTTGCATCGAGTAAATAAATTTTACCCTTGAACTTGAACCTATGCTTCGGAGCATTCGCCTGGCACTTATGCAAAAGCTGAAAGAACATGGCTTTGAAAGTCTCATAAGGCTGTTGCTCATTGACACGAGCCAAGGTGGCCCGACTAGTTGGCCTCATACCCAAATGATACAAACGAGACTTTTGAACGGCCAGGTTGCTGACTAAGTCACGAAGGCTCTTTCTGGAAGTGAGTTGGGCTATAGTCATGGCGAGAAACTGGCTCCATCTGTTGAAGGAGCGAAACTTTTGTCCATGATGATGCTTTCTTGCCAGTTTCTCAAAATCATGTCTTGGGAAAAATGAAGCAATCTGATTTAGGATTGTGCTAGAATGAGCCATGGCTCGGATCTCCTTGTTATTATATTGTTTTTCGCAAATTCACTATAACACAAGAAGCTCTCCGAGCCTTTATTTATCCGTAATCACGTTATTATTTGTGAGACAGCAGTGATCTGAGACGATAAGCGGCCAGAAAGTCCTGTTGTCGAGCGTCATCGAGGTAACCGTGATAAGTGCCGGGAACTTCCTGCCGTCAACATACAGGCTCTGGGATTCAACTCTGAGTACTTCCCCCTCTTCAAGCTCACGACATGTCTTTGACATAACCAGAAAGCCCTGCTCATCGGTAAAGGATTGGTAATAGCTGCCAATGAGCACTTCCAGCGGAACCCCATACATCTCACTCGCCATCCGGTTGGCCTGAACGACCTCCAGTTCGCTATCGAGCAAAAGAATACCTTTGCCCACAGACTGGAAAATTGAATCCAGCAGCTTTTCAGACTTTGCGAGGGCACGGGTCCGCTCTTTGACCCTTTGCTCCAGAAGCTGCCTGTGATCGACGGCACAGGTAATATCATTGAGGATAAAGAGGAACCCCCGTGCCAGCGGATACAATCTGGATAGCAGCCGTATCTGCAGATTATACGTTTTCCTGATTCCGGCCACTTCGATAGTCAGTTCATTATTCGTATCGGGTGGATACATACTGAGAATCGACTCAAGTTCGCCCTCTATCTGCAGCAGCTCGCCGCAAAAACGGCCTGCCAATCGTTCGCCGGAAAACGCGATGTGTACAATTGGGTTCACTTCCAGAATGAGCCCGGCCTCATCAGTTATGAGAACCAAATTGGAAGTAGACTCGAAAATGCACTTGTATGTCGACGGCCCAATAACGATTTGCGGTTCGATCGCTCCTTCGTCCCTGTTCTTTACTGCCTGCCACCTGGTAATCATGCTGATCTCGAGGCAATCGGTCACACAGTGCAGGAGGTTGAGCATGAGTGACTTATGGTTTTCTGATGCAGCAACGCCCCGGGTGTATTGCTCCAGAGCAACCCTCATCATCTTGATACAGTGAACCACCTGAACTACATCCGCGCCCTTTGCAGTAATATCGGTCAGGCTCTTCACGAGGGCACTTGTCTCAGCCTCACTGAAACGGGTAGCCCCCCCTCTTTCATCGAGAGTGCAAAGCTTGGTACCAACAACTTTGATCAGCTGTAGAAAGAGAGCGTTCGCCTCGTGCCGGGAGATGTCTTGAAGGGCAAGGTGGGAGGTATGCAGATATTGCCTCACCCAGATCTCAAGAACTTCCGGGAGGCCATCTTCAAGCTGTTTTACAAGATCTGCAAGCATAAAAGAAAGAGACGTACAAGAATCTGGTTTATGTTGATCGCAAGCGCCCACAAAATCGCAATTAAATCCTGGAACCATATCTCAACCTTCACCAATAGTAAAACGATTCCTTGTTTGCGATGAACAGTTCCAGGAAATTGCAGTGGCCAGATCAAGTGTGGTGTGCTGACATTACATATATTCCAATGCCACGAGGTCATCTTTATCTCGTGGCTATTATAGATTGGCATAGTCGGGCTGTCCTAGCCTGGTGGCTTTCAAACATCATGGATTGTGACTTTTGTGTTGCTGCCCTGGAGGATACCATCAACCTTTATGGAGTAGCCGAAATCTTCAACACTGACCAGGGCGTCCAATTTACCTGTTTTGATTTTACCAATGCTCTAAAAACAGCTGGCATCAGCATCTCTATGGATGGCAAAGGGCGTTGGATGGATAACGTTTTCATAGAACGACTCTGGCGCTCGGTGAACTGGGAGTGCGTATATTTGCAAAGATTTGAAACGGGTTCAGAGTTGAGAAAGGGGCTAAAAAACTAATTTCGTTTTTAGAATTACCAGATACCACATTCGTTTTTTGATGGGAAACTGCCAATGGCGGCATTGCCAACAACAGAGATTCCACCTTAATCATGCCCCGAGCCTGTCCAACGAACCGGGACCAATTCTATATATCAATGTTGAAAGCTATTCAGAATTACATGATAAACTTGTGAAATGTATTAACCACCTGTTCCTGAGCTCCTGCTCTGGTGAATATCCTGTTCTGCGGATCGCAGAATTATGATATATTAGGTTCTTATTCAGGTGCTACTAGTGATTACTACTGTTTTCCTTGCACAACTTAGCCACTAAGAGGAGCAACCCACCCACATTTCCGCTATCACTCCACCACACCTGTCATGCTGCTTTAACAGGAGGCCTTGCCGACGAAGTATCGAGAATCCAGTGACACCGATTCCCTTGAGTTCTATCTGCACTCTCTCTGTGAAGGAGGAAGCATATGTTTAATAGTAACTGCTCGAAAAGAAATGAAAACCTGCTTGAAGTGGTAGGGGAAGCTAAAATCAGACATTTACAGCAGCGATTCTACGAGGCGACAGGCTTTGCCAATGCATATCTTAGCACCGATGGCCAGCTCATCTCCTATGCGGGTAAACCCGAGTCCGTCTGCATGAACATGATACGGACAACCCCCCTGGGATTGCACAGATGCCTGAAATTGCTCCTTAAAGGTCGGCAAGATGCCAATGGCAAAAACACAAATGTCTTTCGATGCCATGCCGGCATGCTAGACGGCAAAATTCCTATTATCGTCGGAAACGATACCCTAGGCTTTCTGGTCATGGGGCAGGTTTTTGATGCACCCCCATCGAAGAACGAGGCTCTTTCTTATGCCAGGGAACTCGATCTTGAGCCTGAAGCCTACTGGTCCGCACTACAGAAAGTCAAAGTTGTCCCCAGGGAGAAGATTGAAGCTGCAGCACTGCTTCTTGAGTTCATGGCCAGTGAAATAGCAACAATGGCATACAACAACATTCAACTCCGAAAAGAGATTGTTGCCAGAAAGAAGACCGAAAAAAAGCTCCGCCAACTCAACAGGGAGCTGGTTAATGTCAATGAGGTATTAGAACAAGAGCGAAACCTCTTTGTCACCGGAAATGTCGTTGTAATGAAATGGCAGAATAAGAACGGTTGGCCGACAGAATATGTCTCGCCCAATATCAAGGAGTTGCTTGGATATGAGGTTGATGATTTTCTGTCCGATAAAACCACCTATGCGGACCTGATTTACCCGCCCCATCTCGACAGGGTAAAAGATGAGGTGCAGTCCTACACCCGCAAGGGGATCAACCGATTCAGCCATCTCCCATACTGTCTTGTGGCCAAAAATGGACAGTTAATTTGGGTTGAACATTTTACCACCATCCAACGCAACGAGCAGCAGGAGGTAACGCATTACCAGGGATACCTGGTTGATATTACATCCCTCAAAGATAGTGAGGAAAAATTTCGCCTGCTTGTGGAACATGCACAGGATTCGATTTTTCTCACAGATACTTCCGGTCGTATTCTGATGGTCAACCAGCAAGCATGTAGCTCCACCGGCTACAGCAGAAAAGAGCTGCTGACCATGACCACAGATCAGATTGAAGTAGGTTCCTCAAAAGCCGAGATAAAGGATATTATCCATGAACTCAACCAGGGGAGGCTGGACAGGACTCTCGGCCTGCACAGAAAGAAAGATGGAACAACATTTCCCGTAGAGGTTGCCCTGTGCAGTTACACAACCAGGGAAAAGACATTTGTGCTGGGGCTTGCCCGTGACATCACTACGCATAAGAAAGCAGAGCAGGCACTGGTTGACAGTGAAAAAAGATATAGGAGCATATTTGAATTCACCCCTATCTCCGTATGGGAACAGGACTTAACAGAGGTAAAAAAGTATATCGATAATCTGGCGGAAGCAGGGATTACCGACATTCAGTCGTATTTTAGGTCAAACATCGAGGTCGCCCGGGTATTGGCCCGAACAGTAAAAATAGTCGACATTAATTCCACAAGCCTGAAGCTTTTTGAAGCAGATACCAGGGAACAGCTGCTCAACGAGTATTCATATGTGTTTACCGAGAAACAATCGCTTCCTCTTTTTATCGAGGCTGTATCAGCACTTGCCAGTATCGGTTATTCAGAGTCGCAGTTATACAACATTCGCACACTTAAGGGGAACAGGCGCGTAGCCCGGATCAGGGGAGCGATTGTGCCCGGAAGCGAAGCCAGCTGGTCGAGGGTGCTGTTCTCCATGGGTGACGTGACAGGATTACTTGACGCACAACGACAGGCGGAGATAGCGAATCAGACCAAATCCATTTTCCTTGCCAATATGAGCCATGATCTGCGAACACCCATAAATGGAATCTGGGGGACTCTGCAACTGCTTCAGGCAGAGGCGCTGGAAGAGAGCGCGCGGGGATATGTTGAAATGGGCATCAACTCCTGCAGGCGTCTGACGGGTCTGGTTTCTGATATACTTGATATCTCAAAAATAGAGGCCGGCAAAATGGCCCTTCAACCGAAACCGTTCAGGCTCCGGGATGTTCTGGGCGGTATCGATACCATGTTTTCCTTGATGGCTTCGGAAAAGAACCTCACCCTGTCATTTACCCAGCATACAAACGTTCCGGACTCCCTGTATGGAGATGACAACAGGTTGTCTCAGATCTTGATGAATCTTGTCGGCAATGCAATCAAGTTCAGCCAGACAGATGATATTCACACCGAAATCGATACGATACATCGAACCACAAAAAAAGTCTGCTTACTGATCACAGTCTCTGACAACGGCATTGGGATCGCTGAAGATGATATCCCCAATCTTTTCAACCTCTTCACCCAAATGAAGAGCAAAACGGGCGAACAGGGAGCGGGGCTTGGCCTTGCTATTGTCAAGCAGCTTGTTCTCCTGATGGGGGGCGGTATCTGCGTTGCCAGCCAGGAAGGGGTGGGAACAAGCTTTTACCTGAACTTACCATTTTATCTTCAGGAGCAGAGTGCTGATAACGTTTCTTTGCTTAATTCCCTGGAACAGACAAAAAACATCGGTTCTTTTAATGCCCTGATCATCGAAGATGATTATGTCAGCAGAATCGTCATATCGTCTATGTTGGAGAAAATCGGAGGCAAAACTGACCAGGCTGGAACCGGAGAGGAAGGTTTAAAGCTGATAGGGGAAAAGGATTACGATATCGCGTTTGTCGACATCCAGTTGCCGGGTATGAATGGTTTAGATGTAACCAGGACACTTCGCGCCAACCCTATCGCGAGCAAGGCGAATATTCCAATTATTGCGATGACAGCAACTGCAATGGCCGGCGATAAAGAGAAGTGTATCCAAGCCGGCATGAACGACTATATCACCAAACCAGTCGAGACCAACTTCTTACATGCGTCTGTTCAAAAATATGTCGGTTTACAAACGAAGCTCTAGGCTCATGCCCGGAGCTGCTGAAAGGATCGTACCCGATATGTGAGGAAGGTTTCTAAATATCCTTACGGAATTGCCTTAAATTGCAGTCATGGTTTGCCCATCTCGTGCACAACAGTCAAAGAGCAGAAGATAACCGGGGCTGCTGGTCTTATTTATACCCCCTGCGGTTCACCTCCGGATTCACGCTCTTTCACATCATGCAAGCCATAAAAGTCGTAAACCGATTAAAAACATTAGCGCTAGAACAATTAGGCGAAAAAGTTCCTGCGATACTCTTTTATTTTGAGCATTACCCAACACACCTCCAACAATAATTATTGGAGAAAGTACCAGAACAAGGACTAAAACCTGGTCGATGATAATTTTAATCCCTTAGAATCGGCGTATTGCAAGTGCCGAACCCGAAGTTTATGCAAGCTATCATCAGTGATTTCTAGTTCTCCAGGCTTATGATTTCCATGATTAACTGCGTATAGACCGCACTGGGACGCAAACGAATTTAGATGAGAGCTACGCACAAACTCACTGTGGATCCCAGCTTCCCCCTGCAATGTGGTGCTTGCGACTCTCAGCTGACACGTAATAAACTCCTACTTATGAGCATAACAAATGCGAACAACTCAAAAAAGCCGGTGACAATCACAATTGTGATGGCACCGGTTTAACCTGATGGAGGCAAATCTAAAAGGGACTGACTAAAATTACACGAGTTGATACAAGTAATTCCACTCTGCCCCTTTTTGTTACAAACCATGAACTACATATATTGATTGCCGCAAAAGCCGAGCCCCTGGCCAACACTGGTAAACGCATCTGTATTGATAATCTTCTCTCTTCCGAAGGTGGCGGTGAGATAGCTGTTAATGAGAGGGACATTTGATGTTCCACCTGTCAACATCACTTTGTCTATCTGGTTGTTACCGAGACCGGCGCTGCTGACCGTGGTCTTTATCGAGTGTATGATACGCTCGATGTCGTTTGCTATGGTCTCATTGAATCGAGCGATGGCAACCGGCTGGTGGACTGAAATATTGTAGTCTTTATACTCAATCACCGTCTGCTCTCTGCCGGAAAGTTCAATTTTCGCTTTTTCAATCGCCTTAAACAGTGAATAACCATGATTGTGCTCAATCAATGAAATGAGGTTCCGAATGCATTGTGGCTCGTCGGCAAACCGTTCTATTTCATGCAGATATCTCATCGTTTTGGGGGTATTGAGCTGCGGAATTAAATGCCATTTTCGCAGTCTGTTCATTATCGAACCGGGCATACTGACCACGTTCTTGGTCATGGGGTAGGAAAGCTTGACATTTTTACCGAATGTTTTGGCGACCTCCGACCACATCAGGCTTGAATCAAGGGTGTTACCGCCAACAGTACAGCCGCCGAGAGAGAGGATATCTTTCCTTCTCTCAAGGTAACTTTTTTTATTTCTGCCGCAGGCTTTAAGAACGGAAAAATCTGAAGTACCACCACCAAAATCACAAATGAGAAC